>AP025689.1:2412500-2770833 GCA_023168345.1 Lysinibacillus sp. PLM2 | reverse complement strand
TTTTCATCATGTGCCAGTGCAATTTCCTCATCTGTTGCCATTCTTGCAGGTATAATATCATCATCTTTTAAGGCATCTATACATTTTAGTAAATCCATCGTTAATAGTAATCTTTGATGATTGAAGGGGTGCGAATCAGAAAATTTATATCCGAGTTGTTCAGGCGAGTAAACAAAGACAGCATTTTTCATTGCGTAATACCTGGCAGATTTGGCCAAAGTACGTCAAATCCTGCTTTCTTCAAATCTTCAATAATCATAAGAGGATTTAAAATTTGAACTCGGATTGTAATAATTTTATCATCTCTTTTTTTAGAATCGGGGAACACTAGTACACTTAATACATTTGCTTTATGTTTTTTAAATATGTGTAGTATATCTGATAAAACACCTGAACGATCCTTTACTTTTATATCAATCTTAGAAGATGGTTTATTCGCTCCTGTTAACTCAATATATGTATAAAGCAAATCCGATGAGGTAACGATGCCAACAAGCTGACCACCAGATACAATTGGAATACAGCTGATTTGCATATCATAAAATGTGAGTGCCACCTCTTCGACAAAGTCCAGTGGATGACCTACGATTACTTCTTTAATCATAATATTTTCGATATTTTCATCATAAATAGAGATAGTCGGGTTAGCTATTAAGTTGGAGGGAAGTGCGTTTTTAATTGTATTTGACGTGACTAGACCGACTAATTCTTTATCATTGTCAATGATTGGTATATGTCGGATACTATTCTCCTTCATTAATCGTAAAGCATCTCGAACTGTATTTTTAGGTGAAAGGGTTAAAACATCCGTTTTCATAATTTCTTCAATGATCATATTCTTATCCCCTTTTAATACATAAATCTATTTTTAAATCTTAATCTATCGAATCTTTCAATTGTATCCTCATTAACTCGCTTTCCAATGCGTGCCATTAAGCAATTGGCAGGGTGGGAAGTAATTTCTGGATCATCTGTTGCATAAGGTTCAAAGCCAACAGAACTCATAAGACGTTCCATCATTTTGCGATATTCCCAAACATTTAAGCCCGAACCCTTTAAATCCCAATGCCAATAATATTCTGTTGTAATGACTAAATAATCTTCCATATGATCATCAATGAAAGAGACTTCTAAAAGCTTTTTACCTACACCACATCCTCTATAAGAAGGAATAATTTCAATGGCGCCAAGTTCAATCATATTTTCAATCTTATCTTCAGACCATCTTTCAAGTGGGTCGGGATACAAGTATGTCACATAACCGACAACTAGACTTTCTCTTCGACTTATAAAAATTCGTCCCTCTTCAAGTTCTGATATTTCTACTAAAGCTTTTTTTTGCTGTTCTGAAGGTCTAAAAGAAGTCAATTCCTCATGAAATGTATATTTAGAAAGTTGTTCTGGAGCTACGGGTCCTTCGATAACAATAAGTCCATTTTTTGTCTCCATTTCAACGCTATAAAAATTCTTAATATGTTCCATTTACCCAAACACCACCTGGATATGATACTACCATTATATATTAATTAATGCGCAAAAAAGCTCGTTTTTGCAGAAAAATGTGAAATATTTAAAAAGTAAAATTATTTTGCCTATAGTATTACATTTATTGTAAAATGTATGTATGTTTTAACTTGGGACGTGGGGATGTACGTTTTAAAGTTAAAACTTTATTTTATAGAAAGGGGTAATTTTTATGGGGATGAAAATTACAGACAGATTAGTTGCAAATGTCGGTGATCATCATTTGAAAAATTATGATGAGACTGTAGCGACTTTCGATTGGGAAGCTGTTGAAAAGGCGTTTAGTTGGTATACAACGGGGAAGCTAAATGCTGCATATGAAGCGATTGATCGTCATACAGAAGGCTTTAGGAAAGATAAAATTGCACTCTATTTTGATGACGGTAATCGAAAGGAAAGCTATTCTTTTAACGAAATGAAGCAGATGACGAATAAAGCTGCGAATGTTTTTAAAGAGTTTTCGAGCTTGCAAAAAGGTGATCGTTTATTTGTATTTTTACCAAGAACACCTGAGCTATATTTTGCACTACTTGGTGCTATTAAAATGGGTGTCATTGTCGGCCCATTGTTTGAAGCGTTTATGGAAGGCGCAGTTTATGATCGACTTACAGATAGTCAGGCAAAAGTTCTTGTAACATCGAAGACTTTACTAAGTCGTGTACCCATTGACAGACTCCCAAGTTTAGAGAAGATTTTTGTTGTTGGGGATGAAGTTGAGGAAACTGACAAAATAGTCAACTTTAAAGAGAAGCTAAATCAAGCTTCACCAAATTTTGAAATTGTATGGGTAGATCGAGAAGATGGAATGCTACTTCATTATACGTCTGGATCTACTGGGGCGCCTAAAGGAGTACTTCATGTTCATAATGCAATGATTCAACAATATCAAACAGCACAATGGGTATTGGATTTAAAAGATGAGGACATCTATTGGTGTACAGCAGATCCAGGATGGGTAACGGGGACTGCTTATGGTATTTTTGGTCCTTGGTTAAATGGTGTAACCAACCTCATTGTAGGAGGTAGATTCACTCCACAAGCTTGGTATGGTGCAATTGAAAAGTATCGTGTAACAGTTTGGTATAGTGCACCAACTGCTTTCCGTATGCTTATGGGTGCTGGTACTAGTGTTCTAGAAGGATATAATCTGTCTTCACTTCGTCATGTGTTATCGGTTGGGGAACCGTTGAATCCAGAAGTCATTCGTTGGGGAATGGATGAACTTGGTCATCGAATACATGATACATGGTGGATGACTGAAACAGGTGCGCATATGATTTGTAACTACCCTACAATGGACATTAAACCAGGTTCTATGGGGAAACCAATTCCAGGAGTTCACGCAGCCATCGTTGATGATGAAGGTAATGAGTTACCACCATTTACAATGGGTAATTTAGCTCTTCGTAAAGGTTGGCCGTCAATGATGCGTGCAATATGGGGAAATCCAAGCAGATATGAATCGTACTTTTTAAAAGGGGAATGGTATGTTTCAGGAGATTCAGCTTATACAGATGAGGATGGCTATTTTTGGTTTCAGGGACGTATTGATGATGTCATTATGACTTCTGGAGAGCGTGTAGGTCCATTTGAAGTAGAAAGCAAATTATTGGAACACCCTGATGTTGTGGAAGCAGGTGTTATTGGTAAACCAGATCCAGTGCGCGGTGAAATAATTAAAGCATTTATTGCGTTACGAGAAGGTGTAGAACCAACAGATGAACTTGCGGAAGATATTCGTAACTTTGTGAAGACAGGTTTGGCCGCACATTCTGCACCGCGTGAAATTGAATTTAAAGACAAATTACCAAAAACTCGTAGTGGTAAAATCATGCGCCGTGTTTTAAAAGCATGGGAATTAGACTTACCGACTGGTGATTTATCTACAATGGAAGATTAAAAGATAACGTTATTTCAATTGTGAAGAGTATAACATGATGCAATAGTGGAAATTAATAAATATACAAAAATAATTATGAGAACTCATAAGTTTTGCGATAGCAACGCTTTTGGGTTCTATTTATTTTGCATTAAATTATATCGAAAAAACTTATATATCAATGAAATATGATGAAAGTATAGAATGAAGCTAAGAATTATAGGGAAGTGAGTTTTTATGAAAATAAAAATATAGATATATAAAAATACAGTTGACTTAATAAATATGCAGTCTTATACTTACTATATCTTGTTTTAGAGGTGAATCGAATGAAAGTAGGAATTGTAGGTGCAACGGGTTATGGAGGATTAGAATTAATTCGTTTTTTACACAATCATCCGGAGGTGGAGAAAGTTCATTTATTCACTTCTTCAGATGAAGGAGCAGTATTTTCATCACGATTTGGTCATTTACTAACAATCCATGACGATCCATTGAAAAAAATAGATGTAAATGCATTATCCAAATTTGATGTTATTTTTACAAGTACGCCTTCGGGGGTGACAAGTAAGCTATTACCTCCACTTGTTGATGTCGGACCAAAATTAATTGATTTATCTGGTGACTATCGATTAAAAAACCCACTCGACTATGAAAAATGGTATAAAAAGGATCCAGCACCAGTTGAATTGCTTAATGACAGTGTTTATGGATTAACAGAATGGAATGAAGAAGAAATAAAACATGCTAGCTTAATAGCGAACCCAGGATGTTACCCTACTGCTGTTTTATTATCTATTTTACCTTTTGTGAAAGAGAACCTTATTGATTCAAGGTTTCTTGTTATTGATGCGAAAAGTGGTGTATCTGGCGCGGGAAATAAACCATCCCAAGCAACCCATTTTAGTGAGACAAATGAAAATTTTTCTATATACAAAATAAATGAACATCAGCATATTCCAGAAATCGAGCAAGCAATAGACTTGTTTGCTGGTGTTAAAACAACGATTTCATTTAATACGCATCTTGTTCCAATGACAAGAGGGATTTTATCTACTACTTATGCTCCAGCAATGGAAGGGTTTACGGAAAAACAGCTTGTTGAATGTTTACTAGATACGTATAAAAATAATCCTTTTGTTAGAATTGTGACAGATGTAAATTCAATAGGAACGAACCGAGTAAAAGGTTCAAATTTCTGTGATATTTTAGTGAAATTAGATAATCGAACAAATCGCGTAACAATTGTAAGTGTAATAGATAATTTAGTGAAAGGCGCTGCGGGGCAAGCAATTCAAAATATGAACGTACAATTTGGATTACCTCAAACGGATGGATTGGATGTAGTGCCATTATTTATTTAACAAAACTAGGGGAATTTAGAGGAGGAAAATAATGTGTCTAAGGTTAGCTATGAATTAAAAAGACTTTCAAGCAAAAACATTGTTTCACCAAAAGGATTTAAAGCAGCTGGTATTCACTGTGGGATTAAGCATAAAAAGAAAGATTTAGCGATGTTAGTAAGCGAAGTTCCAGCAAGTGTTGCAGGTGTTTTTACAACGAATGCCGTGCAAGCAGCACCTTTAAAGGTAACAAAGGAAGTTGTATATAATAGCGGAAAAATGCAAGCTTTAATCGTCAACTCAGGGAATGCAAACGCATGTACTGGAAAACAAGGTCTTTTAGATGCAATTGAGATGCAACACTTAACTGCAAAAAAATTAGGGATAGACCCTTCCTTAGTTGGGGTTGCTTCAACTGGCGTAATAGGAGAAATTATGAAAATGGAACCTGTACGTATGGGAATTAACAAAATAGAGCTCGGTAATTCTTTAGAGAATGCGATTGATTTTTCTCAGGCCATTTTGACAACGGATACAGTGATGAAAAATACAACATATAGTACAACAGTTGATGGCTATGAAGTCATTATTTCAGGTACTGCCAAAGGCTCGGGAATGATTGAACCAAATATGGCAACGATGCTTGGATTTATTACAACTGACGCAAACATCGACGCTGGAAATTTACAGTATGCATTGTCAAAAATTACAGAACTAACATTTAATGCAATTACCGTTGATGGTGATACATCTACAAATGACACAGTGCTTGTAATGGCGAATGGATTAGCAGGAAATGATCCATTATCACCAATACATCCTGATTGGAATAATTTCTATGAAGCTTTAAAAGCTACATGTGAGGATTTAGCAAAATCAATCGCAAGAGATGGTGAAGGTGCTACAAAATTAATAGAAGTAGAAGTTGATAGTGCGGCTTCAGATGAAGAGGCCCGTAAGATTGCAAAGACGGTAGTTGGATCACCTTTAGTAAAAACGGCTGTTTTTGGTTGTGATGCAAACTGGGGCCGTATTATTGCTGCTGTTGGATATAGCGGTGCAACAGTTGATCCGGATAAAATCACGATTAAAATCGGAAATGCATTAATGGTTGAAAATGGTGAACCTGTTCCATTTTCAGAGGATGAATTAATTCAAATTCTTAAAGCAAATGAAGTGAAAATTTATGTTTCACTAGAGCAAGGAACTGGACACGGAGTAGCATGGGGGTGCGATTTAACATATGACTACGTTCAAATCAACGCATCGTACCGCTCGTAAAACGATTGTTGTAAAACTTGGTGGAAGTACATTAGAAGGCTTAAATGAGGCCTTCTTTTACAATTTTAAGAAATTGCAGGAACAGGGTTACGATATTATTATTACCCACGGTGGTGGCCCAGCGATCAATAGAGAATTAGAGAAACAACAAATTAAATCATATACATTAAACGGGATTCGAGTCACGAATAAAGATGCAATTGAAATCGTACAATCTACACTCATTGGTAAGGTGAATCCAAAGCTTGTTTTCGAATTAAATAAAGCAGAAATCCCGTCAATCGGCTTAAATGGCTTGGATAATTTGTTACTTCAAGCGGAATTTTTAGATGAAGATATCTATGGATTTGTCGGTGAAGTAACGAAAGTTAATACAGATTTACTCTTTACACTGATTCAAAATGGAATTGTGCCAGTTATTGCATGTGTCGGGATTAATCATGAAGGGCAAGTACTAAACATCAATGGAGACACTGTAGCTTGTTCGGTAGCACTAGCAGTTCATGCAGACAGTTTATTGCTTGTAACAGATGTCGCTGGAATTCGTATACATGATGAATTTCAACAGTTAGCAACTCCTTCTCAAATTGAACAGTGGATAGAAGAGGAACAAATTTATGGTGGTATGATTCCGAAGGTGAAAGGGGCACTAAATGTGTTGAATAAAGGAGTGCCATCAGTACAAATTGTTAATGAGCATTTACTAGGCACAACAATCATTAGTGAGGAGCAAATGGTATGAATGCATTATTTAATAATTATTCTAGAAGACCTATAAGCTTAGTAGAAGGAAAAGGTACTATAGTAAAAGATAGTAATGGTAAAAGTTATTTAGATTTTACAAGTGGTATTGCGGTTTTATGTTTAGGTCACGCACATCCATCTCTCGTTAAGGCATTACAAGAACAAAGCGAAAAAATTTGGCATACTAGTAACCTATTTGATAGTCCGGCCCAACTGAAGCTAGCAGAATCATTAATAAAAGATAATCATTTATCCCACGCATTCTTCTGTAATAGTGGGGCAGAAGCAAATGAGACAGCTATTAAAATGGCACGCAAACATACTGGTAAATCGCATATCATTACATTCGAAAATTCATTTCATGGTCGTACATTTGGTGTGATGAGTGCTACTGCACAGGAGAAAATTCATAAAGGGTTTGGTCCGTTAGTAGAAAAATTCACGTATCTTCCCTTTAACGACGCAAAAGCATTGAAAGCTGCCGTTGATGATTCTGTTGCAGCAATTATGCTCGAAGTTGTTCAAGGTGAAGGTGGTGTAAATCCAATTACAGAAGAGTTCGCCAATACGATTCAAAATATTTGCTCAAATTCAGATGTTTTATTAATTATTGATGAAGTACAAACAGGGATTGGAAGAACAGGTACACGTTTTGCCTTTGAACAAACACCATTAAAACCAAATTTAGTAACAATGGCAAAAGGATTAGGTGGAGGGTTCCCATTTGCCGGAGTATTAGGAACATCAGAAATTTATGACACTTTTACCCCTGGTTCACACGGAACAACATACGGCGGAAATCCATTAGCTGTCGCTGTTTCGCAAACAGTGATTGATATTGTTTTCCAGGATGATTTTTTAGATGAGGTAAAAGAAAAATCAGCTTATCTAACGAATAAATTAAATGACTTGCTACCACAAGAGCAATTCACAATTCGTGGTATGGGTTTATTAATAGGAATTGATTTTGGTGCTAAAGAGGCTGCACCTTATATTACAAAATTAGAAGAAGAGGGGCTTCTAGTTTGTGGAGCGGGACCAAATGTATTACGCTTACTCCCTCCTTTAACAGTAACATTTGAGGAAATTGATCAAGCGATTTCAATTTTGAAGAAGATAATTTTATAAAATGACCTTATAATAGTCAAAATAAAAAAGCTGAACGTTAAGTAATACTACTTAACTGTTCAGCTTTCTTCGTTTTAATTAATCCCAATCGTAATCATTTTCAGGAGCAATTATGTCATCAATAATGTCAGGTTTATTTCCGTTATTGTTTCCCGGAGGCTTTTCATTCCCATTTCCTGAATTGTTATTTTGACCATTGCCATTGCCATTCCCGTTATGATTTTCTTCATCAACATTCCCGTTATTCGAATTTTGAGGATTTGATGAACCTGTTGTAATTGATCCGGAATTATTTGATTCTAATCCAGTAATATCAACTGCTACAACGATATAAGTTTTACCTGATTCGATAACAAACTGTCTTCCATCGCCATCCTTCAATGTTGCCACTAGATGACGATCGCCACCTGTTACATCGTATATTCGATAGCCAATGACATCATTTGCTTTTGATTTTGTCCAAACAATGTTATTTCCATTTAACGTTACTGTTACTGGTGGTGGATTTCCACTGTCAGGTTCTAATTTTGATGTTGAAACCACACTCTCGCTTAACGAAGAATTATTCGGTAATAGTTTGGATGGATCGCCACCTAAACGTCCTAGCATTTTTTCTACAAATTCGGGATTTAAACCAATTCCACTTTCAATAACAAATTCACTTGGTGTAGAGTCAAGTGCCACATAAGCTTTTCCATCGATCATTACCGTTGCTGACTGAGTGAAACTGTCATCCGGTTTTGTTGGTAAAAATACATTTCTATTAAATAAATCTGATCTAACAAGCCCAGCATCTGAACAAGCTTCTGAAGGGGCAAGACCGGAAATGCCGCAGAATGAAGCATTTACGACTCCGTCTGGCGGTGTAAATTGTTCACTTGTACCAACAAGCTCTGGATTTATATCATACATGGCATTCATCATATTCGCCCATAACATATTAACCCTTGTACTTGGTTGATAGTACGTATTATTAAATTGATATAGTGAACGTTGCTCGTCGTAACCCATCCATAAACCAAGTGAAACATTTGGGTTATAGCCTACGAACCATACATCACGATATTCTTGAGAGGTTCCTGTTTTTGCTGCGAAATCGGATGAAAATTTCAGCATACTATTAGCTCTAGCACCTGTACCGTAATCTAAAACATCGCGTAACATATCAGTAATCATATAAGCAGTTTCAGGCATATATACATCAACTGCTTCAGATTCATGCTCGTATACAACATTTCCATCTAAATCCACAATTTTTTCAATCATATAAGCATCGATAAATTTACCACCGTTAGCGAATGCTGTATACGCATTTGTATTTTCTTCAACAGTTGCTCCAATTTCCAATGCTCCAATAGCAGTCGCTAGGTTTACATAGTCTCCATCCGTTAATTTAGAAAATCCAAGTTTCTCTAAATATGTTGCTGGACGTCGATCTATGATTGAATCATATAAACGTAAAGCAGTTAAGTTTTGTGAATGTGCTAATGCTTCACGTGCAGGCATTAGTCCACGCTCTTCGTTTGCACTATAGTTTGATGGGGCATAGCCGTCATAACTCCGTACGAATTTCACATCGACAACAGGGCTTCCAGCACCGATCAGACCGTATTCGATTGCAGGTCCATACGACAATAGAGGTTTCATCGTCGATCCATTTGAACGATAAGCCTGTGTGGCATGGTTTAATGCTTCAATTTCATAATCTCTACCGCCAACAAAGCTTAAAATTCTTCCAGTTTTATTTTCAATTAACATACTTCCTACCTGAACGGGCATTTGTATTTCTATCTCTTCATTTGTTTCAGGGTCAATCGTCGTTGTTGTAAAGGTATGTCCATAATACTCAAAGTTCTTTGCAACTTCCTGCATGGCATCGTACATTTCTTTATCAATGGTTGAATAGATACGATAACCGCTTGAACGAATATCTCGATCGGCAAGTATTAAATATTTCTCAAGCAAGTTTTCTTCTTCATCTAAACGAGCTGGATCAATGCCATCCTTTTCAGCAAGAACACCTGCAATAATTCTCTTTGCACGATTTTCTAATTCATAAGTTAACCAAGGATAGTTATCTTGAGCTTGCTCCTCTGGTTCGCGGAAATCCTTTGTAATGTCATAATTGATAGCCTCATTGTATTCAGCTTCACTAATATAACCGACCTCTAACATTCGAGATAGCACAATCTTCATTCGCTCAATACCAGGTTCAAGACCTTGTGCATCCTTTAATTGACCATATTGCGTAAATGGAGTATAAGCAAAAGGTGCCTGAGGAATACCAGCAATATAGGCAGCTTGTGGAAGATTTAATTCCGATGCCCGAATTCCAAATATCCCTTGGGCTGCTGTTTCAATACCTGCTATATTACGCCCTGACGCATTTCTACCATAAGGAATAATATTAAGATACGCTTCTAAAATTTCATCCTTATTCATGAATTTCTCAAGTCTTAATGCAAGTAAGATTTCTCTTGCTTTTCGTTCATAAGAAACCTCATTTGTTAAAATCTGATTTTTAATGAGCTGTTGTGTGAGTGTAGAACCACCAGTTTGTGTACTTGAATTTAGAAAGTCTTGTAAAAGTCCACGAATAACGGCTTTTGGTACAATTCCACTATGCTCGCGGAAATACTCATCCTCTGTTGCAAGAACAGCGTTTATGACAAGTGGTGAAACATCTTCTAATTTTGTTTCTCTTCGCTCCAAGTCAGTTCGAAGTTTACCTATGTAAATATTATTCGCAAAATAGATTTCACTAGTCTCTTCATAATTATAGATTTGGCTTAACATTTCATCCTTTGATTGAAGATCTTCGTCTTTAACAAGGGAAGCAAAATATCCTGCTCCTAATGCAGAAATAAACACAAAACCTGTTATTATTATAAATAAGAAAACTAAAGATAGATTCCAAACAACGCTTAACGTGATACGATAAGGACGTGTACGTTCAGAAGTAGTCAATAGTTCTATTTTGTCATTTAATTGTTTGACACGTTTTTTAAATTGATCCACTTAATCGCCCCCTAAAATCTTGTCTATTATAGCATATTTCGATTATTTCGTTATATATTTATTGACAATGTAATGAAATCCAGTAGAATTATCAGTATAGTTTTCAAGCATTGATGAGTTTGAAGTAGTGTTTTCATTCCCTGTTAAGAGAGCTAGCGGTTGGTGTAAGCTAGTCAAAGTGAAATGCACGAATTACGTTCTTGGAGCTTGGACGTCATTGTCGCGATATGACAAAGAATGAGTGGAAGAAGGACATCTTCTTCAAGCCGGGTGGTACCGCGTTAAACTGATATTAACGTCCCTGCATGCAAAAAAGAATTTTGTATGCAGGGGCTTTTTATTTTGTCTAAGGCAATGAACAAACTTCAAGCTGCAAGATTTTTACCAATTATAGAGAAGATCTTCCTTTTGATAAAGAGGATTTTCTTACAATTTCCCAGATATCCTTTGGGTGTTTTTGTATAATTAATCTTTTATTAATAAACCATAAGGTAGTAGGAGGAATTATAATGACGAACCAATTAATCGAAGATCTTCAATGGCGAGGTTTGTTATATCAACAAACAGATGCAGAAGGAATGGAAAAACTATTAAATGATGAGAAAGTATCATTATATGTAGGTGTCGATCCAACGGCTGATTCTATGCATATCGGACATATTGTTCCACTTTTAACACTGCGCCGTTTTCAACAAGCAGGCCACCGACCAATCCTTTTAGTAGGTGGTGCTACTGGAATGATAGGGGACCCGTCCGGCCGATCAGAAGAAAGACAGCTTCAAACAGTTGAACAAATTGAAAAAAATGTTCAAGGGATTAAAGCGCAATTAGAAAGAATTTTTGAATTCAATGCAGGAGATAATAGTGCATTACTCGTAAACAATTACGACTGGATTGGAAAAATGTCTACGATTGAATTTCTTCGCGATTACGGGAAATTAATAAATGTAAACTACATGTTGGCAAAAGATACCATTTCTTCTCGCCTAGATACAGGTATTTCCTTTACTGAGTTTACTTATACAATTATTCAAGGAATTGATTTTAATCATTTATATGATCACTACAATGTACGAATTCAAGTAGGTGGGTCTGATCAGTGGGGGAATATTACGACTGGACTAGAAGTTATTCGTAAAACCCATGAAGAAGAAACAAAAGCTTTCGGAATTACAATTCCACTTGTTACAAAAGCAGATGGTACAAAATTCGGTAAGACTGCTGGTGGGGCAGTTTGGTTAGATGCTGAAAAAACGACTCCGTATGAATTTTATCAATTCTGGATCAATTCAGCAGATGCGGATGTCGTAAAATACTTAAAAATCTTTACGTTCTTAAGCCGTGAGGAGATTGAAGCGTTAGAAATGTCTGTACAGGAAGAACCACATCTACGCAAAGCACAAAAAGCGCTAGCAGAGGAAATGACACGTTTGATTCATGGTGAAGAAGCGCTTGAAACAGCAAAACGTATAACAGATGCGCTTTTCTCTGGTGACTTAAAAGCATTATCAGCAAATGAGATGAAAAATGCCTTTAAAGATGTTCCATCGTCAGAATTAGCTAAGGAAGACAAAAATATTGTAGATGTCCTTGTAGAAGCGAATATCTCTTCTTCAAAACGTCAAGCACGTGAGGATGTTACAAACGGAGCAATTTCCATTAATGGAGAAAAGATTACGGATTTAGAATACGTAGTAGATGGAAAAGACAGACTCGAAGACGAATTTGCCATCATCCGCCGCGGTAAGAAAAAATACCATATGGTGAAGTTCCAATAAAAGCAATAAACAGGCATTCAGAATAATCTGAATGCCTGTTTTAATGTATTACCGAAACTTTTTTTAGTTTCGAAAGGAACCTCTCAACTTAAATTATATTTTAAATTGATTAACGTGATTTTTAAGATCTTCGGCTAGATTAGCGAGTGATTTTGCAGAAGAATTAATTTCTTCCATTGACGCTAACTGTTCTTCCGTAGATGCTGCTACTTCTTCAGAAGTTGCGGCGTTTTCTTGCGATATTTCTGTTATGTTTTTCGCTTTTGAAACAACTTCCTCAACATACTTATAGATTGTTTCCAATGTATTTGTCATTTCTTCAATTTGAGGTGTGATATTACGAGAGTTTTCAATAATTTTAATGAATCTCTCAGATGTCGCTTCAGTTACTGTTACACCAGTATTAGCATTTTCAAGTACTTCACCCATCATTTTTACAGAAACTTCAGTATCCTTTTGAATACTAGCAATAATTTCACCAATAAGTTGAGTAGATGACTGTGATTGTTCTGCTAATTTTCGAACTTCGTCAGCTACAACTGCAAATCCTTTACCATGTTCACCAGCTCTTGCAGCTTCAATCGCTGCATTTAATGCAAGTAAATTTGTTTGATCAGCAATACCGCTAATCACATTTAGAATTTCACCAATTTCTTTTGAACGTGTTGATAAAGATTGGATTACTTCGTTAGATTTACCGACAGACTCATGGATATATTTCATTTGATTAAGATTGTCTTCAACTGACTCTCTTCCAACTTCTGCTTCTTTTGATGATTCTCTAGCTAAGTTCGTTACTTCTTTAGACTTTTCGGAAATACCTGAAATACCACCAAGTACTTTTTCTAAAGATTTCTCATTTTCTTCAAGATGCTCTGTAGATTTTTCTACCCCGCTAGCAATATCTTGAATAGCCGTAGAAACTTGTTCAGTTGCATGTGAAGTTTGAGAAGAGCTTGCTGTTAATTGCTCAGAAGACGATGCTAAATGATCAATAGTTTGTTTTAAAGTTTTAATAATGCCACTTAATGTATTAACCATACCATTAAAACTATTACCTAGTTGACCAATTTCATCATCACTTTTAACGATAATTTGTTCAGTAAAGTCACCATCAGCTATTTTTTTCGAAGAAAGAATTAATGAATTGATAGGTTTTGTAATTGATCTAATAACGAAGATAATTAAAATACTACCGACTATAATACTTGCAATAATAACAATTATAGTATTTATTAATACTGGCATTGCAGCTTTATCTATTTCATTTGTATACATAGTACCCGCTAACTTCCATCCAGTTAGTCCGTTAGTAGCAAAGAACATATCTTTTGAATCTTTACCTTCATGTATATAGCTGAACGTTCCAGAATCACTATTGTATAGGTTATTATTTTGTATATTTTCTGGCGCTAGTGTTCCAAGTTCTTTTTCAGGATGGTAAACGAATTTACGATCTGCATCTAGAATGTAAATGTAACCTTCTTCACCAATTTTAATTCCTTCTGTTATTTTTTTCACTTCTTCTAAACTAACGTTAACACCCACTACACCTTGTCCATCTCTTGTAGCTTTAGATACAGTTACTACCAAATTTCCTGTAGCAGCTGAAATATAAGGAGTTGAAACAACGGCTTGACCTTTGTTTTCCATTGACTGTTTATACCAGTCACTTGTTCTTGGGTCATAGTCTGGGGGATTAGTTGTTGAAGCAGGAGAATTAATATAAACTCCATTTTCTGTACCGATAAAGGCTAATTCTAATTCTTCATGTAAATCTTTGTATGTATTTAACTGATTGGAAACATCAGCACTTACACCAATATTAGAATTAGCTTGAGCAGTAATATTCGAAGAGTCTATTGTTTCAGAAAGTAATTCAATATCCTTTATTTTAGGCTCAATAATTTTATTAATTGTATCATTTAAAGTGTCTACTGAAACAGTAGCTGATGCCCAAATGTCATCTCGTACTACGTCTTTTGAAAACTTAAATGCAAATGCACCTACAATTACGGCTGGAGCAATTAAAACTAATAAAAATGCTGCCCATAATTTCGTTTTCAAAGTTAATTTAAATTTAAAATTTTTCTTTCTTTTTTCCACGATGTAATTTTCCTCCGTAATAGTATTTTCACATAATAATAGCTAATCATAGCGTAAAGGGACTATTTTGTATTGGGAAGTTTCGCTTATATAAATAAATTGATTTTCTATCATAGTGAGTAAATTGGACTTAATTGTTGTTTTATGAGGGATTTATGAGAAAATATTATAGGAAATTATATTTAATAGGTAAATTAAAAATAAGATAAATAAATTATATTTTATATAAAAATGATAATTCTCCTTATTAACACTGATTGTTAATTAAATTTAAAAATTATGTGAATAATTTAGTAATAATAATGATGAGGAAACTACTAACTTCTATTAATACGTAGCATATTCAAGAACTCTAGAAACATTGAAAATATATCAATGTTTCTAGGGTTTTTGTTTGTACTCTTACATTGTAGAATAGTCTCCCCAAACGATCTGAGGGAGGCATTGGCGGAGTAATATAAATTATTGGGACTGACGCAGAATATAACAAAAATTCTTTCAATCATACTCATTTCGACCAAATAATACAAGCTAGTATTTGATATTTTTCTCAATATTTGTCGAAAAATGAAATATTTTATCTATTTTATATGGAAATCTTTCTATAATTACCGAAAATATAACTAGATAGGAGGAAAAAAATGAAGAAAAATCTAAAATTAAGAAGCGTTTCAAGTAAGTTAATGTTACTCATCTCAATCATTATTATTGTGACGGTGGGGATTATTGGCACAACGAGTTACACTATTGCTAAAAATCAGCTATTAGAATCAGGTAAACGAGAGTTACAAAACATTGCCGAAGGGGCTCATGCAGTATTAGAGTTAATAAATGAAAACGTAGAAAATGGTGAGATCACTTTAGAGGAAGGGCAAGAGAGAGCGAGAATAATTTTAAATGGACCAAAAGGTGACAATGGGGTCTATGATTTTAAACAATCTCACTTTACATACAAAGAACTAGGGTTTATCCATGGCTATGATGAAGATTTAATTTTACAAATCCATCCATCTGAAACTGGTGGTGCTCCTGCAGATGAACAAAATAGAAGTAATCGTGAGCTCATTTTCAATACTGGTAAGGCGCAAAATGAAGCAGATCGTTTTGTGACATTTTTAAACAAAGAGGACGATGGTTCCTTTAAAGAGAAAATAGCCTATGAGCAGTATTTTGAACCTTGGGGTTGGACTGTCGGCATTACTGTATTTACTGAAGAGTTCTATGAAGGTTTAGATATTTTACAATATATGATTTTCGGTTCAACAGTTATACTGATACTTTTAAGCTCATTTGTTTTTTTCTTTGCAATCCGAAAGAAAGTCAATACACTAAAAGAAATAGCTGTAGCGTCTACACAAATCGCGGATGGGCACATAAATATTACAAACCTGCCTGAGTCAAGTGACGAAATAGGACAACTTGCGGTAGCCTTCAATAAAATGTCACGTCAAATACGTACATTAATTGAAAAAACGAAACACACTAGTGAACAACTACTAGATTCGGCAACGAACTTATCTGCAATCTCAGAAGAAACATCCGCTAGTAGTGAAGAAGTGGGTAAAGCCATTACAGAGATTGCAACGGGCACGCAAGCACAAGCTAGCGATTTAGAAGAGATTAACAGAAGAGTAGAGCTGTTAACTACCTCTGTTGAAACAATGGAAAATCAAAGCAATGAAATGCAAAACATTACAAAGTCTGCTGAAGAAATTGCGACAGAAGGAATTGAGATCGTTCATCAACTACAGAAATCAAACAACGATTCTTTAACAGCATCTCAAGAGGTTAGTGATGAAATTCGAAAATTAAATAGTAAAACAGCTCAAATTACTGAAGTTATGGAAACGATTGAAAGCATTGCTGAAGCGACAAATTTACTAGCTCTAAATGCAAGCATTGAAGCAGCAAGAGCTGGAGAATATGGTAAAGGCTTCTCTGTTGTTGCAGACGAAATTAGAAAACTGGCAGAACAATCAAAAAATGCTACCCATCAAGTACAAGAAGTAGTGTCTACTATCGTTTCTGAAACGACTAAAACAGTTGAAACTGTTGAAGGGACAATGAAAACTGCTAAAAAGCTAAATGAAGATGTAACATTAACACGAAGCAAATTTAATCAAATGTCTGAATCGATTAAAAAAATAGCACAATCGATACAATCAGTTAATCAAGAAATGGATGTTATGAAATCTTATAACAAGCTTATGAGTGAAGGCGTCCAAAATGCATCCAGTGTTTCTGAACAGACAGCCGCTTCTGTACAAGAAATCTCATCCTCTATTGATGAGCAAATTAACGCGATTGCTAACGTTACAATCGCTGCAGAAAAACTAACGGAAATGAATAAAGAATTAAATAATTTAATGAGATACTATACTTTATAATTGATTAAAAAGAACTCCTTAATCTAATATTTTAGATTAAGGAGTTTTATTACTTTAATTTTGCATATATTCAGGATGAATTTATCGCGTGGATTCGTATCTACACTACTTCCTTTAAATGCTAAACAGTCTCATAGACACTGTTAGACTTACGACAAATAAAGTATTAAGTCAATGTGATATGGATAGTAATATTTTTAAGCTGAATTCGAGCATAAACACATATTGAATTAAAAAAGAAGTCCCAGCAATTCGGAAGAGAGTTACTGGAACTTCTTTTTTAATTCGAAAGTCGGTTAATTTTACATTATAACGTCAAACCTATTAGTACAATTGTGCTTTTTTTAAAAGCTATTACGAAGGTAAAGAAACGGAATATTATTCAGATGTAGTGCTTATTTATAGTTGATGATAGTCGAATTAAAGATAACTAAAAAACGCTATATTCTAAACTGTGAGGAGGTGGGTCTTACTTTTTAGTAAGACGACAAGTTGACTGCGATTAATTTAAGTATTTTTGTTTTATTAATTATTTTAACTGCTTTTTTTGTTGCAACTGAGTTTGCCATTGTTAAGATTCGATCCTCACGTCTTGATCAGCTTTTGGAGGAAGGTCATAAAGGTGCAAAAGCTGCAAAGCATGTTGTGAGTCATCTTGATGAATATTTATCTGCCTGTCAATTGGGCATTACCGTAACTGCACTAGGAATTGGTATGGTAGGTGAATCAACATTTGAGTTTATTTTACATCCCATGTTTGCAGCCGTTGGGATAGGGCCTGAGTATGTTCACTACTTTACAATCGCTGGGGCTTTTGCGTTGGCGACATTTTTTCACGTTGTAGTTGGAGAATTGGCGCCAAAGTCGGTGGCTATTCAAAAAGCTGAACAAATCACATTATTATTTGCAAAACCTATTATGGTTTTTTATAAAATTCTATTTCCTTTCATTTGGTTCTTAAATGGTTCAGCACGTGTATTAATCGGAATTTTTGGGATGAAGCCGGCAAGTGAACATGAGCTTTCTCATACAGAAGAAGAACTTCGTTTATTACTTACAGAAAGCTTTAAAAGTGGGGAAATCAATCAAAATGAATTAAAGTATGTAAATAATGTTTTCGAATTTGATGAAAGAATTGCTCGAGAAATAATGGTCCCAAGAACGAGAATAGTCGCTTTTGAAAAAGATGTTACTTTTGAAGAGATTTTAAATATCGTTTCGGTGGAGCGTTATACTCGTTATCCTGTTTACGAAGGAGATCGGGATAATATTTTGGGCTTTATCAATATTAAAGATTTCTTGACGCTAGGTATGAAAAATAGAATTAAGCCAGAAACATTTAAGATAGAAGATTTTATTAATCCAATTATCAACATTTTAGAAACAACACCTATAAATGATTTATTACTAAAAATGCAAAAGGAGCGTAGCCATATCGCTATTTTATTAGACGAGTATGGTGGTACCTCAGGTCTTGTCACAGTTGAAGATATTTTAGAAGAAATTGTTGGTGAGATCCGTGATGAATTTGATGATGATGAAGTGGCAGAAGTAAGGAAAGTTGGAGAGGGCGCATATATTATTGATGCGAGTGTTTTACTAGAAGATGTGGAAGAATTACTAAACATTGAGTTTGATGTGTCAGATGTAGATACAATTGGTGGATGGTATTTTACTCAGGATGTGGAGTTAAATGAAAATCATACGATTAATTATAGTGGATACACTTTCTCCATTCATGAAAAAGAAAATCGACAGATTAATTATGTGAAAGTAAAAAGGAATTTGCTCTAAATTTACGTTGTAGAAAACTGAAAAACCATCAAATCCATAGAAAGGATTTGATGGTTTTATTAAACCGATTATCTTGAGTAGAACTCAACGATTAATTGTTCTTGGATATCTGATGATAATTCAGAACGCTCTGGAAGACGTACGAAAGTACCTTCTTTTTTGTCAGCGTCGAATGTTAAATAATCAGGAACAAAGTTGTTTACTTCGATAGCTTCAGTTACAACAGCAAGGTTTTGAGATTTTTCACGAAGAGAAATCGTTTGACCTGGTTTTACACTGTATGATGGAATGTCAACGCGTTTACCATCTACTAAGATGTGACCGTGGTTAACTAATTGACGAGCTCCACGACGAGTACGAGCTAAACCTAAACGGTAAACTAAGTTGTCAAGGCGAGTTTCAAGAAGGATCATGAAGTTTTCACCGTGTAGACCTTTTAATTTACTTGCTTTGTTGAATAGGTTTTTGAATTGACGTTCAGTCATACCAAACATATGACGAAGTTTTTGTTTTTCTTGTAATTGCAAACCATATTCAGATAATTTTTTACGTTGGTTTGGACCGTGTTGACCTGGTGCATAAGGGCGTTTTTCTAATTCTTTACCTGTGCCGCTTAAAGAAATACCAAGGCGACGTGACACTTTCCAAGATGGACCTGTATAACGAGACATATAGAGTCTCCTCCTTTAAATTTGGTTTTTTGGTGTACAAAGAAAACCAGTTGTATCCGATACTCATAAGGATTTTATTTTCATGTATCTTCGCCCCTGCAGCCGAAAGGGTTACACAATACACCTACTTATGATCAACATGAAAGATGATCTAGAGGAATAAAATACTTAAAAGTTTATACAACTGCTGCATTCATTTTACACAAAGAACATTGTATAATTTTTGAGGTTTAACGTCAAGAAATATCGTCCTATAATTTTATTGTCAATTGTAATATATATATAAGTAAAATTTCTTTATGAATATATATTTAACAAACCATAATTTTATAGTCATTTAGACATAAAAAGTGTATACTTGAATAATATTGGTATATATGAAAGTAAATGAAAAGTTATGGTTATTTAGATTTAGAAAAGGTGATTTTATGAAAGTGCGTCAGCAAACAATCATAGATTTCAAATCAGACTTGCTAAATATTTGTGTGCAATCTGTCGATGAACTTTCAACCGAAGATAGGTATTTCGGACTACTTCAAGATTGTTTGAAACAACACTTTCATATTGAAAAAAGCTGTTTTTTATTAAATATTGATAATAAATTAATTCCTTTTAATATTGATACAACATTAGAGATGAAATATAGTGGATTTCCATTTTTAATGTTTGAAACTTATTTCTTTCAACAAAATAATATTTCTATTCCATACTTTATAAGAGAAAAACAAGAATTTAAAGAAATGACTCATATGGTTTTGTTAAATGCTAAAGATTCTAATCCGTACGGTGTATTATTCCTTAAAACAAGTGAGGTATGGGAAGAGTTAGTAAAATCTGAATTTTTTGATCAGGTTATTTCATATCTTTCCAAAACTGTTTTTTTACTAACCAAAACAATAGAAGTTCATTTTAACGAAAATCAATATCGAAAATTATATAACATGACGGACTTATTTCATTCGACTATGGATATTGATTTAATATTGGAAAATGTTTTAAATACAATTCAAAGTAATTTTCCGAATTTTAATGTTGAGTTAATCTTGTCAAATGACCAAGATCGCCATACGACCATCAATATAAAGCAGTTTGATTATTTATCAGAAAGACCATCTGCTATCGAAGCATTCGTTTCCGGGAATATTACGACTGAGCAGGCAACGGATTTAAATTGCACATTATTAAATGCGCCAATTAAAGGGCGTCAAGCAATTTATGGTATTTTGCAGGTGAGTGCGCCGATTTCGTATGTTTTTTCACAAACACAGAAGGACTTTATTCGTATGCTTGCCCATGCATCGGGTAATGCTCTTGAAAATGCTAAGCTATATCATCAATCCCATCGTTTAATTAGTGATTTACAATTGATAAATGAAACATCACACAGATTAAATATGAATTTGGATATAAATGAAATGCTGACCTTTTTACAAAAGCAACTGATGAAATCTTTCCAACCGATGGAATTATGCTTTGTATTTATTGAAGATCAAGAATGTAAGATTACAGATGCTTGTACAAATCTATTTAAAACAGCAGAAAGCCAAATTTATATAGAACATGTTTCGAAGCATTTTAAAAAATCCCTTGATCCATTATTTATCGCCGATTTTAGTCGACTGATTTCTGAAGAGGTACAATATAAATCAATAATGGCAATACCTATGATTGTAGAGCAACAAATTACTGGGTTTAGTATTGTATTACATCGAGATTCTTATTTTTTCTCTTTTGATAGTTTTAAATTAATGCAATCTTTAATTCATCATTCATCCTTGGCGATTTCAAACTCTATACTCCGTTCGCAATTACAAGAAATGGTTGACCATGATCATCTAACAAAATTGTATGCTAGAAGCTATTTAGATAATTTTGTTGAAAAATCAATTATGAATGATGACTCAGGAATGTTTTTATTAATGGATATTGATAACTTTAAGAAAATAAATGATACGTACGGACATCATATTGGTGATGAAGTTTTAGTTCAAATTGGTCAATTACTACATAAAGTAGTTGGTACAAGAGGGATTTGTGCGCGTTGGGGCGGAGAAGAAATGGCAATCTATGTCCCTAATATTTTAGAGGATGAAGCGGTTAAATTAGTGGAGGAAATTGTCGAATATATTCCGGAAATAACAAACCCAACTGTTACAATCTCTGCCGGATTAGTAAACTGGCATAAATCAGAAAGACCAGAGTTTCAATCAATCTTCTTACGAGCTGATACCGCCCTTTATAATGCGAAAAATGGTGGAAAAAATCAGTATATGGTTTATGAAGAAACGATGCAACCTTTACAATAAAATCACATTACTTAATAAAAATGAGGACTATTTTCTAGTCCTCATTTTTTTCTAAATATGATTTTGTAGTGCTAGCACAAATTTTTCTAAGCCTTCTTTATCTTCATTAGTAAATCGATTTTTAATTGGACTATCAATGTCTAATACGCCTACTAATTCATCATTCTTAATAATCGGTATGACAATTTCAGAATTAGATGCTGCGTCACAGGCAATATGACCTGGGAAAAGGTGTACATCTTCTACTACAATCGTCTCTCTTTTTAATGCACTTGTACCACAAACGCCTTTGCCCATTGGAATTCTTATGCAGGCTGGAAGTCCTTGAAACGGCCCTAGTACCAATTCACCTTCTTTAAATAAATAAAACCCAACCCAGTTGATATTTACTAAAAATTGATTTAGTAAGCTTGAAGCATTACTTAAGTTAGCGATTAAATCTTTTTCACCATCTAATAATGCGTTTAATTGTTTAATGAGTAAATCATATTGTTCATTTGTAGTGCCTTGATATTCCATTTTTGTAAACATGTTTTTACCTCCAATTATTTAGTATATATTTTATCATAATGCTGATGAAGATCTTTTACTGAATGAGCATCAGAACCAAATACCATATCTAATTCGATATTTTGAGCAAATTGTATCATCTCAAATGATGGATATGGTTCTTTGCATAATTCTTTACTTAAACCGGCGCTATTTACATCCAATTCATAACCCTTTTCTTTCATATAAGTTAAAATATCCCTAATTTGCTGGTCATCCTGGATTTTTTCCTTGTGTGCGAGTTGGAATTTATGAACAAGTGTTGGATGTCCAATTCTTCTTGGTTTATATCGTCCTAAGTTAGCGTCAATTGATTTTTTTATTGTTTCGTAATATAGATTATAAACTTTTTCTACACTACCAACCTTCGATGCGAACTCTAAGAAGACTTCTTTAGAGAAATCGATACAGCAATATTCGTCATTCCATTTTAAGAAATGTACAGAAAGTATAGCATCATCTAATAATGGACCGACGATATCTAAAAAGGCTCTTGTCTCAGTTTCATAACCAACAATATAATCAATTTCTAACCCAATATGAATGCTAATATCATTAGAATAGATTTTTTTCAGTTCTGTTAATTTTTCAATATATGGTTTTAAATGCTTAGGATTCATTCCACTGTCTTTATCAGGTGTTGGGTCTTGAAAATTTGTTGGGAGTGGAGCGTGCTCTGTAAACGTGATTTGTGTAAATCCTGATTCAATCGCTTTTTCAATATACTGCTCGAAAGGATCCTCTGTACCATGTGGGCAAAAGGGTGAATGAATATGTCCATCTCTTTTCATAAAAAACTCCTCCATTTCAATTTGAAACCTAAACAAAAATCAAACGTTATGTCTCGTAATATGTAATTTGTCTCCAATCTATGTTGGCATAAAAATTAAGGAACACAGATTGGGAATAAGTTTCACTTTATTTTATTAAACAAATACTAAAAAACATGATATATTATAGTTACAAACTTGACGAGTTGCGCGATTTTTCGAATAGGGGGCTTACGATGAAGTATATCATCACTATTGTCATCGTACTAATAGCATTATTGGTTGCAGGAATTCTCATGAGACGTAAACATAATGTGATTATACAGCGATTAGAACAAGAAAAACTACAAATTCAACATTATCCAATCTTTGAAGAGCTCACAAAGATAAAGACGTTAAACATGAATGGTGAGACTGAAAAATTGTTTGAAGCTTGGCGGGATCAATGGACAGAGGTCATTGATGTTCATGTGTTGAAAATTGATTCGATGTTATTTGATGCAGAAGATTATATTGATCGCTTCAATTTTAAAAAAGCTTCACAGATTGAGAAAGATATTGAAGAATATATTGTTAAATGCGACAAAATTAAAAGTCAAATCATTACTGAGCTAGAGGATTTAATCGGTAGTGAAGAAAAAAGCAGAATAGAAATGGAACAGCTAAAAGAATATTATCGCTCTGCACGTAAAACATTGTTAGCTCACCAACATTCATTTGGACAAGCATTACCGATGCTTGAAAAAATCCTTGAAGAAGTACCTGAAAGCTTTGAACGATATGATAATTTAACAAATGAAGGAAATTACCTTCAGGCAAGAGAGATTGTTCTTTCCTTAAATACACAAGCGCAACAACTTGACTATTATATTAATGAAATACCTAGTCTTATTACGGAAATACATACAAAAATTCCAAATGCTATACAAGATTTAAAAAATGGTCAAAAAGAGATGGAAGACCAATCATATTATCTACGCCATCTTGAATTAACAGAAGCGCTTGAAAACCTTGAAAAAGAATTAGAACAATTGAATAAAGAAGTTATCAATTTAAATATCGCAAATGTCACGAATCGTGTTCAAGAAATTAATGATGAAATCGATCAATACTACGATATGCTTGAACTTGAAGTAATTGCGAAAAACTTTGTTGATAAAAATTGTGGAAATATGTATACAACGATTAATGAAGTACTCCGTGTAACAAAAGAAGTAAGTGATGAAGCAGCTTATGTTCAAAATTCATATCAAATTTCAGAAGAAGAAGCTGAAATCCCAAAAATTGGCTTGAAACAGCTTGAAATGATTCAAAAAAGGTACGAATTGCTTGCAACGCGTGTAAAAGAGGAACAGTCTGCTTATTCGAGTTTACAGCAAGAGTTAATTGAAATTAGTGAAGAAATTGATAAAATAAAAGCACAGCAAGAAGAGTTTTCTGATCGTCTAAAGAATTTAAGAATAAATGAAATAAAAGCACGAGAGCAATTGAATTCATTGAAAAAACTTTTGCAAAATACAGATCGACTTTTGCAAAAGGCAAATATTCCTGGTGTTCCTGCTGAAATGGAAGCAAGGATTGAAGAGGCAGAGGAACAAATTTTCATAGTAATACAATGTCTTCAGGAAATTCCTCTTAACATGAACTTAGTGCACGTCAACTTACAAAATGCACAAAAAAGTATTCAAGAAGTTCATGAACGTGCAAAAGAAATGATTGAAAATGTATTATTAATTGAACGTATTATTCAATATGGTAATCGTTATCGTGCTTCAAATCCTACAGTAAATCAACAACTACTTGAAGCAGAAGAAGCGTTCCATCAATTCCGTTACATAAAAGCGTTGGAAGACGCCGTGAATGCTGTCGAACTAGCAGAACCTGGAGCGATAAAACGAATTGAAGAACTTGTTCAAGAGGAATTATATTCAAAATCATAATTGCTTAATTCATTTATGGTATTTAACTCAATTACTGGCAGATTGAAAAAAGGAAAATCCTTAATACCTTTTTTAAGCTAGTCATTTTAAATGACGACTCAAAGTGTTTTGAGTCGTCATATTTATTTAAGATAAAAAGAGGTAGGTTTTTATGATATATTTTGATAACAGTGCGACAACAAAACCTTATAAAGAGGTTTTAGATACATTTATCCAAGTAAATGAACATTTTTATGCAAATCCCGCGTCCATTCACGAAGCAGGGGTCGAAGCTAATGATTTATTAGATCGTGCAAGAAGCCAAGTGGCACAAATTCTTAAAACAGACGATTATAGTGTTCTGTTTACTGGTGGTGGAACTGAGTCGAATAATTTTGCGATATTTGGTGTTACGAAAGCGAATACTCATAAAGGAAAGCATCTTATTACAACGGAAATAGAGCATGCATCTGTTTTAGAATCTTTTAAGGCATTAGAAAAAGAAGGTTTTGAAGTAGATTACTTACAAGTGGATGAAAATGGTGTGATTTCACTAGAGGAATTAAAAAGAAAAATTAGAAAAGATACAGTTTTTGTGAGCATCATGCACGTAAATAATGAAGTTGGGAGCATTCAACCGATTCAAGAGATAGGTCGAATTGTACATGAAAATAGCCGTGCAACATTTCATGTAGATGCAGTACAAAGCTTTGGGAAATTACCAATCTTTTTCAATGGTGAAGCTGGGCCTGATATAATATCCATTTCTGGACATAAAATTCATGGTTTAAAAGGGTCTGGTGTTATTGCTTTTCGCCAAAAAATAAATATCCAACCCTACCTTCTTGGTGGCGGACAAGAATTTGGTCTAAGAAGTGGTACAGTTGCTGTGCCTCAAGCGGTTGCACTATCAAAAGCAGCTCGTATAGCGGTAGAGAAAATAGAAGAAACGCAAGCAAAGTATAAAAAATGGCATCAAGATTTAATTCAATTTTTATGTAAATTCGGTCAGGAAATTAAAATGTTATCAACCGAATTAGGTGCGGGACATATTTTATCTTTTAGTGTCAAGGATTTAAAGGGAGAAATACTAATAAACGCTTTGCAGCAACGTGGAATTATCGTCTCAACATCTAGCGCATGTTCTTCAAAACAAAAGAAAACAAGTCATGTTGTTACAGCTTTGAATGTTGAAAAACAATATAAAGATGGCGTAATTCGATTGAGCTTCGGAGCTTTCAATACAGAAACCGAAATTAATCAGTTTAAAGTTGAATTTGCGAAAGTAATGAAGGAACTAAAAGGAGTTAACTTATAATGGAATGGAAAGAAATATTAATTAGATACGGCGAACTATCCACGAAAGGCAGAAATAAGAAAGAATTTATTAATCGTCTTCGCGATAATATTCGCTATACTTTTACTGAAATAGCTCCACTAAAAATGCGAACTGAACGAGATCGTATGCATATTGAAATAGAAAACGATCAACAAATGAGTATATTAATGGAAAGATTACCTAAAGTATTTGGTATCCAATCATTTAGCCCAGTAGCAGTATGTGACAAAACATTAGATGCTATGAAAAAACTGGCGATAGAAATAATGGATGATTTTAAGGAACAAAAAGTTACATTTAAAGTTGAAGTACGTCGTTCGGATAAATCATTTCCTTTAGAATCACACGAGATTCAACGTGAAATTGGTGGAACTGTTTTAAGCCATTACAATAATTTGACTGTACAAGTAAAGAAACCAGAAGTAGAACTACGAATTGAAGTTCGAAATGATGCAATTTATATGATGGCCCAAGTTATTCCGGGTGCAGGTGGAATGCCGATCGGTTCAAATGGAAAATCATTATTAATGCTTTCTGGAGGAATTGATAGTCCAGTTGCTGGTTATATGATGATGAAAAGGGGAGTACGATTAGAAGCGATTCATTTCTTCAGTCCACCCTATACAAGTCAAAATTCATTGGAAAAAGTAAAAGATCTTGCTTATGAATTATCAAAGTTTGGCTATAAAATTCGATTGCATGTTATACCATTTACAGAAATTCAAGTTTTAATTAAAGAACGAGTTCCTGCAAATACAACGATGACAACTACAAGACGAATGATGATGCGTATTGCGGATAAAGTTCGTGAAGAAATTGGTGCTTTAGGAATTGTAACAGGTGAAAGCTTAGGTCAAGTGGCAAGTCAAACATTAGAAAGTTTAACTGCGATTAATGATGTTACAACAACACCAATTATTCGTCCTTTAATTGGATATGACAAGCTTGATATTATCGATATTGCTGAAAAAATCGGTACTTATGAAACGTCAATTCAACCATATGAGGATTGCTGTACTATCTTTACACCAGCAAACCCTAAAACAAAACCAAAAGTAGATAAAGTAAATTATTACGAAAGCTTCACAGAGTTTGACGATTTAATTGAAAGAGCTGTTCGAAATAGAGAATTATATATATTCCCTATGAAGAATCAAAAAGCAGACAAGTTTGAAGGTCTACTCTAAGCATACTTCGATTTTGAAATAGATGAACATTTTTCCTCTCATCTTTTGTGTATCAAATTTTAAATACGGCACATTCTAAATGCACAAGGAGGTGAGAGACATGGCTTCAAACAACAGCGGTGGTAACAGAAATAAACTTTTAGTGCCTGGTGCAAACCAAGCATTAGACCAAATGAAATTTGAAATCGCACAAGAGTTTGGTGTTCAACTCGGACCAGATGCGTCTTCTCGTGCTAACGGATCAGTTGGAGGAGAAATCACTAAACGTTTAGTGCAAATGGCTGAATCACAATTACGTGGTACTCAAGGTCAATAATTAAAACTAAAAAAGAAGGGCTAGTGGCTTATGCCGCTAGCTCTTTTATTTTGCAAAATTAAGTTCCTTCTCATTCTCCTTATATAAAAAAGCATTATGGTGAAAATTGGAACCCCCTTAGAGGAAGATATGACAAATGTAACTTTATATAAAAAATAGTACCTACTACTAAAACCTTGATATATAATGAGGTTACATAAAAAATATATCTAAAATATTCATATGTCCATTTGCATAAATAATTAATAATAAAAAAATGGTAAAAACTAAGGGGGAAATGTAAATGAAAAGAGAAGAATTATTAGCTCCTGAGAATTACAATATAGTTGATGAGATTGAGCGATTTGCAACAAATGAAGAAAAAGTAGCATTATTAATTCACCATGAAAATGGAGAAACGAAAAGGATTACTTATTCGCATTTAATTAAAAATGCAAATAAAGTAGCGAATACATTTAAAAAGTTCGGTCTTACAAAAGGTGATGTTATCCTTGTAATGGTACCGCGTTCAGCTGAAGCGTATATTACATACATCGGTGCACTAAAGGCTGGGCTTACAATAATTCCAAGCTCTGAAATGCTAAGAGCAAAGGATATTGATTATCGTATTGAACATTCTAAAGCAAAAGCAATCGTTGCCTTTGAAAATGAACTATCTCAATTTGATGATGTGAAGCAGTTAGATGGGTTAAAGCAATTTGTATTCGGAAAATCTCAAGGTAGTTGGGTTTCTCTCCAAGAAGAGATTGCAGAAGCTTCAGATGAATTTAATGAAAATATTACAAAGGATTCAGATATTGCTTTCTTATCCTATACAAGTGGTACTACAGGTAATCCAAAAGGTGTTGTACATTCACATGGCTGGGGTTATGCACATTTACGTACAACGGCAGCTCAATGGTTAGGTGTACAAGAAAATGATGTCGTTTGGGCAACTGCAGCACCAGGGTGGCAAAAATGGATTTGGAGTCCATTCTTAGCGGTGCTAGGTAGTGGAGCGACAGCATTTGTTCATATCGGACGCTTTGATCCTGAAGATTATTTAAAAATGTTACAAGATAATAAAATCAATGTTCTATGCTGTACACCAACTGAGTATCGTTTGATGGCAAAGGTTGATGGGTTAGAAAAATATGATTTATCAAATCTTCGTAGCGCTGTTTCAGCAGGAGAGCCATTAAATAGTGAAGTTATAAATAAGTTTTTAAATGTTTTTAACCTTCAAGTTCGTGATGGTTATGGACAAACTGAAAATACACTTTTAGTAGGTACATTATTAGGAATGCAACCGAAACCAGGTTCAATGGGTAAACCAACACCAGGTAACATTGTAGAAGTGATTAATGAGAATGGAGAACCAACAGAGCCAGGTGAAGTTGGAGATATCGCTGTCCATTCATCTACTCCTGCATTGTTCAAAGGTTATTTAAAAGATCCAGAAAGAACTCAAAAACAATACCGTGGAGAATGGTTCCTAACAGGTGATCGTGCATATAAAGATGAAGATGGCTATTTCTGGTTTGAAGGCCGTGGTGATGATATTATCATATCTTCTGGTTATACAATCGGGCCATTTGAGGTAGAAGATGCACTTGTGAAACACTCAGCTGTAAAAGAATGCGCGGTTGTAGCTAGTCCTGATGAGATAAGAGGCAACATCGTTAAGGCATTTGTGGTATTACGTGATCCTGAGTTAAAGACAAGCCCAACGATTGTTAAAGAGCTTCAAGATCATGTGAAATCAATTACTGCCCCATATAAATATCCAAGAGCGATTGAATTTATCGACGAGTTACCGAAAACCTCTTCAGGAAAAATTCGCAGAATTGAATTACGCCAAAAAGAACTAAATAAAACTGTTTCAAATTAATATTCTGGTGGAAATAATTATTCGGAAGGTGAATTTTCACCTTCCTTTTCTTTTAACTGAAAAATATAAATAGATCTATTAAAATGTATCATTGTATCGGTTGAAAAATTATGAAACATTTTCCTGTTATAATCGTATTTGAGTAGAGGAGGAATAGGATTATGAATACAAAAAGATGGATTGCTTTATCGATAGCTGCGGCACTATTTATTTTTTCAATCGGAATTAATGCTGTTATAGGTTTTTTAAAATCAGATATCGTGTCAAACGTAACAAAAGGAACGGACGTAAGTTTACAAGAGAATGTTATAGAAGGTGGAAATTTTACTAAACGGATTGCATTACTTACCGTTGATGGTGTCATTCAAGATGTTGGTCCCAGTACTCCATGGACAACATTAGAATACGATCATCAAATGTTTTTATCACAGCTTGAAAACATAAAAAATGATCCGTCGGTTGCAGCAGTTGTATTATCAGTAAATTCACCGGGTGGTGGAGCAATTGAATCAGCAGAGATTCATGAGAAAATAGTTGAATTAAAAGAGGAACGAAATATTCCTATCTATGTTTCCATGGGCTCTATGGCTGCTTCAGGAGGATATTATATTTCTGCACCGGCAGATAAAATTTTTGCTCATCGAGAAACGATTACTGGTTCTATTGGTGTCATTATGTCTAGCTATAATTTTTCACAGCTAGCTGAAAACCTAGGTATTGAATTTGAAACGATCAAATCTGGTGAGCATAAAGATATGTTTGGTGGAACTCGTGCAACAACCGAAGAAGAGAAAGCAATGTTACAGGAAATGATCAATGATTCATATGAAGTATTTGTAGACGTAGTTGAACAAGGACGAGGAATGTCTGAAGCGGAAGTAAAAGCAGTAGCAGATGGACGAATTGTGGGAGGTTCACAGGCGATTGAAGCAGGATTAGTAGATGAATTAGGTGGACTAGAGGATGCGATTGCAAGCTTGCGTACAGATTATGGATTAGAAGATGCACAATTATTTGAATATCAATCAGATTTAGGCGGCTTTGGTTCATTGTTAGGCATGAATATTAGCTCAATTTTTGGGCCTTCTGCAGAAACACAAATGATCACGAAGTTAATGAGTTCATCGAATTCTCCAAGACTGATGTATTTATATGGCGAGTTTTAGGAGGGATATAAATGACTTATGAGGAAAATAACGAATTCAATGACTCAACACAAGAAGATCGTCAAATACTCAACCCTTCATTTCAAAACGATCCTTTAAAAGAACAAATGGATGAATTTGAAGCAAAAACAGCGGGCTTTTGGATGCGCTTTTGGGCTTTTATATTCGACCAGCTAATTTTTGTAGCAGTAATGGGTATTGCTGTTTATCCAATTTTCACTTTAATGAATTGGGATTTATCTGACTCGGGTTTATTTGCACCAATAACAATTATTTCAGCTATTGTTTACTTTGGATATTTTGTCTTGATGACAAAATTTTTCCAACAAACGCTAGGTAAGATGATTTTCGGCCTAAAAGTTCAATCGAAGCATGGGGGAAAATTAAATTGGGGTACCGTTTTATTTAGAGAAGTAATTGGTAGGTATATTAATAATAAAGTACCAATTTTATATTTCTTTGTAATTTTCATGCCAAAAAATTTGAGTTTAGCTGATTATTTTTCTGATACATTGGTTATATACGAAAACGCCTTTGTAAAAAAGAAAAAGCCTTCATACCAACAACCAATTGTTAATCCGCAATTTTCACAAACATCAAATATGTAAAATTTTAGCTTTTGTTATTAAATTTTGTTAAAATTAAGCTGTCTTATTTGCAAAGATGAAAAAACTTTTAGTAAAATTCAATCTGAAAGGGAGGCGTTCAAATAATGGTTCAAGTAACATTTAAAAACAATCCTGTAACATTAATTGGAAACGAAGTAAAAGTTGGTGACAAAGCTCCTGACTTTAAAGTATTAGCAAATGATTTATCAGAAGTAACTTTAAAAGATTCTGAAGGTAAAGTTCGATTAATAGCAGCAGTTCCATCATTAGATACAGGTGTATGTGATGCTGAAGCAAGACGTTTTAATGAAGAGGTAGCAGCAATTGGTGGAGACGTAGCATTTTATACTGTCTCTGTAGATTTACCATTCGCTCAAAAACGTTGGTGTGCTGCCGCTGGAATTGAAGGTGTTCATACTGTTTCAGATCACCGTGATCTTTCCTTTGGAGAAGCATATGGTGTTCATATGAAAGAATTACGCTTACTTGCACGTGCAGTATTTGTAATTGATCGTGAAGGTACTGTAACATATGTGGAGTATGTTCCAGAGGGTACAAGTCATCCTAACTATGAGGCTGCCATTGAAGCTGTTAAGGCAGAGTTAGCGAAATAATTTGTTTAAGTACAAGTTTTCTTGTAGTATAAAAGGTGAATAGTTTAGGCCAACGTATGGTTTTAGCCTATATATCGTAAGTGAATTATAACCCACTCAAGCTTTGAGTGGGTTGTTCATTTGAAAAGGAGTTTACTATGGAAAAATTTGAACAAATATTTTCGGTTATTAATGAAAGAGCAGAAAAATATGAGCAAAATGAAAATATAACTTTCTTAGATGGGGTCTTGCAAGCATTAGAGGAAATACTTGATGAAAAAGATTCTTGGGTAGGCAAAGATGCTAAAAAAGAAGAAATTCGTAAAGCGATTCAAATTGCAATCTTAAAAGGCATGCGTAAAAGCTCACAGCCAAATCATCAAATGACACCAGACACATTAGGTCTACTCGTTGGGTATTTTGTAGAGCAATTTTTTGAAGAGCATTTAAAAAATAAAGCGATATCTGTATTAGATCCAGCTTTAGGAACAGGTAACCTATTACTAACTGTCATGAATTTACTTGATGGAAAGGTATCAGCGACAGGGATTGAGGTAGATGAATTACTAATTCGACTAGCTGCTGATTCTGCCGAATTAACAGAACAACCTGTAATGCTTTATCACCAAGATGCACTACAAAAAATGCTAGTCGATCCTGTAGATGCAGTTGTCTGTGATTTGCCGGTTGGATACTATCCTAATGAGGAAGTAGCGTTAAATTATGAGCTATGTGCTCATGAAGGAATGAGCTTCGCGCATCATTTATTTATTGAACAATCATTGAATCATACAAAAGAAGGTGGCTATTTATTTTTCTTAATACCTGCCAATTTATTTGAAAGTGAGCAAGCAAATGACTTACATAAGTTTTTGAAAAAACATGCGTGGATTCAAGCTGTAATCCAGCTACCAGAAAACTTATTTGCTTCGAAGGCACATGAAAAGAGCATACTCATTTTACAAAAACAAAGTAAAACATTGCGTGCACCACGTGAAGTATTGTTAGCTAAAGTACCAAACATGTCTAACAAGGATGCTTTATCAATGTTCTTTGAAAAGGTACAAATGTGGAAGGAAAATAAATAGGGACTAGCAAAAATATGAGAGTGCAATTTACATTTTCTCAAAGCACGCGATCGTAAATACTGTTCAATGGTTTGATCACTTTCGAGTTTCATTAGTACGCAAATGCGGAATGTGAATAATTGGATAAAGAAATCGATCACTTTTGTAGTTTATAACTCCCATAATCAAATACAACGAAATAAAAAAGTAGTCAAACTCAGTGCTTTATCCGAGTTCGACTACTTTTTTTACTTCAACTTACAAACCTTAAAGACAAAATTCACTACAGGTGGTCTCGATAGGATATAAACAATGATGACACCTATAACGAGAATAATCCAATATTGATGCTCTTCCTCAATGAACACTTTTAATGGGGAAGCTTCAAAAATTCGAATGAAGGCCATATGCAATAAATAAATAGCCATAGTGTTTTGACCAATAGATGTGAAAAATGAATGCTTTCTAGGAACAAGTGTTAAAAACATATAAGTAGCAGCAGCCATTCCTATATACACAACGAGACGTAATGCCCAGCCAAATTGTAGAAAGGCTGATGACATATCTTCATAGGATTTTTTTCCATGCAACCATTGACTGAAATCTATTGGTACATAAAAATAAATCACTACCGCAAGTATAATCCCTACAATAGCACCAATGATTATATTCACACGAGACTTTAGTGCCTCAAAATGATGTTTTTGTAAATAATAGCCCACTAAGAAAAATGGGAAAAAGAAAAATGTTCTTGAAAGGCTTAAAAATCCTCCAACGTAACTATCGTATCCAATGATTAAAGAAATAGCGATTGCTATAGGAATCCCGTATTTAATTTTTCCAAAACCATATAAAAGGAGATTCCAAAAAATTAAACTAAGTAAAAACCATAGAGCCCATCTCGGGACAAAAAAGCTAAAACTAATAGAATCATTGAAAATAAAGTAATAGTATAAGCTATATAATATTTGTAAAAGCGCATAGGGAATGATTAGTTTTTTCACGAGCTTAGCTATATATCCAGGCTGGTATATTTTTTTTGAAAAATACCCTGAAATTAAAATAAAAGCTGGCATATGAAACAAATAAATAAATAGATAGATACTGTCGATGACATGATCGTTGTGTAGAAACTTAGACAACATATGTCCAACAACAACTAAAAATATTAATATTGCTTTTGCGTTATCAAAGTATGCGATTCGATTCAACAATATCACTTTCCTTATTAAATTTATTTAGACTATAAATAGAAAGAGGCCAATTAATAGTTTTTTGGTCTGCCCATAATGATTAACACTAATTGTTTTATCATATATGAAAATATTATTCTACTAATATAACAAAAAATTGACCAAATAAAAAATCAAAGGCAGTGTTCTTCAAATAGTCTCTTTTTATCAAACGACTATAAAAGCTTTATTTAAAAAATTTATGTTAAAGAGTGAACTCGATCCTTTCAAAGCTGCTTGTATCGAAAAAGTATTAAGATAATCGTCTTATCATGCATAGACGATTATACAAACTCAGCATATAAAATTTGAATATGATGACTAAAAAACCCCTTACCGGAAAATATTTTCCGATAAGAGGTCAAATGACATCCTTCAATTCAAATGATTATTAAATGATTATTCTGGAGTACGTACAACTAACACATCACATTTTGCAGAACGAACGATCGCCTCAGATACAGAGCCAATTAGGAAGCGTTCAACTGCATTCAAACCTGTTGCACCGCAGACGATTAAATCAGCTTCAACTATATTTGAAAGTTCCTTTGTGATGATTGATTTAGGAGAACCATATTCAATAATGACATTAACATCTTTTAAACCAGCTTCTTCAGCTTGCTTTTTATAGCCGTCTAGCAATTCTTCTGAGAAGGTTTGAGCACGTTCAGCAATTGTGCGATCATAAGCTTCAATCGCAGCAAATGAACGTGTATCAATTACATTTACTAAATTTAATTTTGAATCCACATTGCGTTTTGCTACATCGATTGCTTTTCTGAATGCATATTCAGCTTCTTTTGATCCATCAACTGCTACAACAATACTTTTATAGTGAGTCATAAAAATCCCTCCTTTATTATTTATCATTATTATATCAAAGCAATATGAAAAAATAATTAGAATTAACAAAATTATGTAAATTGTTCACATTTTATCCTAAAATAATACAAAAATTTGTATCTTGAGTTTATAATATTGTTAGTTATTGTTAACTATGAAATTGTATGAAAATGATTTTTGGGATGAAAAAAACTACAATACAAATGAAATAATCTGTTTATTTACAATTTTTCTATTTTTTAATAGAAGGAGGGTGATTACATCGCTATTTCAAGTTACCATTTTAGGAATAATTTGTTATGATAGGTTTAAATTATACGAAACATTACAGAGAAAGAGGAATCTGCTATGAAAATTGGAGTCCCAAAAGAGATTAAAAACAATGAAAATCGTGTAGCTATGACACCTGCAGGAGTTGTTACATTAACCAATGCTGGTCATGAAGTATTTATTGAAACGGGTGCTGGATTAGGGTCTTCATTTACTGATGAAGACTACCGTGCAGCTGGTGCAGTAATTGTTGATTCTGCAGTGGAAGCATGGGCTCAAGAAATGGTTATGAAGGTTAAAGAGCCGATTGCTAGTGAATATCAGTATTTTTATGAGGGACTAATTTTATTCACATATTTACATTTAGCCCCTGAATATGAACTAACACAAGCGTTATTAGACAAAAAAGTAGTTGGTATTGCATATGAAACAGTTCAATTGCCAAATCGATCATTACCGCTTCTTACACCAATGAGTGAAGTTGCTGGCAAAATGTCGGTACAAATTGGAGCACAATATTTAGAAAAAATTAATGGTGGTAAAGGAATTTTATTAGGTGGAGTAGCGGGTGTCCAAAAAGGAAAAGTAACAGTTGTTGGTGGCGGTGTTGCTGGAACAAATGCAGCGCGCGTTGCAGTCGGATTAGGTGCTGATGTTACAATTTTAGATGTAAATCCTGATCGTTTACGTCAATTAGAAGACATCTTTGGCCATTCCATTCAAACATTAATGTCTAATCCGTTTAATATTGCTGAATCTGTGAAAGATTCTGATTTAGTAATTGGTTCTGTCTTGATACCTGGAGCAAGAGCTCCGAAACTTGTAACAGAGGAAATGGTAAAATCTATGAAACCAGGCTCTGTCATTGTAGATATTGCCATTGACCAAGGTGGTAGCTTTGAAACTACAGATAAAGTTACAACGCATGATGACCCAACTTATATTAAGCATGATGTAGTTCATTATGCAGTAGCGAATATGCCAGGTGCAGTCCCTAGGACATCAACGATTGCTTTAACGAACAATACAGTGCCATATGCTTTACAAATAGCAAATAAAGGATTTAAAAAGGCATGTATTGAAAATGAAGCATTGAAAAAAGGAATTAACACTTTAGAAGGTCATGTAGTTTATCGTGCAGTAGCAATTGATCAAGGAAGAGATTATGTTCCTGTAGATACATTATTGCAATAAAAATAAAAATACTAAGTTTCTCAAGTAGCTAGTTAGAGGGAGTTAAGGAATCCTTTTAACTAGCTTTTTATTTTGTTTTTTAAAATAATATAGCGTTAATATTATCAGAAAATATGAAAAATTATAAAAATATCATTTACTTTTTGCCGTAAATGTAATTAAATAGAATTGTTTCATAAAAATAATGAAAACAAAATATTGTTTAGGGGGACATTTAACATGAAGGGAACTAGCAAGAAATTATTCTCTATAATGTCAATTGTAATGTTATTATTGCTAGCAGCTTGTGGGGGCGGCAGCACTAGTACTCAATCAAATGAAGAAAATAATGGAAGTGAAGGTGCCGACTCAACTGGTACTTTAAATGTAAAATTTGGTGTCGTTTCGTATTTAACTGGTGCAGGTGCTGCATATGGAGAAGCGATTACAGCGGGGCTTAAACTAGCTCAAAAAGAAATTAATGAGCAAGGTGAAATAAATATTGAACTAGTTATTGAAGACTCAGCAGGGGAAGCGGATCAAGCACTTACTGCTGCACAAAAAATTATGAGTGATGATTCAATTACCGCAATCATTGGCCCAACGTTAAGTACTGAGTTCTTTGCTGTTGCACCAGAAGCCGATTTAAACGGTATTCCAATTCTAGGAACTTCAACGACTGTTGATGGCATTCCAGAAATTGGTGATTATGTATTCCGTAATGCGATTCCAGAGTCTTTAGCAATCCCTGCGGCTATTGAAAAAGCAGTTGAAAGAACAGGAGCAACAAAAGTCGCAATGATTTACGGTAATGATGACGCGTTAACAAAAGGCGGTTTTGAAGTAATGCAAAGAACTGCTGAAGAAATGGGTCTAGAAATTACAACAATTCAAACTTACCAAAAAGGCCAAAGTGATTATAACGCACAATTAACAAATATTAAAAATTCAAATCCCGAGTTAGTATTAGCATCTGCTTTATATAACGAAGGTGCTGTAATTATGGACCAAGCACGTAAAATGGGAATCGATGTTCCATTTGTTGGGGGTAATGGATTTAACTCACCACAAGCGATCGAAATTGCTGGGGATGCGGCAAACGGATTAATCGTTGCAACACCATATTTCGGTGATTCAACAGATCCTAAAATTATCGAATTTAATGAAAAATTCGAAGCAGAATATGGCAAAAAACCTGATCAATTTGCAGCGCAAGCGTACGATGCTCTTTATATTTATGCGGATGCTTTAAAAAGAGCAGGGTCTACAGATCGTGAAGACTTCAGAGAGGCTTTAGCGGCTACGAAGGACTTCCAAGGTATTTTAGGGAACTTCTCATTTAATGAAATTGGGGACGTTGTAATGGACGTTACAGTTTTAGAAATTAAAGATGGTAAATTTATTGAATTTGAATAAAAACAATTTATGGTTCTCGTAATTCATTACGAGAACCAATCTACTAAATAACGAAATAATTCTTCACTATTCAATCCGTTTCGAATGACGGCGTTTAAGGTGCAACACAAGATTGTATTTAGTCTGAACAATACCGAACTTAGGGTAATCAAAAATATTTAAAGGATGATTAAATTTGCTATTAGAACAATTAATTAACGGGATTACGTTAGGTAGCATTTATGCCATAGTTGCGCTTGGTTTTACCCTTGTTTTTGGTGTTTTAGGCATCATCAATATGGCGCACGGTGAAATATTCATGGTTGGCGCCTTTGTAGGGGTAATGACAACAAGTGTTCTTGGATGGCCATTATGGTTAGCATTTGTTGCTGCTATCGTTATAACGAGTATTTTGGGATATTTACTAGAGAGATTTTCATTAAGACCATTACGTGGTAAAAAGGGAGTTTCACACTTAGCGCCATTAATTAGTACTATTGGTGCTTCTATTTTACTTGAAAACCTTTCGCACCATATATTTGGTGCTGGTAATAAACCGTTCAGTACACCATTTGCTGAAGTGAGCATTAAGTTAGGTTCTATTACGATTTATCTTGTACAAATCGTAATTTTTGTTATATCCATTATTTTAATGATTGGTTTAACGGTATGGTTATCAAAAACAAAAGCAGGGAAAGCGTTACGTGCGACTGCTGAAAATCTTGAAACAGCTAGTATTCTCGGTGTAGATACAAAGAGAATTATTACATTAACAGTCATTATTGCCTCTGCAATTGGCGGTATTGCTGGAATATTAGTTGGGATGGCATTTAACTCTGTGAGTCCACAAATGGGATTGTCAATGGGATTAAAGGGGCTTGCAATCATTATTTTAGGTGGTATGGGTAATGTGAAAGGTGCTATGGTTGGTGGATTAATTCTTGGTTTATCTGAAACATTAGTAGTTGCCTATGGTAACTCAGGATATCGTGATGCTATTGCATTTATTATGATCATTGTCATTTTATTATTAAGACCTCAAGGTATCTTTGGTTCAAAGGTATCCCAAGAAAGAAGGTGATTACATGTTAGCAGAACTTTTAAATACGTATTATTTACAAGTAGCTTCTTTTATATTAATCAATATTATGTTAGCAATTAGCGTATATGTTCCATTATCATCTGGACAATTATCGTTAGGTAGTGCTGGATTCATGGGAGTTGGAGCTTATACTTCAGCTTTATTAACAATCCATTTAGGTGCCCCGATTTATGTAGGTGTCATTGTAGGTGCAATCCTGGCGGGTCTGTTAGGTGTAATCGTAGGTATTCCTTCACTAAGATTATCTGGTGTATATCTAGCCATTGCTACATTAGGTTTAGGGGAAGTAATACGAGTTATTTTCATTAACTGGGAGTCTTTAACAAAGGGTTCTATCGGTTTAACAGGTATCCCTCAAATGGGGAGAGAAATTTTAGACTTTGTTCGTGGATTCGGCTTTGATCCTGCATCGATCGGATTGAAAAATAACCAGTTTGTCAGTTTATCAATTTTTATTGTATTACTAGTTTTAGTAATTTTAATTCTTTGGTTTGTATTTAGACAGCAAAATTCACGTGTAGGAAGGGCATTATCATCTATTCAAATGGATGACAAAGCTGCGGAATCAATGGGTATTAACATTACTTATTTCAAGGTGATTTCCTTTACCCAAGGAGCATTTTTTGCAGGGTTAGCAGGAGCTTTATTTGCACATGTTGTTGGTTTTATTTCTCCAGCGGATTTCGCATACCATCGTGCTGTAGAGGTGTTAATATTTACTGTCTTCGGTGGTAGTGAAGTAATAATCGGTTCTGTCTTCGGAGCATTCTTCTTAACATTAATGCCTGAAGTACTACGTTTTATTAGCGAATATCGTTATATCATATATGGAATTCTTTTAATTATTTTAATGGCAGTTCGTCCACAAGGTATTCTAGATGCAACTGTACTTAGTAAATTTAAGCGAAACCGGTCGAAAGGAGGAGTACGCTAATGGTTCTTGAAGTGAAAAATATTACGAAAAACTTTGGCGGAATCTCCGCATTGACTGATGTTTCATTTTCCATTAATGAAGGTGATATTTTCGGTTTAATCGGACCAAATGGTGCTGGTAAAACGACTATGTTCAATATGATTACCAACATTTTTGAGCCAACATCGGGTGAAATTATTTTTAAAGGTGAAAATATTACAGGATTAAAGCCGTTTAAAATTACGGAAAAAGGAATATGTCGAACATACCAAAATATACGACTCTTTTCACAAATGTCTGCATTGAACAATGTTATGGTAGGTGGCCATAGTCAAACACGTTCAGGTGTGTTTAGTAGTGTGTTTCGCACAAAAACTCAACGTAATGAAGAGAAAATGTTGCAAGAAAAAGCGGAAGAATTGCTTGATTTAGTTGGACTTTTAGAGCACAAGGATACTATTGCTGAAAATTTAGCCTATGGTCAGCAAAGGCGTTTAGAGATTGCTAGAGCATTAGCAAGTAATCCAAAGCTTTTATTATTAGATGAGCCAGCTGCAGGTATGAATGAAAAAGAGACAGATAGTTTATATGATTTAATAAAGATGGTCCAATCAAGAGGTATTACTGTTCTAATTATTGAACATGACATGCCACTCGTTATGAAACTTTGTGATCGTATTGCAGTTCTAAACTTTGGAGAAAAGTTAGCTGAAGGTACACCAGAAGAAATACAAAATAACGAAGCAGTCATTGAAGCCTACCTCGGAAAAGAGGAGGATGAGGTAAATGCTTAAAGTATCAAATGTTGAAACCTTCTATGGGCAAATTCAAGCGTTAAAAGGGATAAATTTAGAGGTTCAAGAAGGCAAAATTATTACACTTCTAGGAGCCAATGGTGCTGGTAAAACGACAACGATGAAAACTCTAGCAGGGTTATTAAAGCCTAAAAAAGGGCAGGTAGAGTTTTTAGGTGAGAATATTACGGGCTTACGTGCGGATCAATTATTAAGAAAAGGTATTGCCCTTGTTCCAGAGGGAAGAGCGATTTTATCTTCTATGACTGTTCTAGAAAATCTAGAAATGGGCGCATATCATCGAAAAGATATAACGATAAAAGAAGAAATTGATGAAGTGATGAAACGCTTTCCTATCTTAGAGGAAAGACAAACACAGATGGCAGGTACTTTATCTGGTGGTCAACAACAAATGCTAGCAATAGCACGTGCTCTACTCTCAAAGCCTAGATTACTATTACTAGATGAGCCATCGATGGGATTAGCTCCATTAATCGTAGCCGATATTTTTAAAATTATTAAAGAAATTAATGAAGCAGGTACAACGGTACTTCTTGTTGAACAAAATGCGAAGCAAGCATTAAAAATTGCAGATTATGGCTATGTAATGGAAACTGGAAAAGTAATTATTGAGGGCGAGGCTAAAAGTTTATTAGAGGATCCTCGTGTTGTAGAAGCATACCTTGGAAGAAAATCTACGTCTGTTGAAGCGTAATTTGAATATAATTGGAATGGGTGACGAGATAGTAATTTTCTCGTCACCCATTTTTTTGTTATAGAATAATCAAGTCTTTTGTATATTTCGTAAGTACTTCTACACCATCCTCAGTTACTACAACATCATCCTCGATACGAACGCCAGCGATTTCATGATAGATTCCTGGTTCAATTGTAAATACCATACCAGGAGTTAATACTAAATCGTTTGTATTCATAATGGACGGATACTCATGAATTGAAACCCCTAATCCATGACCTAAACGGTGAGGGAAGTAATCGCCGTAGCCAGCATTTGAAATGATGTCACGGGCTACTATGTCAAGATCCATTGCTCGAACACCTGGCTTAACAGCACTTATAGCCGATTCATTTGCTTTACGAACAGTATTGTAAACTTCCTTTTGTTCATCACTAATGCCCCCAAAGGCTACCGTTCGGGTAATATCTGAGCAATACCCTTCGTATACAACACCTAAGTCAAAGAGTATTAAGTCGCCATGTTGAACTTTCCTTGAACTAGGCACTCCGTGAGGGGATGAAGTATTAGGACCAGATAGTACTATTGTTTCGAAGGACATAGAATACCCTTTTTCCGTAATAGCATTTTCAATTGCTGTTCGAATTTCTACTTCTGTTATACCCTCTCTTATCGTTTTGCAGCCTACTTCTATTGCATAATCAGCTAGTTGAGCGGCTTTTCGCATTTTATCTAATTCAATCGAATCTTTTATAACACGTAATTGGTTTATTTTATCATCGAGTCTGTAAAAATTGGCATGTGGATAGAGTTGTTGTAGTGATTCAAATCTTTCTACAGTAAAATGGGATTTTTCGATTGCAATATTTTCTACGGAAACCTGTCTAGATTCTATTTCGTGGAATATTAATTGCCATGGGTTGTCAGTATCAAGATGGCCGATAATATCCTGATTCCATCCTGAATTTTTTGCATCAGGTACTTCCATTTTTGGACAGACCAAAATGGGTTCTGAATTTGGAAAAATGATAAGACCAAGTAGTCTTTCATGAGGATCACTTTTGAAATTTGAAAAGTAAAATACATTATCTGGGGTAGTAATAAAGGCAAAATCAATGTTTTCATCAGTTAAATATTTTTGAACTTGTTTTATTTTATTCATATAAAGATCTCCCTAAAGATATAATTTATTGTTTATAAACCTAATATATTATATCAAAAAGAAGGAAATGTTGTCTTAAAGGAGAATATTTTCTTAAATGATAGATACGAAGGAGGAATATTTTTATGGAAATCTCTTATCATGGGCATTCTGTTGTAAAAATTAAAACAAATGGTAAAGAAATTTTAATTGATCCATTTATTCGTGGGAATGGGCTAACAGACTTAAAGGTTGAGGAAGAAAAGCCAGATGTTATTCTTCTAACACATGGGCATGACGACCATGTAGGGGATACTGTTGAATTAGCAAAAGCTAATAATTCTCTAGTAGTTGCGCCGAATGAATTGGCTGCTTTTCTTTCGTGGCAAGGGGTCAACGTACACCCAATGCACATAGGAGGTGCTCGTCAGTTTGACTTTGGAAAAGTGAAATTTACTCTTGCCTTCCATGGATCATCTTATATAACAGAAAACAATGAAATTATTTATACTGGAATGCCAAGTGGAATTCTTTTCACTGCTGAAGATGTTACTATTTATCATGCTGGGGATACAGCCTTATTTGGTGATATGAAATTGATTGGTGAAAGAAATAATATTGACGTTGCCTTTTTGCCTATAGGTGATAACTTTACAATGGGACCAGAAGATGCTGCATATGCAGTTTCATTGTTGAAACCAAAAACGGTGATTCCTATCCATTACAATACCTTCCCACCTATACAGCAAGACCCTAACGAGTTTGTTAAATTAGTGAAAGATTGTGAAGTACAGGTGTTATCTGCAGGTGAATATGTAAAATTATAATTTGGAAGAGAAAGTAGTTATGTCAAGATTTAAAATTACTACTTTCTCATTTTTATTTCATTAAGATATTAGCAAGTATATTACTTTGTCTTTAACTAAAAATACTTGAAATATGTTACACTATTGGTATTGAATATAGATGGATGGAGAATAGGTGATATAGTGTCGACAAAACATGAAAAAATATTACAATACATTGAATCATTACCTGTTGGCGATAAAATATCAGTTAGACAAATAGCGAAGGATATGCAAGTAAGTGAAGGGACTGCTTATCGTGCTATTAAAGAGGCTGAAAATCGCAGTTTAGTCAGCTCTATTGAACGAGTTGGAACAATCCGCATTGAAAAGAAGAAAAAAGAAAATATTGAACGTTTAACCTTTGCGGAAATTGTTAATATCGTAGATGGACAAGTACTAGGTGGAATGAGCGGACTACATAAAACATTGAACAAATTTGTTATTGGTGCGATGCAACTTGAAGATATGATGCGATATACAGAGGCGGGAAACTTATTAATCGTCGGAAATCGCTTTAAAGCACATGAGTACGCATTAAAAGCAGGTGCCGCAGTATTAATTACAGGTGGCTTCGATACGACTGAGGAAAATAAACGCCTTGCAGATGAGCTTGAATTACCAATCATTTCGTCAAGTTATGATAGCTTTACTGTTGCAACGATGATTAACCGTGCAATTTACGACCAGTTAATTAAGAAAGATATTTTACTAATCGAAGATATATATGTTCCCATAGAGGAAACGGCTATGCTAAAAAATAATCAGCTTATAGAGGACTTCCAAAAGTTAAATACACTAACAAGTCATGGTGCATTTCCTGTAGTGACCGCTTCTAACAATAAATTGATTGGTATGATTACTGTAAAGGACGTAATTGGAAAAGACCCTAAAGAACAAATCGATAAAGTAATGACAAAGCATCCAATTTCAACTTCAATGAAAACAAGTGTAGCATCAGCAGGACATCGAATGATTTGGGAAGGAATTGATTTACTACCGATAGTAGATGATGAAGGTGTTCTTCAAGGTGTTATTAGCCGTCAAGATGTCTTAAAAGCATTACAACACGCACAACGCCAACCACAGCACGGTGAAACGATTGATGATATTGTTAAAAAGGAAATAAAACTACTAGGTGAAGATGATTTAATGGTGGAGTTCACTGTTACACCTCAAATGACAAATCAATTTGGTGCAATTTCTTATGGGGCTTTTACAACCCTTCTTTCTGAAGCTGGTTCTTTAGCACTGAAGAGAAGAAAACGTGGGGATGCAGTAGCTGAAAACTTAACAATTTACTTTATTAAACCGATTCAAATGGAATCGGTACTGACTGTAGTTCCACACATTTTAGATATGAGTCGTAAATTTGTGAAGATGGACTTTGATGTATTTAACGAACAAGTTTTAGTAGGAAAAGCAATGATGATGTTCCAATTATTAGAGCGTTAAAGTTGGATTTTAATTTAATATTCGAAAGATGTTTAAACATGCTGCGGATACGACTCAAAACGAATGAGTCGTATTCTTTACGAGGAAACGGATTAGAGGTTTGTAGAATTGATAACTTATCTTATAAAGAATTATGAAATAGACAAAAAATAAAAAAGTGACTCATGGACGATTCCTTTTGAAACGTTTAGTCACTTTTTAAAAACCTATTTATTTAGTTCGTATTCTTCCATTACAAATTTACCTTCATGACGAGCTCGTTTATAATTACTATAAGATTCCATAAATCCGATGATTACAAATACAGCACAGATTATGTAACTCACTAACGATTGATGAATAATGACAGCATTTATTCCAAATGCGATAATAAAAATACCTAATGCAACGCCAGCTTTAGCTTTATACCATTTCTTTCGAATTGGTAAGTTTGTACGAAATTGTTTTGTCTTAAAATAAAAGTAAACAACAAAAGTGATTACGATTAATGTGATGAAAATATAATTTAACATAGCGACCTCCCAAAAATCCATGTCATTATTGTAACGATTTTTTCGGGAAATTGCTATTATCAATTAATGACACATTCAGGTCAATGGGAGGAAATTATTTTGAAACGTCAAATCATCGACACAATTGAAAAGTATGACAAAATTATTATTCACCGTCATGTACGTCCAGATCCAGATGCTTATGGATCACAAATCGGGCTAAAAAAATTGATTCAAACTAATTATCCTGATAAAACTGTTTATACAGTAGGTACTCATGATGAGTCGTTATCATTTTTAGCAAAACCGGATCTAATCGAGGACGACCTATTTACAGGAGCGTTAATTATTATTACGGATACAGCAAATACAGAAAGAATTGATGATCAGAGATATACAAAAGGTGATTATCTTATAAAAATAGATCATCATCCAAATGATGATCCATATGGAGATATTTTGTGGGTTGATACAAGTGCAAGTTCTGTTAGTGAAATGATTTATGAATTATTTACTGAGGGTAAAATGTATAAAAACTGGACTTTATCAGATGAATCTGCAAGGCTTCTATTTGCTGGTATCGTAGGTGATACTGGAAGATTTCTTTTCCCTAGTGCTACAGAAAAAACTTTTGAGATTGCTGGACAGTTAATAAAATATAATTTTGATAGAAGTAAATTATTTGACGGTATGTATGAAAAAGAGCATAAACTATTAAAGCTTCAAGGTTTTATGTACCAAAACTTTACGATCGACGAAAATGGCGCTGTTTATATAAAACTGACAAAAGAAATATTAAATGAGTTTGGTGCGACGCCGTCAGATACATCATTACTTGTTGGTTCTTTTGGAGATATAAAGAACATTTGCGCGTGGGCAATATTTATTGAAGAAGAAGACCAAATCCGAGTACGTTTACGTTCTAAAGGGCCCGTAATAAATGAACTTGCTAAAAAATATAACGGTGGTGGACATCCACTTGCTTCTGGAGCTACGGCCTACTCTTGGGAAGAGGTTGACCAAGTGATTGCCGATTTAAAAGAAATATGTAAATACTATAAATAACATAATAGGAGGGATGTAGTTTGAATAGCTATCCGCAAATACGAACAAGTGCCGATTTATTAAAAAGTACAATTCGTATAGAAGAGCTCATCCCCTTTTTACAACAACAAAAGGCAGAAGCATGTGCAATCGTAAATTCTAAATTGTACGGGCTTTTGCCTTTTTGGCATGCTGTTAAAAAGGCAGGAATTCATCCTGTAGTAGGTTTAAAGGTTTATGTACATTATGAAAACTCCACACTCCCAATCATTTTATATGCTAAAACAAATGAAGGTTATAAAAACCTTTTGAAAATAACAAGTGGTATTTCCATTCGTGATGATGAATTGTTGCCGTTTCGATGGTTATTAGGATATTCAAAGGGTTTAGCAATTGTCCTCCCTGTACTTGAGGAAAAAGGCATTTGGTTAGAAGAAGAAAATAGAGAAATCCTTTTCCAAATTAATAAAACATTTACAGATGTTCTTATTGGTATTTCACGAGCTGGTGGGCATGTGTCTCCATTTGAAGAGTTTGCAATTAGCATAAGCAATATATTGAACTGTAGTGTTATGGCAATTCATGAATGCTTATTCTTAAAGCCAGAAGATCATTTTGCTTTTGAAGTTGCAGAAGCTATTCAAACCGGCATTAAATTAAGTGATAAAAAGGATAGAAGTGTAACGAGCAATCAATATGTTCCAACATCCCAAGAATGGAAAGAATGGTTTAATGATCATCCCGAGTGGATTGAGGAGAGTAGTCGTTTGTTAAAAAGCTGTCTCGTTGAATTTGAGCATAATCAATCATTTATGCCGAAGTACCCATTACCAGAAGGCGTTCATGCCGAGGATATTCTCTATGAACAGGCTTTAACAGGGCTTAAGGAACGGTTACAATCAATGCCAAACGAAATTTACTTAGACCGACTTCGTTATGAACTTAGTATTATCAATTCAATGGGGTACGCTGATTATTTTTTAATCGTTTCTGACTTTATGAAATTTGCCTACGATGCAAAAATTTTAACTGGACCTGGACGGGGATCTTCGGCTAGTTCGTTAATAGCATACGCACTCCGTATTACCCAGGTAGACCCTATTAAATATGGGTTACTATTTGAACGTTTTTTAAATCCCGAGAGAATTACATTGCCTGATATCGATATTGACTTTGTTGACACTCGTAGACATGAAGTAATTGAATATGTTGCAAAAAAATATGGAAAAGGGCAAGTTGCACAAATCATCACTTATGGAACATTGTCTGCAAAAGCGGTTGCTAGAGATGTAGCGCGAATGTTTAATTTTGAAAGTGAAACACTTGAAATGATCTCCAAATTAATACCGAACAAACTAGGAATTACTTTAGAAGAAGCCTACTCGTCTTCAGAAAGTTTAAGAAAGTGGATTGAAGGTGAACCGATTAGATTGCGATGGTTTGAAGCTGCAAAAAAGCTAGAAGGACTACCAAGGAATGCTTCAACACATGCGGCTGGAGTAATTCTAAGTCCAGTTCCATTAGTTGATGTCGTGCCGATTGAAAAAGGACACGACGATATTTATTTAACACAATGGCCGATGCAAGAAGTAGAACAGCTGGGCTTATTAAAAATGGACTTTTTAGGATTACGAAATTTAACAGTCATTGAACAAATACGTAAAGCGATTTTATATTCAACGAACATTGATCTTGATTTAAATCAAATCCCTTTAAATGATGAAAGAACGTATCAACTTCTGCAAAACGGCGATACAGCAGGTATATTTCAATTAGAATCGGAAGGCATGCAAAATGCTTTGCGTGAAATAAAGCCGACACAAATTTTAGATATCGTTGCAGTAAATGCTTTATACAGACCAGGTCCAATGGAGTTTATTTCGAATTACGCGAAAAGAAAAGCGGGTATAGAGCCTGTTTATATGCCACACCAAGCATTAGAGCCGATATTGAAAGAGACCTATGGGATTATCGTCTATCAAGAGCAAATCATGCAGATCGCCAATGTGATGGCTGGTTTTACATTGGGACAAGCAGATTTATTGAGAAGAGCAGTAAGTAAAAAAAATCGAGAAATATTAGAAGAACAACGTACAACTTTTGTAACAGGAGCAGTTCGTAAGGGCTTTACAGAAAATATAGCAAATGAAGTCTACGAACTGATCGTACGCTTTGCAAACTATGGATTTGCTAAAAGTCATGCTGTCGCCTATAGTTTTATTTCCTATCAAATGGCTTACTTAAAGGCAAACTATCCAGTGCATTTTTATGCTGCTTTAATGACGAATTCGATCGGCAACCCAGATAAATTATTCCAATTCATGTTAGAAGCAAAAAATAAAGGAATCGAAATACTTAAACCATCTATATTTAAGAGCTATCGTCATTTTGCTGTGGAAAATGGAAAAATTCGATTTAGTTTATCAGTTATAAAAGGTGTCTCTCAAAATTTTATAAAAAAATTGATGGAAATCCGAAATAATAAAGAACAACCTTTTGGTGATATTTTTGATTTGGCCACTTCATTAAGTGCTACATTGTTTACACGGAAGGAAATTGAGCCGCTTATTAAAGCTGGAGCATTAGACGATTTTGGTAAAGATCGTGCAAGTTTGCTAGCGACAATTGATGCAGCTGAAAAGCATGCAAAGATTGTTCGCCCAACGGAAGAAGTGAATTTATTTACACAGCATCCAACTATTTTTGGTAAGCCGAAGTACATTGAGGTTGAGCCAATACCACAAAAGATAAAGTTACAATTTGAAAAAGAAGTGTTAGGCTTCTACTTAACAGAACATCCTATTACATTGATTAGACAATCAGTTGGTGATATCCATGTCACTACGAAAAACCTTAGAAACCTCCGTCCAAATACATTTGTGAAGCTTGTTGGTCTTGTAGAAACAATTCGACAAGTAAGGACAAAAAAAGGTGAATTAATGGCATTTGTTCAATTAACAGATGAGTTTGGATATGTTTCATTAACACTCTTTCCAAAGGAGTATAATGGGGTTATGGGCTGGATAAAAGAGGAACTGACTATTATTGTAGAAGGTCAACTAGAAATGCGAAATGGTAAGCCTCAAATTAAAACAAAAGCCATTTATCAAGCACAAAATGCTAATATCTAGAAAAAACTGTACATTTTGTACAGTTTTTTCTTTACAAATATAAATTCATTTTGTATTCTTATAGTTAAAAGTGGTCAGACCACTTTTGACTTTTTAATTACATTTGTAATATTCTATGTGTTTTTCGAATAAAAACAAACGTAGACCTTAAGTTAAGAGGTGTTTATGGAAACTAAACAGGAAAACAAAAAAGTATTTTTAGAGATTGTCAAACAATTAAAAGAGTTAATTGAAGTAGAACGTATAGGACCTGGTGATAAGCTACCGTCTGAAAGGGTACTTTCAGAACGATTGAATGTTGGACGCTCATCTGTAAGAGAAGCTTTAAGAAGCTTGGAGTTGCTTGGGTTAATCGAAACAAGACATGGTGGCGGTACCTTTTTATCTTCTGGACAACATATTCAATTAGTAGAAATTTTAGCATCCTTTATTTTAAAAAACACTCGCTCACTTGAAGAAGTCCATGCAACAAGAAGAATGCATGAAAAAGAAGCAATTCGAGTAATTTGTTCTGACAAACAACTAACATCATTGCCTGTTTGGGAAAGTTTATTTTTTAAAATTGAAGTTGAAAGCGATGTAGTAAGAGACCATATATTAAGAGAAATTATGATTGCCTCGGGTAATCGTCTCTCATTGAAAATTTGGATGCAACTAGCCGCTTATAGTGCTATCCATTTTAAAAGAATGACGACAAAAGAAGAAAAACCTATTCTTCTAGTCTTATTAAAATCTCTCCAGCTAGGTTATACAAAAGAAGCATTAAATGCATACGACAGTTGGATGAATTATTTAAAAAATATTGATGAAAATGAGAATTAATATTCATATTAAGGGGGATTATGATGGCGATAAGAAATTTTATATCGTTAAATCGTAAGAAATCGAAGGGCGGGGTCGTAATCGAACGAGATAAAGAAAATGAATTTCCCGCAGATTTAATGACAAAATGTCCAGAATGCAAAAAAATATATTTAACAAAAGAGCTTGAAAATAATAAAAAGGTTTGCCCAAATTGTGATCATCATTTTAAATTAACAGCCTGGGAAAGAGTAGATTGTTTCCTAGATGAAGGGTCTTTTGAATCATTAGATGATCACTTACAAACATCTAATCCGTTAAATTTCCCTTCTTACATTGAAAAAGTGGAAGTTGATGTGAAGAAAACAGGCTTAAATGAAGCTGTACTTACTGGAATTGGTACTTTAAAGGAAGAAAAAGTAGTAGTAGCAATTATGGATTCTCATTTCCGTATGGGATCTATGGGGTCTGTTGTTGGTGAAAAGATTACTAGAGCAATTGAAAAAGCGACAGAATTAAAAGTTCCATTTATTATTTTTACAGCAAGTGGTGGAGCACGTATGCAAGAAGGTGTTATTTCCTTAATGCAAATGGGGAAAACAAGTGTTGCATTAAAGCGTCATAGCGATAATGGATTACTGTTTGTTTCGATTATGACACATCCAACTACTGGAGGAGTTTCAGCAAGTTTTGCTTCTTTAGGGGATATTAATATAGCTGAACCAAAGGCATTAATTGGTTTTGCAGGGCGTCGTGTAATTGAACAAACTGTAAGAGAGAAATTACCGGACGACTTCCAAACAGCAGAATTTTTACTTGCACACGGACAATTAGATGCAATTTTCCATCGTAAAGAGATGAGAGATAAAGTAGCAACGATTGTGAAGCTTCATCGTAAAGGAGGGGTTTCGAATGTCTAAAAACTTGGCATTTGAAGAGCCTGTTGTAAAACTTCGTGAAAAAATTGAAGAACTGAAAGATATAGCAAAAAATGCAGAAGTAGACATGTCTGAAGAAATTGAAACATTAGAAACAAGACTTCGTCAGCTAGAATTGAAAATTTATTCGAATATGGAGCCGTGGGATCGTGTTCAGGTTGCAAGACACCCAGAGCGTCCTACTACATTAGATTATATTCAAGAAATTTTTACGGACTTTATCGAATTTCACGGTGATCGTTATTATAGTGATGATGAGGCAATCGTTGGGGGCATTGCATTCTTTGAAGATGAGCCGATTACGATTATTGGCCACCAAAGAGGTAAAGCGACTAAGGAAAATATTCGAAGAAACTTTGGAATGCCGCATCCAGAAGGTTACCGGAAAGCACTTCGCCTGATGAAACAGGCTGAAAAATTTGGACGTCCAATTCTCTGCTTTATTGATACAAAAGGAGCGTATCCAGGTAAAGCAGCAGAAGAACGCGGACAAAGTGAAGCAATCGCTAAAAATTTATTTGAAATGGCGGGCTTAAAAGTACCGGTTATTAGTATTGTAATTGGAGAAGGCGGAAGTGGTGGTGCACTAGCACTAGGGATTGCAAATCGTATTTTTATGCTAGAAAACTCAACTTACTCTGTTATCTCCCCTGAAGGAGCTGCATCGATTTTATGGAAGGATGCTAGCCTAGCAAAACAAGCAGCTGAAGCTATGAAAATAACTGCACAGGATTTAAAAGAAATGGGTATCATTGACGGTATTATTTCAGAAGTTTCAGGTGGTGCACATCGAAATCTAACTGCACAAAGCCTAGCTATAAAAGAATGCTTAATTGAATCACTAAAAGAGTTAAGTTTATTATCGGCGAAAGAAATTATTGACGACCGATATAATAAATTTAGAGCAATTGGTCAATATACTGAATTGTAAAAGAATGATGAAACATCGACAAAGTCTTAAAGAAGATTTTGTCGTTTTTTCTTAAACAACAAGTTTTAGAGCTTACCCAATAAATTTTTTTTGTAAAAGTAATGTATTTAGTTTTTTGGAATACTTACAATGTTTCCATTTTATGATAATGTGTTTAATATGAGGAATTGTTTGGGAGGTTGATTCTTTGAAGAAAATTGCAGTTTTGACAAGTGGTGGAGATGCCCCAGGGATGAATGCGGCAATTCGTGCAGTTGTTCGAAAAGCGAACTACCATGAAGTGGATGTAATGGGGATTTACCGTGGATATGAAGGGTTTATCAATGGTAAAATGGAACTATTAGATTTAGGTGCGGTAGGCGGGATTATACAACGAGGCGGTACAATGTTATTTTCTTCTCGGTGCCCGGAATTTAAAGAAGACAAATTTCAACAACAAGGCTTAGAAAAAATGAAACAGGCGGGTGTTGAAGGACTAGTCGTTATTGGTGGAGATGGTTCATATCGTGGAGCTTTGGCCCTAAGTAAAAAAGGTTTCCCATGTGTTGGAGTCCCTGGAACAATCGATAATGATGTTCCTGGAACTGAATATACAATAGGATTTGATACAGCACTTAATACCGTTGTCGAGTCGATTGATAAAATTCGAGATACTGCAACTTCACACGAGAATTCATTTATTGTAGAAGTAATGGGTCGTGATGCGGGTGATTTGGCCTTATGGGCTGGTCTTGCTGCAGGAGCTGAATCTATATTAATTCCTGAAGAGCCTTATAACCTTGATGATATAATAGAACGTATGAATCGAGGAGTAGCGAGAGGAAAAAAGCATAGCATTATCATCGTTGCTGAAGGTGTTATGTCTGGTGGAGAGCTTGCAAAAATTTTAAAGGAAAAAGCAGGCGTTCACACACGTGTATCGGTACTTGGGCACATACAACGAGGAGGAGCCCCTTCTGCCAGAGATCGGGTACTTGCTGGTCGATTAGGTGCAAGAGCTGTTGAAGTGTTACTTGAAGGTGGAAGTGGTCGTGCAGTTGGGATAAAAAACCACGAAGTTTTTGATTATGATTTAGATGAAGCTTTCAAGATGAAACATAAGGCAGAAATAAGCTTATATACATTATCAAAAGAATTGTCGATTTAAATCTAAGTAAAACGGAGCGAATAATAATGAGAAAAACGAAGATAGTTTGTACAATTGGACCTGCTAGTGAATCACCAGAAATGCTAGAACAATTAATAATGGCAGGTATGAACGTAGCAAGATTAAACTTTTCCCATGGTAATCATGAAGAACATGCAGTTAGAATTGCAACAATCCGAGATGTGGCAGCAAAATTAAATAAAACAATCGGCATTTTGCTTGACACAAAAGGACCAGAAATTAGAACTCATAATATGGCAAATGGGGAGCTACATTTAGTTTCTGGACAAGTTATTGATATTTCTATGACTGAGGTTGAAGGAAATGAAAATGTATTTTCAGTAACGTACGAAAAACTTATAGAAGATGTAAATCAAAATGATCGAATTTTATTAGACGATGGATTAATTGAACTAAGGGTATTAGCGAAGGATTTAGAGAAGGGATTAATTCATACAATCGTTGAAAATGCAGGAGTATTAAAAAATAAAAAGGGTGTTAATGTTCCAGGTGTTTCAGTAAAACTTCCAGGTATTACAGAGAAAGATGCTCAAGATATTCTATTTGGTATTGAGCAAGGTGTAGATTTTATTGCAGCATCATTTGTTCGAACTGCGAAGGATGTTCTTGAAATACGCGAATTATTAGAGCAAAATGGCGGGAATCATATTCAAATAATTCCTAAAATTGAAAATCAAGAGGGTGTCGATAATATTGATGAAATTATCGAGGTTTCAGATGGTTTAATGGTGGCTCGGGGTGATTTAGGTGTAGAAATCCCTGCTGAGGTTGTTCCATTAGTACAAAAATCGCTTATTAAAAAATGTAATCAAGTTGGAAAACCCGTTATTACAGCTACGCAAATGTTAGACTCAATGCAAAGAAACCCTCGTCCTACACGAGCAGAAGCAAGTGACGTTGCAAATGCAATTATCGATGGAACAGATGCAATCATGCTTTCTGGTGAAACGGCTGCAGGTCTATACCCAGTAGAGTCGGTTAAAACGATGGATAACATCGCTGAATTTACGGAAAACTCGCTAGATTATCGATCGATTGTTTCTACTAGAAGTCGTGAAAAAGGTACAACGATGACTGAAGCATTATCACAAGCAGTGTCATACACTTCCATTAATCTAGGAGTAAAGGCTGTTTTAGCGCCTACTGCAAGTGGTACAACTGCTAAGATGATTGCAAAATACCGTCCAGGTGTTCCGATAATTGCAATTACAGATTCACCTTCAACTGCTCAACAACTCACTTTAGTGTGGGGCGTCACACCAATTGTTACACCAAGAGTGACAACAACGGATGAAATACTTGAATTGTCTGTTGATGAATCACTAAAACACGAATATGTAAATCATGGAGATGTTGTAGTCATTACAGCTGGTGTTCCAGTCGGAGAAGCTGGTACAACGAATTTAATGAAAGTACATGTAATTGGTGACTTATTAGCAAAAGGACAAGGAATCGGGAAATCTTCAGTCGTGTCAAAAGCTGTTGTAGTGAAAAATGCAAGTGAAGCATTAGCTTATGATACAGAAGGTTGTATATTAGTTACAATCGGAACTGATCGTGAAATGATGCCTGTAATTGAAAATTGTGCAGGAATTATTACAGAAGAAGGTGGCTTAACAAGTCATGCGGCAGTAGTAGGACTGAGTCTTGGTATTCCAGTAATTGTTGGAGTCAAAGAAGCAACAACATTGATCCGTCATGGTCAGGAAATAACAATGGATGCCGAAACTGGTGTTATTTATAAAGGACATGCAAGCGTTCTTTAATAAATCTTTTCTAATTGCGAAAAGTAGACAAAATTCTACAAGAATTTGTCTACTTTTTTATTGCTTATATAGATAGTAATAAAATGATACTTTCAATTTGAACAAACTTAGTCTTTCATATACAGTTTTAATAGAAACTTATTGGGGGAATCGTATTGAAAAAATTAATGTTTAGTTTTATAGCAATGATTTTAATCGAAATAGCGATTTTTATAGTAGTAGGAAAATTAATAGGTGTTTTTAATACATTACTTTTAATAATATTAACTAGTATTATCGGTGCGGTAGTTGCAAAAAAACAAGGAATGTATTCTATACAGAATATGCAAACTAATATTAAACAAGGAGAAGCTCCTGGACCAGCTATGGTCGATACTTTTTTGATTTTTATCGGTGGTGTTCTCCTCGTATTGCCTGGGTTTTTAACTGATGTTATTGGTCTTTCTATGCTTTTTAGTTTTTCTCGTAAAGTTTATAAACCATTCATCTATAAATGGCTTCGCAAAAAGATGGAGAGTGGTAATGTCATCATTATAAATAAGTAGACCTTTGCTTTAACTTTAATGCTAGCAATATAATAAATGGACTTAATAATATTCCATAAATACCAAACAATAAAATGGATGCACCACTTATGAAAAAGGTATGGATAGCCCTTAGCTGGAAAGTTGAAGCCCACAATGAAGATTCAAGAATTTGTCTTGTGATCATAATAAAAATGAAAAGTACTATAAGGGAAAAGCCTAAATAACTTTGTCCAATTACAATAAAGTAAATAGCAATGGGTATAATGAATAATCCGATACCGAAAAATGGAAGGAAATCGGCTAACGAAATCAAAAATGCCTTACTTATAGGTTGTTCAAATTGTAATAATGCAAAACCGCAGCTTAATAGGAAAAATGTAACCATAAATAATTGGAAGCTAACAAATAAGAAGTAGCTAAATAGATCAATGGCGCGGGTGAAATATTTTTTCCACTCTAATCGAAATTGCTTCGGAACATATATGAAAAACCAATTTCGATCTTTTCTAGATTCAAATAATGAAAAGTAAAATGCAAAAATAAAGATAAAAAATTCAAGTATATAACCAAATAGTAGCTGGATAGAATTTATGATGGTCATTATTGCCGAATCAATGAGAGACATAGATTGTTCATAGATTGTATCAAAAATTATTAAATTATTTGATTCGATAATTGGTATGTTTTCAACTTGGAACTTAATTTCTGGGTAAATACTGATTAAACTTTGAATGGTAATATAAAATAATGAATATATTAGCAGAAAGATCAATATAGATATAGTGATGGCACTTAAAATGTACGGAAGTTTCAATCGCTTATGACAAAATTCAACAATTGGATAAGTAAGATACGCAAAAAAGATTGCAATTGATATAGGGAAAATGAACCATAAAATTAATAAGTAAACAACCAAAACAATGTATTTTAATATTGGTTTGAAGGATATTTCACTAAGTTTATTCATTTACAAATTACACCACCTAATTTTTTCGCCACTCTTATCTCGTTGAGTAAAAAATATTCTCGATAATGTAGAAAATTTATCCAAATTGCAACTTTTTCTTAAATTCTACTAAATTCATTCACAAAGCCGTCAATATTTATTATAATGTTCATGTAAGCGATTTACTTATAGGTTCATTGAGCAGAACTACTTAAGTGTCTATTTTGAAAGAAAAGAAAGCACTTACAAAATATTTATAAGGGGAGAGATTATTTATGACAGCAACACGCGGATTAGAAGGTATCGTAGCGGCTGAGTCTAAAATCAGCTCAATCATCGATGACACACTTACATATGTTGGCTATAATATTGATGATTTAGCAGAAAACGCTTCTTTTGAAGAGGTAGTATATCTTTTATGGCATACTCGTCTTCCAAAAGCTGATGAGCTAGCTGAATTAAAACAACAATTAGCAGAAAATGCTGCTATTCCACAAGATATCATTGCTACTTTTAAAGCTATGCCTTTAAACACTGTACATCCAATGGCTGCATTACGTACGGCGATCTCATTACTAGGTGTATATGACGAAGAAGCTGATGAAATGACTCCGGAAGCAAATTATCGTAAAGCTATTCGTCTACAAGCAAAAATTTCTACAATTGTAACTGCGTTCTCACGTGTACGTAGAGGTTTAGAGCCAGTTGCACCAAAACCTGAATTAGGTTATGCTGCAAACTTCTTATATATGCTACATGGTAAAGAACCTGAAGCAATCGAAGTTGAAGCATTCAACAAAGCATTAGTACTACATGCTGATCACGAATTAAATGCTTCTACATTTACTGCTCGTGTTTGTGTAGCTACTTTATCTGATGTGTATTCTGGTATTACTGCTGCGATCGGCGCATTAAAAGGCCCACTTCATGGTGGTGCTAATGAGCAAGTAATGAGAATGTTATCTGAAATCGGTACAATCGATAATGTTGAATCTTGGGTTCAAAATAAATTAGATAATAAAGAAAAAATCATGGGCTTCGGTCACCGCGTATATCGTAAAGGTGATCCACGTGCAAAACACTTACGCTTAATGAGCGAAAAGTTAACGAAATTAACTGGTAAACCAGAGCTTTATGATATGTCAGTGAAAATTCATGATATGGTTGTAGGTCAAAAAGGTCTTCCAGCAAATGTTGACTTCTTCTCAGCATCTGTATATGATTCGTTAGGAATCGAGCATGATTTGTTTACACCAATTTTTGCTGTATCTCGTACTTCTGGTTGGATAGCACATATTCTAGAGCAATATGCTAATAACCGCTTAATTCGTCCTCGTGCTGAGTACGTTGGACCTGGTATCCAAAAATATGTACCAGTAGATGCGCGCTAATTAATAAAATATGTTAAAATTGTCTAGGACTGCGTTTGTGTGAAACAAACACAGTCCTAGACTTATGAATTTAGGAGGCTATATCATGACTAACGGTAAAATTGTAGTAGAAAATGGCGTACTTCAAGTACCAAATAACCCAACAATTCCTTTCATTGAAGGAGACGGAATTGGTCCAGATATCTGGGCTGCAGCATCTCGCGTAATCGACGCAGCTGTTGAAAAAGCTTATAACGGCGAAAAGAAAATTGAATGGTTAGAAGTTCTAGCTGGTGAAAAAGCATTCAACCAAACTGGTGAATGGTTACCACAAGAAACTTTAGATAAAATTAATGAATATCTTATTGCGATTAAAGGCCCTCTTACTACACCAATCGGTGGTGGTATCCGTTCTTTAAACGTTGCACTACGTCAACAACTAGACTTATATGTTTGCTTACGTCCAGTACGTCACTTCGATGGTGTTCCTTCTCCAGTAAAACGCCCAGAAGATGTTGATATGGTAATTTTCCGTGAAAATACTGAAGATATCTATGCTGGTATTGAGTACGAAGCAGAATCTCCAGAAGCTAAAAAACTTATTAACTTCTTACAAACTGAATTTGGTGTAAACAAAATTCGCTTCCCAGAAACTTCTGGTATCGGTGTTAAACCTGTTTCTAAAGAAGGTACTGAGCGTTTAGTGCGTTCTGCTATCGAGTATGCAATTAAACATAACCGTCCTTCTGTAACATTAGTACACAAAGGTAACATCATGAAATTCACTGAAGGTGGATTCAAAAAATGGGGTTACGAATTAGCTGAACGTGAATATGCAGATAAAGTATTCACTTGGAACCAATACGATGCAATTAAAGCAGAACAAGGCACTGAAGCTGCTAACAAAGCACAAGCTGATGCTGAAGCAGCAGGTAAAATTATCGTAAAAGATTCTATCGCTGATATCTTCTTACAACAAATTTTAACTCGTCCAACTGAGTTCGATGTAGTTGCTACAATGAACTTAAATGGTGACTATATTTCTGATGCATTAGCTGCTCAAGTTGGTGGTATCGGTATCGCACCTGGTGCAAACATTAACTATGTAACTGGACATGCGATTTTCGAAGCAACTCACGGTACAGCTCCAAAATATGCAGGCCAAGATAAAGTTAACCCATCATCCGTATTACTTTCTGGTGTGTTAATGCTTGAACACTTAGGCTGGCAAGAAGCGGCAGATTTAATTACTAAATCTGTAGAACAAACAATTTCTTCGAAAGTTGTAACTTACGACTTTGCACGTTTAATGGATGGCGCTACTGAAGTTAAATGTTCTGAATTCGCAAATGAGTTAATCAAAAACCTTTAATTCTTACGTATAATCTATAATCTATAATTTATAAATAAAAAATGGGTAGCTTTTATGAATAAAGTATTAATACTTTATGAAATAATGGCTACCCATATTTTTATTTCTCGCTCTTTTGGATATATTAAGTTTAGATGGTTAATTTATCAAATTTAGTTATGGAAGGGATAGTAGTAAGCGTACCCTCCTGTAAATAAATGATCATAGCAAGCTTAAAATAAAAGGAGTGTGAGGAAATGTCTCTAAAAAGAAAGAAAATATCTGTAATAGGTGCAGGGTTCACTGGAGCAACAGCAGCGTTTTTAGCAGCACAAAAAGAACTGGGCGATGTTGTATTAGTTGATATTCCACAGGCGGAAAACCCTACTAAAGGAAAAGCTTTGGATATGTGGGAAGCAGCTCCTGTACAAGGCTTTGATTCCCATGTAAAGGGTACCTCTAACTATGTGGATACTGCGGATTCTGATTTAGTCATTATAACTGCTGGTGTAGCTCGAAAGCCGGGTATGAGTCGAGATGACTTAGTTCAAATAAATCAAAAAGTGATGAAATCCGTTTCAGTTGAAATTGCAAAGTATTCTCCCAATGCAGTTATTTTAGTCTTAACGAATCCTGTTGATGCCATGACCTATACAGTATTTAAAGAAACAGGCTTTCCAAAAAACCGTGTAATCGGTCAATCGGGTGTTCTAGATACAGCCCGATTCTGTGCATTCGTTGCAGAAGAATTAAATATTTCTGTAAAAGATATTAGAGGGTTTGTATTAGGTGGCCATGGAGATACAATGGTACCACTTACACGCTATTCATATGCCGGTGGTATTCCTTTAGAAACATTAATTTCACCAGAACGATTAGAAGAGATTGTTCAAAGAACTCGAGTTGGTGGAGGGGAAATCGTTAATCTATTAGGTAATGGTTCAGCATACTATGCTCCAGCTGCTGCACTTATTGAAATGGCTGAAGCTATTATTAAAGATCAAAAACGTATCTTACCATCTATCGCATATTTAGAGGGTGAATATGGTTATGAAGGAATTTACCTTGGAGTTCCTACATTGCTAGGTGCAAATGGGATCGAAAAAATCTTCGAATTAGATTTAACTGAAAAGGAAAAAGCAGCATTAGTTGTATCAGCTCAAGCAGTACGAGAGGTTATGGCAGTATTAGAGTAATTAATAAATGGTGGGTAGGGATTTATTCCCTACTCTTTTTTATTGTTTATAATTGCTTGAGAAAGTTTTCTCTAAAACTATTTTTAAAAGGTGAAAAATGAAGGTAGGAGAAATAATTCTCTCCACTTAAGCAAAATTCTCATTGATGTAAAATCATCTATACTATTTTAGCTTTGTATATAAGATTGTTATTTTCTGAAAAAATTGTTACTATGAAATTAAACTGAGAATGAAGGAGATGCTTTATTGTTGATACGAAAGGGTATAAAGCTGGGGAAGAAGGTTGAAGAGATTTCAGTTGGTGAAAGGTTATATTTAACCGAGAAAATTGAAGATAAAGACTTATTATTGTATTTAGGTTTAACAAACGATAGTAATCCTCTTTATATCCAACATGATTATGCGGCTGAAACAGCGTATCAAAAACCAATTGTCCCTACTATTATGCTTAATGGTATTATTACATCTGCCATTTCCAAACATATTCCAGGACCAGGTTCTCGAATTATCGAACAAAATATGAAGTTTATTGAACCTGTTTATCATTATGAAACAATAAATATTATACTTGAAGTGGATAGCGTAAATATTTCAGATAATATAATTTACATTCATGTAAACGCAACTAACGAAAGTAATAAGCCAGTAATAGAAGGCATTGTGATAGTTATGCCTCCTTTGTAGAAAATACTGATTTGAGATGGGGGTTTCAAATCATTTTTTGGAGGATTTTTTATGTCAAAAGTAATTTTAGTAGTAGAAGATGAAGTATCCATTGCTACTTTATTAAAGTACAATCTTGAACGAGTAGGGTTTGAAGTGTTATTAGCACATGATGGAAAAGAAGGTCTTGATACAGCTTTAGAAAAATCTCCGGACCTGATTATACTTGATTTAATGCTACCGACAATGGATGGAATGGAAATATGTAAAGAATTACGCAGTCAAAAAAAGAATATTCCAATTATTATGCTGACTGCAAGAGATGATGAGTTTGATAAAGTTCTAGGGTTAGAGTTAGGCGCAGATGATTACATGACGAAACCGTTTAGCCCTCGTGAAGTAATTGCTAGAGTTAAAGCGGTATTAAGACGTTTTACACCGTCTTCTGATATTGAAGAAGAAGATTTAGAAAATAAAACATTACAATTTGGCAAACTAGTGGTATATCCAGAACGATTTGAAGCATTACTTGATAATGAACCACTTGAGTTTACCCCAAAAGAATTTGAATTACTTGTTTATCTACTCGAAAATAAAAATCGCGTATTAACACGTGATCAATTATTAAGTGCAGTATGGAATTATGATTTTGCTGGTGATACTCGGATTGTCGATGTTCATATCAGTCATCTTCGTGAAAAAATAGAAGAAAATAGCCGAAAGCCAAAATTTATTAAAACAATTCGTGGTATTGGTTATAAGTTTGAGGAGCCGAAAAATCTATGAAATCGTTCAGTAATCAACTGTTCTTATTCTTTATGTTAATAACTGTTTCGATTTTTGCTGTCCTTGGAATTATCTTAGGTCAGCTTTTTCCTTTCTTTTTAAAAAACTATTTTATAAAAAACGATATTCCATTCAATGAAGAATCACTACATCATATAAATTCTCAATACTTTTTGGCATTATTTATCTTAATTGTCCTTGCAGTATTACTTATAAGCTTTGGTGCATATCGACTAATCCGAAACATGATAGAACCACTTGAAAATATTACAAATACAGCAAATGAGCTAACAAAAGGAAATTATCGTGCAAGAGCATATGCAATGGGTCCAACGACAATTGTAGAATTAAGAAGTTCAGTAAATAATTTAGCCCGCACTTTACAAGAAATAGAAAAAACCCGTGAAGTGGAAGAGGAAAGACTAAAAACCTTAATTGAAAATATGGGTAGTGCACTCATTATGATTGGACGAGAAGGAAATGTATCCATTGTAAACCGGCGCTTTTTAGAGGGATTTGAGTTATCTTTAGATGAAGTAAGAGGAAAAAACTTCTTAACACTAGGCTTACCAAAAGAAGTAGAAAAATTTATCGATCACGTTTTCCTAACTGAATCACCATACCGTAAACAAATAGAAGTTGAAGTGCAGCAGGAAATATTTTATAAACAAGTATATGGAGCACCAGTAGTTGGTGAACATGGTCGTTGGTTAGGTGTAGTCATTGTATTACACGATATTTCAGAGTTAATTCGATTAGAGCAAATCCGTAAAGATTTTGTGGCAAACGTTAGTCATGAGCTAAGAACACCTATCACTTCAATAAAGGGATTTTCAGAAACATTACTGGATGGAGCGTTTAAAGATGAAAAAATGTTGCTTTCCTTTTTAGATATTATTTATCAAGAAAGTAATCGACTTCAAATGTTGATTAATGATTTATTAGAACTATCTAAGATTGAACAGCATGGCTTCTCTGTTAACATTGTTCCAACAAGCCTTCAAGATGTATTGATTCGTGCAGTGGAGTTAACAAGTCCAAGACTAGATGAAAAGAACATGGAATTTAAAGTAGATATTGCTCGTGATGTAACCGTTATGGGTGATGCAAACAGGTTAATTCAAATATTTACAAACCTAATTACAAATTCAATCACATACTCCCCTGAGGATAGGACGATCACGCTTCGTATTAAACAAAGCGAAGATTATGGCATTGTAGAAGTGGAAGATCAAGGGATGGGTATTGAAAAAAATGAAATTGCTCGAATTTTTGAACGATTTTACCGTGTTGATAAAGCAAGAAGTAGAAACTCTGGGGGTACAGGATTAGGGCTTGCTATTGTAAAACATCTAGTTGAAGCGCATCATGGTAAGATTCAAGTGGATAGTGAAGTTGGGAAAGGCACATGTATGAAAGTAATGATTCCTTTAAAGAAAAAATAATTAACAATTCATTTACATTATTTTTATATCAACTTCATAGTATATAGTTATAGTTTTTTATAGAAACCCCCCCTGTTTCAGATTTAGTATAGCTGTGAAAAAAATGCTGTCTTAAAAAATAGTGGACGATATGTACATCGTTCGCTATTTTTTATTTTTTGAAACTTTTTGAGGTAGTATTCCGTAGATTAGTAGAAGAGAAAGCAGGAGTATATAAAGGGAGGTTCTTACATGAGCGTAAAAAGAGCTCTATTATTAATCGGTACTGCAATCGTAGGTCTGATTATCATTGTTGCAGCATTAACTTCGTGGTATACAGTTGATGAATCAGAGCAAGCGGTTGTTATTACGTTTGGTCATGCAGATCAAACAGTATCTGAAGCAGGATTACATTTTAAATTACCATGGCCAATACAGAAGGTAGAAGTGTTATCGAAAGAAACTTTTAGTTTAACATTTGGTTATGATCAAGATGAAAACGGTGAAATTGTTGCCCATGAAAGTGATACGAAAATGATCACAGGTGATGAAAACATTGTCTTAACGGATTTAGTTGTACAATGGAGAATTACAGATCCAGAAAAATATTTATTTAACTCAGATAATCCAGAAGATATATTACATAATGCAACTTCTGCAGCAATTAGATCTATTATTGGTAGTTCGACAATTGACGAGGCTTTAACAGCAGGGAAAGCAGAAATTGAAGCAAGTACTCGTGATTTACTTGTAACTTTAATAGATAAATATGATATTGGCATAAGTATATTAACTGTAAAATTACAAGATGTAGAATTGCCGAATCAAGAAGTCCGTCAAGCTTTTACAGCTGTAACAGATGCTCGTGAAACAAAAAATACAAAATTGAATGAAGCGCAAAAATATAGAAACCAAGAGATTAGTGAGGCGCAAGGGGAAATAGATGCTATTATTTCTATTGCTGAAGGGGAAAAAACTGCAAGAATTCAGCAAGCTGAAGGGGATGTTGCCGTCTTTAATGGTCTATATGCACAATATAGCCTTAATAAAGATATAACAAAATCTCGTTTAATTTTAGAAACGTTGGAGCAGGTATTACCAAATGCGCAAATTTATATTATGAATGATGATGGTGATACATTAAAGTATTTACCTATTCAACCTTCTACTACGAAGCCACCTGTGACAGAAGGGAGCGATAAAGAATGAGCAACGATAAATTTGAGTCAGACTTAGATAAATTTGTTCAGTCTCTTTTTGGAAACGGAAATAACAAAAAAAAGAAGAATGATGATGAAGTAAAAGAAGCGAAAATTATAAATGATAACAAAAAACCAACCAATTTTAAGCATCTTGGTAAAATAGCAACTGTAATCATTCTATTCTTTGCAGTTATGGTGATTTTAATTTCTAATTTGTATGTAGTAAAAGAAAATGAATACAAAGTAGTACGACAATTTGGTGAAGTTGTTGAGTATCAGGATGAGCCAGGTTTATATTTTAAAATCCCATTTATTCAAACTGTATCAACACTGCCTAAAAATGTAATGACTTATGATATGAGTACTGAAGAAGAGATTACCACATTAGATAAAAAACGTATTATTGTTGATAATTATGCTATTTGGCGTGTAACAGATCCGAAAGCGTTAATCTCAACTGCAAGAACAATTGCAAATGCTGAAGCACGTATGGATGAATTTATATTCTCAGTTCTACGTACAGAGCTTGGTCAATTAAACTACGATGAAATAATAAATGATGAAAAATCTTCAAGAGGTAGTTTAAATGATATCCTTACTGATAAAGTGAATGAATTATTAAAAAATGATAATTATGGTATAGAAGTAGTGGATGTGCGTATTCGCCGAACAGATTTACCGGCAGAAAACGAACAGTCTGTATATACACGAATGATTTCGGAACGTGAATCAATGGCTCAGAAATATTTATCTGAAGGGGATGCTGAAAAGCGTAGTATTGAAGCTAATACAGACCGAGAAGTGACTGAATTACTTTCAACAGCTAGAAAAGAAGCTGCATTAATTAAAGCTGAAGGTGAAGCAGAAGCTGCAAAAATTTATAATGAAGCATTTTCAAAGGATCCTGAGTTCTACGAATTATATCGTACGCTAGAAACATATAAACAAACAATTGGAGAAGATACGGTAATTATCATTCCTTCCGACTCTCCATATGCATCTATTCTTTCAGGGTATTTAGAATAATAAAAGAGGGCATCTAAGGATTTTATGAACTGCTCCCTGTCAAGTAGACAGTAGAAATAATAAAAATGCTTTAAGCGGCTTGAGACCTATATTCTAAAGGACTCAAGCCGTTTAACGTTTTTTGGTAACGTTCGTTTTAATCTGTCTACCTAATGGGGGCATATCATTAACCTTTAGATGCCTTTATTATTGTCAATCTTTGTAACGACTGATGTAGAATTGAAAATCGAATAACAAAATTTACTACTATCTAATAATATCATTCTTGTTATAATGGTATATATATCAAAAATTTATTAGATTTGAGGGGATTTTTGTTGCAAACATTCAATAAATACTTTCAAAATTGTCTTGTTGCAATCATGATGGCCTGTTCTGTAACAGCATTGTTTAGCTCTACATCCTTTACTTGGTTAAAAATTGAAATCTTCCATATTCCTTTACTATTTATCTTCATTTTTTTGCTATCATTATTCATTTCTGAAGAGGTAAGAAATAGTTTTAAAAAGGTACTAAAATTTGATAAAAGGAAAGACAAGCGTCCGATCTGGCAAGTTGGTGTTGGAATGATCTTCTTCTTTGTACAGGTTGGCTTAGTCGAAGTATTTTTCCGACCATTAATGGGTTATGACTTAGGTGGAATGCCATTATATATCGTCTTTGCGTTTATGAATGCATTTTTAGCGACTGTTATTTATGAAGAGATTTTTTATGAAAAAAACGTAATTCATCAGCATAATTAAATATAAAGATTAAAAATAACACGTATTCGTCGATTAAGATGGATACGTGTTTTATAATACAATTAAGAGTGTTTTAAATGATTTAGTTGAATTTCGTTCCAAAAAGCATTACGGTCGAAAGCAATGGGCAGATGCATTAGCTGCCTCTAGCAATAATCAACAATCTTCTGAAAATCCAATTTAAAGTTATAATTAAATCCTCTAGAAGAATGAAAATGAATTTCTATATAGTGTTGAAAAAGGAGATTAAGTGATGACAAATGAAAAATTATTACTATTAGATGGAAATAGTTTAGCCTACCGAGCGTTTTTTGCATTACCACTATTAACAAATGACAGCGGGATACATACGAATGCTGTATATGGCTTTACCACGATGCTCCAAAAAATATTAGATGAAGAAAAACCAACAAAAATGCTTGTTGCATTTGATGCTGGAAAAACAACTTTTAGACATGAATCCTATGGTGAATATAAAGGTGGAAGACAAAAAACACCACCAGAATTATCTGAACAATTCCCTTATTTACGTAAGCTGATTGATGCTTATCAAATTAAACGTTATGAACTTGAAATGTATGAAGCAGACGATATTATTGGCACCCTTGCAAAACAGGCTGAAAAAGCAAATATACCAGTGATTATTGTTTCTGGTGATAAAGACTTAACCCAGCTTGCGACGGATAATGTGACGGTTTACATTACACGAAAAGGTATGACAGATATAGAGCACTATACACCAGCCCATATTGAAGAAAAATATGGATTAACACCTGAACAAATTATTGATATGAAGGGCTTAATGGGTGATACTTCTGATAATATTCCTGGCGTTCCTGGTGTTGGTGAAAAAACAGCCATTAAGCTATTGAAAGAATACAGCACTGTTGAAAACCTTTATGAAAATATTGACGGAATGAAAGCATCAAAAATGAAAGAAAAGCTAGTAGAGAATGAAGAACAAGCTAAAATGTCAAAGCAGCTTGCTACTATTTTTACAGAAGCACCAATTGAAATTACCCTTGAAGATTTACATTATCCGGGTCCTAACGAGGAAGAAGTACTTAATGTATGGCAAGAGCTTTCCTTCAAGTCATTAATAGAAAAAAGTAATTTCACAATGGAAGAAAAGGAAACAAAGGAAGTTGCATTTGAAATAGTAGATCAAATTACAGAAGATATACTAAACGATGTGATGGCTGTACATCTAGAAATAGAAAACGAACACTATCACTCTTGTCGTTTACTTGGCTTGGCAATGACAAATGGAATTAAAACATATTATGTTCCTTTTAACATAATGCATCAAAATGAATTAATTAAAAATTGGCTTGAGGATGAAACAAAGAAAAAATATCTTTCTGATAGTAAGGCAGCACAAGCTATTTTAAAAAGAATAGATATTGATTTGCGTGGTGTAGCATTTGACCTACTATTAGCCTCTTACATTGTGAATCCTTCTATATCAGGTGATGATGTAGCAACACTTGCAAAAGAATTTAGCTATATTGATGTACAAGCAAATGAAACGATTTATGGTAAAGGTGCGAAATGGGCAGTTCCAGAGGAGAAGGTCCTTGCCGAACATGTAAGTCGTAAAGCATATGCTGTTTGGACATTACAACCAATTGTGGAACAAAAACTTCATGAGAATGAACAATTTGACTTGTATCATGACTTAGAATTACCTCTAGCAGCCATCTTAGGAAGAATGGAAAGCGAAGGGATTAAAGTAGACATTCCTACATTGGAAAAAATGGGTGAAGATTTAGAACATAAAATTTCTCAGCTTGAAAATGAAATCTATGAGCTTGCAGATGAAAAATTTAATATTAACTCACCAAAACAACTTGGTGTTATTTTATTTGATAAATTAGGTCTTCCTGTTGTAAAGAAAACAAAAACGGGATATTCGACGGCAGCAGATGTTTTAGAAAAGCTAAAATCAAAACATAAAATTGTTGCAGCCATTTTAGATTACCGTACACTTGCAAAACTTCAATCCACTTATATAGAAGGGTTAATGAAGGAAGTGCATTGTGAAGATAGCAAAGTGCATACGCGATTCCAACAGGCTTTAACAGCTACAGGAAGACTTAGTTCGACTGACCCGAACCTACAAAACATTCCAATTCGTTTAGAAGAAGGTCGTCGAATTAGACAAGCTTTCGTACCTTCGAAAGAGGGATGGGTATTGTTTGCAGCTGACTATTCTCAAATTGAGCTTCGCGTTTTAGCACATATGTCTCAAGATGCAAACCTAGTGGATGCATTTATAAAAGGAATGGACATTCACACCCGTACAGCGATGGACGTGTTCCATGTTTCAGAGGATGAGGTAACATCGAACATGCGACGGGCTGCAAAGGCAGTTAACTTTGGAATTGTTTATGGTATTAGTGACTATGGACTTTCTCAAAACTTAGATATAACACGTAAAGAAGCGGCCGAATTTATCGATAAATATTTACAAAGCTTCCCAGGTGTTCAAGAGTATATGGAGTCGATAGTTCAAGAAGCAAAACAAAAAGGATATGTTACGACAATCTTAAACAGAAGAAGATACTTGCCTGATATTACAAGCTCAAATTTTAATTTAAGAAGCTTTGCAGAGCGTACAGCAATGAATACACCAATCCAAGGAAGTGCAGCAGATATCATCAAAAAAGCGATGATTGATATGGATGCACGCTTAAAATCAGAAGGTTTAAAATCGAAACTTTTACTTCAAGTACACGATGAATTGATTTTTGAAGCACCACAAGATGAAATAGCAATATTAGAACGAATTGTACCTGATGTAATGGAACATGCGATTGAGCTTGCTGTTCCATTAAAAGTGGACTTTTCATACGGCAACACATGGTACGATGCAAAATAAGGAAGTGAATTTATGCCTGAATTACCTGAGGTAGAAGGAGTTGTTCGGGCGCTTTCGCCAGCAGTAGAAGGTAAAAAAATTGCGAAAGTCGAACTATCCAAAACAATCTATGAGTCATGTGCAGCTGGAAAGCAATGTATAGTTAAAAATATGGATCCAATTGCATTTGAAGAAGTTATGCAAGGTATGGCGATTCATAAAGTGACGAGAAGATCGAAATATATCTATTTTGATGTAGAAAAACATGACCAACATTATTTATTTGTTAATCACTTAGGGATGACTGGTGCATGGTTTGTTGTACAAAGCATACATGACATTCATGAAGAAAAATTTAAAAAGCATGTTCATGCGATCTTTCATTTAACATCAGGTGAGATGCTTATCTATTCAGATATTCGTCGTTTTGGAGAAATGCGGTTACTATTCAACATTGAAGATCATCCGCCACTGTTAGAAATGGCACCTGAACCATTTGAGGAAGAAGCATTAAATTATTTCCTTAAGAAATGTGAACTTCCTAAATATCAAAATAAGCCAATTAAAGAAGTAATTATGGACGGACAAGTGATTTCTGGCTGTGGAAATATATATGCAACTGAAGCATTGTTTAAAATGGGCATTCATCCAGGGAGAAAAACCAGTCGAATTAGTAAAACACGTAAAAAGGAATTGTTTGAAACTATCCGTACTATTTTACAAGAAAGTATTGATAATGGCGGTTCAACTATTTCTGATTATCGGAATGTAAATGGCGAAGCGGGTAGTATGCAGCACCGATTAAAAATGTATGGAAAAAAAGTATGTCCCAATTGCGGGTCATTAACGAAATCGTTGATTATTGGGGGAAGAACTTCCGTTTATTGTCCACAATGTCAACATTAAAAGGTGTGTATTGTATGATTATTGGATTAACAGGTAGTATTGCAAGTGGGAAAAGCACCGTTGCAAAAATGTTAAAAGAGTATGGCTTACCAATTGTCGATGCAGATGTAGTGGCACGTTTAGTCGTTGAGCCTGGGACTCCTACATTAAAAAAAATCGCTGAAGCCTTCGGAGAAGAAGTGCTAACGGCAAAGGGAGAAATGGATCGCACAAAAGTAGGCGAACTAATATTTCATGACGAAAATAAACGGCAAACATTAAATAATATTATTCATCCAGCCATTCGAGCTGAAATGCTTCGTCAGAAAGAAGAGCATTTAGCAAATGGTGCGGACACCGTTATTATGGATATTCCCCTTTTATTTGAAAGCAAACTACAGCATTTTGTCGATAAAATTTTAGTTGTAACAGTTTCAGAGGATACACAGCTAAAAAGATTGATGGAGAGAAATCAATTAAGCGAAGAAGATGCGCTGGTCCGTATTCGTAGCCAATTGCCGTTATGTGAAAAGGAGCGAGGGGCAGATGCGGTTATTTACAATAATGGTTCAATCGATGAAAGTCGTAGTCAACTAGATGTAATACTGCGACAATGGCACGTTATTAACTAAAATATCAAAAAAATAACCGATCGGAGAAATCCGGTCGGTTTTTTCTATTTCTACGATAGATATTGAGTAAAAGTAATTATTTTTAAAGAGAAAAATTATTTCTATTCTCCTATTTTCTTTCTTATTTTTGGGTATACTTTTAAAAGCTTAACGGAGAAAAATAAATCCGTATAAGTTATTTTCCCAAAGAGTCGTTAAGAAGGGAAAAAATAAACAAAAGGAAGGTATAATTATGCATGGGCAACGTTTGAAAGAACTACGGCTCGAACATGGATATACGCTAGAGGAAGTAGGAAAGAAATTAGGTATTAAAAAATCTAGTTATGCTTCTTACGAATCTAAATATCGGAGACCACCGTTAGAGCGATTACGTCAATTATCTGAGCTCTATGATGTTAGTGTCGATTACATATTGGGAATTACAGATGTACGAAAAGAACAACACAATTTCCGTGCCCTTTTGAATCAGAAAGGACTTCATTGGGATGGTCTCTTATTGGATGAAGAACTATTAAATCAAATTCAGCAAATACTAGAAGAAGCAATAAAGAAAAAAACTCAATTAGGTATACAAGGTTAATCGACATCTGTTAAGGATGTCTTTTTTTCTTTCTTTTAAAGAAAATACGATTAATGTATGTTTAAGTTCGCTAACGGCATACTAACCTTAGCTGTTCGCTACGAGTGAACAAAGTAGGAGGGAAGTCTGCTAATGTTTTCTAAAAAAACAAAAGAAAAGAACAAGCAGTCTCAATCTCAAACTCCACCAAGCAAAGTTATGGAGAAATTGAGTCACATTCAAATACATCATAATCAACAAGAAACCATTAAAGAAATCCAAAATATTTTTGGTCAAGATAAAGATTTCTGTAAAAGGGAAATCTATATATTCGGAGATATTCCTTCTACAGTTTTATATCTCAATAGTATTGCAGATAAAGAATGTATAAGTACTGATATAATAAAACCTTTAACTCAAAACTTCACCCTCGGACAAACGGAAGGAACTAAAGAAATAACTAACAACTTAAAAATGATGATTTTAAAGAAAGTTCTTTATCATGCGGATGTTAATACTGATCGAAGATTGGTGAAAGTAATAGATGGAATACTTCGCGGAAAAACCATTCTACTTGTTAATGGTCTAGACGAAGCTTTTCTTATTGATACGTTTAAAACTGACAGGAGGAGCATTACCCAACCAGAAACGGAACAGGTTATTCGAGGACCAAGAGATGGATTTATTGAAGATATCCGAACCAATACAGCCCTAGTTCGCTCTCGTCTACCTATCCCTGAGTTCCGTATTAAGGATATGGAAATTGGAACATTAACGAAATCCTATGTAGCCATATGTTACATTGAGGGAATTGCCAATGAAGCATTAATTGAAGATGTGGAACGAAGATTATCTTCTATCGATGTAGACCGTATTCTTGATGCGGGATACATCGAACAGTTTATTCAAGATAATCCACGTTCCCCATTTCCGCAGATTAAAAGCTCAGAAAGACCTGATGTAATAGTAGGAAATTTAGTAGAAGGAAGAATTGCCATTTTAGTAGATGGATCTCCCTTTGCGCTCGTTGCACCTGCGACGTTTAATCAATTCTATCATACGAGTGAAGATTATAACGAGCGATTTATTATGGTGAGTTTGATTCGTATGGTTCGATTAGTGGCATTATTATTTTCTCTAATTATGCCATCAATGTATGTTGCTGTAATTTCCTACCATCCTGAACTTATTCCAACAGCCTTTGCTGTAGCTGTCACAAGTGGGAGGGCGGGTGTCCCATTTCCAGCAGTGGTAGAAGTCTTTTTGATGGAATCTGCGATGGAGATTTTACGGGAGGCTACAGTTAGAATGCCAAAACAAGTAGGTGGTGCTATCTCTATTGTTGGGGTTCTTGTCGTTGGACAGGCAGCGGTTGAAGCGGGATTTGTGTCCCCTATTACAGTTGTCGTTATTGCCTTAACATCAATTGGTTCCTTCGCTACTCCTGCTTACAACGTGGCAATTGGTTTTCGAATGATGAGATTTCCACTTTTAATTTTAACAGGAATATTCGGTTTTTATGGACTTATGATAGGATTGCTATTCATTACAAATCATGTCCTATCTTTAAAATCCTTTGGAGTCCCATATTTAAGCCCTATCGCTCCGTTAAACTTTGGAGGATTAAAGGATACAATTTTTCGAGCGCCTTTAAATTGGTTATTAGATAGGCCAGAGGAGCTTCAAACACAAAATCAACGACGAATTAATCCTCATGACTCCTATCCTAATAATCCCCTTTTACAGAAAAATAAGCAAAAGAGTGGACAACTAGATGAATGAGTCAAAACAAATCACGACATTCCAATGTATTGCAATTATTATAAATAGCACTATTGGGTTAAGTGTATTAGTATTGCCACGGATTGCTAGTGAAAAGGTTGGGTCAGGAGCATTTTTGGTTACTTGCATTGGTATGATTTTTCCTATTATCAGCTTATATATAATTGCGCTCTTATCCAAACGTTTTCCAAGTGAATCGATTATTCAATATGGACAAAAGCTTATAAGCAAACCTTTAGGTAAAATATTTGGATTCATTCTAATCATTTACTTTTTTACGATTACAGCACTTGTTTTAAGAGAATTTGGAGAAGTAATGAATACTACTCTATTACAAGAGACGCCGATGAGCGCAACACTTATAGTGATGCTTATTGCAGTTGCAGTTGCGACTAGAAATAATTTGACAACAATCGCATATATGCAATCATTTTATTTACCTTTTATTGTCATTCCAATCCTCTTAATGGTGATATTTGCGATTCAGGATATTGATCCAAGACATATGAAACCTTTCTTGGGCAATGATACAACAATAATAGATTTTTTAAGTAGTGGTTTAGCGGTTGCAGGATTACCGTTTATTCATATTGGAATGTATATAATCTTAATTTTTGCATCACATATGATTGATACCAAAAGAATTTTAAAGGGCAGTATGTGGGGAATCGGAATATCAGCCTTTATTATCTTACTTTCAACAGGAGTAACTGTTGCAGTTTTCGGATCTGAAGAAATTGATAATTCTCTCTGGCCTATGCTTGTTCTTACTCGCATGACCGAGTTACCATTTGCCATTTTAGAGCGGTTAGATATACTTTTTTTAGTAGTTTGGATTATCTCTGCTTTTACCACGATTTTATCAGGATATTTACTTGGAATTGAGTTTTCGAGTCAATTATTTAAATTGCGAAGTCACCGAGTGTTATCGTATCTCCTTTTACCATTTGTTTTTGTATTGTCCCTTTATCCTCATAACATACTTCATCTTTACAATATAATGGAAGTTGTTGGTAGATGGGGGACGCTTTTAGCAATGGGGTACCCAATTATTCTTTTACTAGTATCTCTTATCAGAAAGAAAGGGGGAAAGCATTCTTGATCAGAAATACTTTTTGTTTACTTTGGATGATTAGTATGCTTTTAGTTCTTTCAGCTTGTTGGGATCGAAAGGAAATTGAAGAGAGGGCAACGATAGTAGGTCTTGCTATTGATATCGCTGAAAGTGGTGAAGAAACTACGCCACTTACTTATCCAGAAGGGACTCAAGTTCCAACAACAGGCTTAGGTAAAATAAAGGTTACTGCACAATTAGCAGTACCAGGACAAATTCCTTTAGGCCCATCAATGGAAGGGAATAGTAGTCCAGAAGATAAAGTTTGGGTTGTAGAGGCTGTCGGAAATACTATGGATGATGCAATACAAGGACTACAACAGCAGTTAGCACACAAAGTCTTTTTTGGACAATTACAAATTATCATTCTTTCTGACAAGGTTGCTAAATTGGGTATTGAACATATAAATGATTATTTAAGAAGAAGACCAGAGATTAGAAGAACTGCTTGGATGGCTGTGAATGAAGAAGATGCTGCTAAAACAATGCAGGTTGCTCCAAAATTAGAGCAAGTACCTGCAATTTACTTATCTACAATGTTTGAGGAAGCAGTAAAAATGGGGAAGTTTCCAGAAAACGATTTAGGGAAGTTTTGGATACATTCATCAAATAAAGGTTATGACGGCTTTCTACCCTATATAAAAGTAAAAGAAGACAATATCGAAATAAGTGGGATTGCCTATTTCAGTGAAGATAAAATGGTTGGTAAAACTGAACCCTATCAAATTGCATATTATAATGGATTAATTGGTCAGAATCCTGGTGGTGCAGCTGCAGTAATTGTCCTATCTGATTTAGAATCAGTAATGTTTCAATCTACAAAAAGAAAAGCTAATTTTGAAGTAAGTTTAAAAAATGGTAAACCACATTTTGATATCTATATTGAAATATGGGGTATTGTTCGAGAAAAAAACTCTGATAGAACTCATTTAGATGATGATAAAATAATTAGTAAAATTGAAGATACTGCACAGAAGCAGTTTGAACAGGAAATGATGAAATTAATTAAAGAAACACAAGAGAAAAAATCAGATATTTTCGGGTTTGGTGAATATGTACGAGGTGATTTATCTCGATATTGGGATCAAGAGGTGGAATCATCGGATAAATGGAAAGAAATCTATAAAGATTTAAGTGTAGATATTCATCTTAATGTACACATTGAACGAGTTGGTATGAAGGCTTCCTGATTTATTCAGGAAGCTTTTTTCATCCTGTTTATTCGCTCATAATTTCCTTTAAAGAGTAAACAATATCTATACTATTAACGAATGAAGAATTTATTGATAACACTGACTTGAGATGAGATAACTGACTTAAAAACTATCACATTACAATTTTAATAATATTTAGAAAACAATAACTTTTTGTTTATGAAATAAATGTGTTCACCTTTATTTATAATGTGTTATACTATTTTGGAATAAAAGCAAAAACATAATGATTTCCCAAATACAGGAGGCTTTAAAAATAATGACAGTTTCTATTGCTATTAATGGTTTTGGCCGCATTGGTCGTATGGTTTTCCGACAAGCAATTTTACAAGACAAATTGAACATTGTGGCAATTAATGCGAGCTATCCAGCTGAGACATTAGCCCATTTAATAAAGTATGACACAAATCATGGTAAGTTTGAAGGTACTGTAGATTTTGAAGAAAACGCTTTAATTGTAAATGGTAAACGTGTGGAATTAATTAGTGAACGTGATCCACTAAAGTTGCCATGGAAAGAAATGGGCGTTGATATAGTTATCGAGGCAACTGGTAAATTCAATGAACGCTCAAAAGCAGCGATGCATTTAGAAGCCGGTGCTAAAAAGGTCATTTTAACAGCACCAGGTAAAAATGAAGATGTTACAATTGTTATGGGTGTTAATGATGAATTATTAGATGTAAACAAACATGATGTCATTTCCAATGCATCATGTACAACAAACTGCTTAGCCCCTGTAGCAAAAGTATTAAATGATACTTTTGGTATTGAAAATGGTTTAATGACAACAGTTCATGCATATACAAACGATCAAAAAAATATTGACAACCCACATAAAGACTTACGTCGTGCTCGCGCATGTGCAGAGTCAATCATTCCTACATCAACAGGCGCTGCAAAAGCGTTATCACTAGTTTTACCTGAACTTAAAGGTAAATTACATGGAATGGCATTACGTGTACCTACTCCCAATGTATCTTTAGTTGATTTAGTAGTAGATGTTCAAAAAGATGTAACAGTTGAAGAAGTAAATGAAGCATTTATTAAAGCAGCAGAAGGACCAATGAAAGGTATTTTAAACTTTACAACAGAACCATTAGTATCATCAGATTACAACACAACAACTTATTCATCTACAGTGGATGGTCCGTTAACAATGGTAATGGGTACTCGAAAAGTAAAGGTACTAGCTTGGTACGATAATGAATGGGGTTACTCTGCACGTGTTGTAGACTTAACGAAAAAAGTTGTAAATGCACTAGAAGCAGTTGTAACAAATTAATGACTAGATAAATTACTTGGCTCAGTTTTAAATTGAGCCGTTTTTTTTTGCACAATTCGAATTAAGACATACCTCGTCGTCCTTTTTGATCGAGGTATGTCTTTTAATTTCCATGAAAAATCACCTGTAAAAATTTCATGAAATCATTTATAATGAACTCTTGCAAAACAATTGAAAGTTCTATTTTTAATAGATATTTATTTGATATAATGATGATACGACAATAGAGAAATAGGAGAATTATTAATTATGAGATGTCCAGCTTGTCAATATAACGGTACACGTGTTGTGGATTCAAGACCCGTTGATGAGAACAAGGAAATTAGAAGACGCCGTGAATGTGAATCATGCGGATATCGTTTTACTACTTTTGAGAAAATTGAAGAAACACCTTTAATCGTTGTCAAAAAAGACGGTTCTCGAGAAGAATTTAGTAGAGAAAAGGTATTGCGCGGTCTAATTCGAGCATGTGAAAAACGCCCTGTACCATTAAATAATCTTGAAGAAATCGTGATGAAAATAGAAAAAGAGTTAAGAAGAATTGGTAATCCAGAAGTGAAATCGAAAGATGTCGGTGAAATGGTAATGGATCAATTATCAAAAATTGATGAAGTGGCTTACGTCCGTTTTGCATCAGTTTATCGCCAATTTAAAGATATTAATGTGTTTATCAAAGAACTAAAGGAATTACTTCATCGACAAACAGATTTAAAATAAACATTAAGGGGGAAAGTATAAAGTGGTTCATTTGTATAAAGAATTACAACCTGCGGATCATTTTGATATAAGTCTCCCTCACTATCTTTCAACACAAGAGCGTCAATTGTTAACATTGTTTTATCAGCCATTAACTGGACCAGATCCAATTAGTTTGTATTTAACACTTTGGGCAGAAGGCGAGGATAGTACCAACGCAACCTTCACTCATTATCATTTAATGAATGTATTAGGGATGTCCATTGGGAAAGTGTTTGAAGCTCGAATTGCATTAGAGGCAATCGGATTACTACGAACATATCGGAAGGAAACAGAAGATGGACGTTCATTTCTATACGAATTAGAAAGACCTCTTGATGCGCATAATTTTTTTCAAGATCCATTATTATCTATGTTTTTATTTAGCAAAATTGGCGAACAAGCATACCGAAACTTAAGGAAACGTTTTATAAAAACGAATAATAAAGATTCCTATACTGAAGTTTCGCGTACTTTTGTAGATGTGTACAAGCCAGTACATACAAATGTCCCTAAGGAATTTGCTGAGCAAGAGAATCATAAAGGGCAAGGGTATCCCTTTTACTATGAACAATTTGATTTTCATTTATTAATGTCAGGGTTATCTGAACAGTTAGTACCATCTAGTGCCGTTACTTCAGAAGTGAAAGAATCGATTGCTAAGCTCGCGTTCCTTTATCATCTTACACCGCTTGATATGCAAAAAGTTGTTATTCTTGCCTTAGATGATAATATGAAGATTACACAGGAACGTTTAAAAAAGGCTGCAACAGATTATTATAAACTAACGATTTCGAAGGTTGCTCCAAAGCTTGAGAAAACTTTTGATCAAGTCGCTGTGAGTAGTGAACCAAATTTATCAAAAGAACAGGAGTTGCTTCACTATTTAGAGAAGACACCTCCAATCCAAGTTCTACGAGATATTAATAATGGGAAAGAACCGTTACCGTCATCAGTTCAATTGGCTGAGGATTTAATAATGAAGCATGGTATGCCAATTGGTGTAGTAAATGTACTGCTTGAATATGTTATGCTAACTACAGATATGAAACTTCCTCGTAATTATGTTGAAAGAATAGCGGATCATTGGATTAGAAAAAATTTGAAAACCGCAAAAGAGGCTATGGAGTTAGCTCGAACGGAACGTGACAAATATACAAAATGGAAAAATGAAAACGAAACAAAATCGACAACAAGCACAAATAAAAAACCATATCGTAAAAATAGTGGAAGAGAAGAAAAGGTTCCAGAATGGTTTTATAAGCGTAATGAACCAGTAGAAAATGAACAAGTGGATCCTTCAAAACAAAAAGAGCTTGAAGAACGACGCAAAAAGATTTTAGAAAAAATAGGCCAATTAGATGGGTAGGTGAACGAAAATCGAACCGATTAGTAGCGCATTGAAACGACAAATTGTAGTACCATCTTTCCAAGAAAGATATGATACGATTCGCCGTGAAATTTTAGAAAATGAGGAAGTACAAAGGTTCTTAGCAGAAAATGACCGCATTGTAAATAAAGAAATGGTTGAACGTAGCTTGCCTAAATTACACGAGTTTATCAGTCAATCAACAGTTTGCTGTAATTGCGGTTCAACGGAAAATTGTACGAATTATTTAAAAGGTTTTGTACCAAAATTATTTATTTCCCAAAATGCAATTGACGTAGAATATGTTAAATGTGAACAAAAAGTAATTGAAGATGAGCGCCGTGATATTGAATCGATGATATCTAGTATGTACATGCCAAAGGATGTTTTACGTGCAAGATTGAAAGACTTGTCCTTAGATAATGATACACGAATAGAAGTTGCGGAGCTTGCGACAGCATTTGTTGAAAAAACAAAGCAATCAGGAAAGCTTCCTTCAAAAGGGTTATATATATATGGGAAGTTTGGTGTAGGGAAATCATTTGTATTAGGAGCAATTGCAAATGAACTCGCAACCATTAAAATTAAATCGGTTTTAGTTTTCGTTCCTGAGTTTCTAAGTGAAATGAAACATTCCATTTCTGACAATACCCTTCAAGGAAAAATTGATTATGTTAAAAATGCTCCTGTTTTAATGCTTGATGATTTAGGTGCAGAAACATTATCAAGCTGGACAAGAGATGAGGTATTAGCTACGATTTTACATTATCGAATGGCTGAGGAGCTACCGACCTTTATTACATCGAATTTTGATTATGATGGGTTAGAATCGCACTTAGCAACTTCTCAAAAAGGGGACGTTGAAGTAGTCAAAGCAGCAAGGATCATGGAAAGAATCAAAGCGATTACTATTCCAATTCAAATGGGTGGAAATAATCGAAGACAATAATTCCAATAAATTAGTTGCAATTATCATGCTTCACGCGTATACTTTCAATGTAAATAATCAAAAAGTAATAGCTTTGATGAGGACAACAAGCTTGTGAAACGCGCTTTAAAGAGAGGGGAGCCTTGGCTGTAAGCTTCCTAGTACGCCACAAACTTTACTACCTCGGAGCATTAGTGGGGCTAATCCGCTAACGTTTATCGGTACGTTAACCGACCTAGAGCTTCGTCTGATACTAATTTTATGTATCGGAAGGAAGAAGGGTGGAACCACGAGCAAATGCGTCGTCCCTTTTATAGGGACGGCTTTTTTTATTTTCTCAGGGGGTCCATTGTTTAGGATTCATAAGAGTCTATGTTTATGTGGGTTTTTCGAACTTATAAGTGCAATTTGGAAAAAACGACCAACCACCACAAATAAATAAAAAGGAGAATATACAATGTCAGAAGTAATCAAATTAACATTCCCAGACGGTGCAGTAAAGGAATTTCCGCTCGGTACATCAACTGAAGAAGTAGCAGCTTCCATTAGCCCAGGACTTCGTAAAAAAGCATTAGCAGGTAAACTTAACAATCAGCTGATTGACTTAAAAACACCAATCGAAGAAGATGGTACAATCGCAATCATCACACCTGAATCAGATGAAGCATTAGAAATTTTACGACACTCCACTGCACACTTAACAGCACAAGCGATTAAGCGTTTATACCCAGGAGTGAAGCTTGGAATAGGTCCAGTAATCGAAGGTGGCTACTACTACGATATCGATGCGCCAGAACCAATTTCAACAGATGATTTCCCTAAAATCGAAAAAGAAATGAAAAAAATCATTTCAGAAAACCTGGAAATTGAACGTAAAAATGTATCACGTGATGAAGCGCAACGTATTTACGAAGAAATTGGCGACGAATACAAATTAGAACTACTTGAGGCGATTCCAGCTGATGAGCAAGTATCAATTTATCATCAAGGTGAATTCTTTGACTTATGCCGAGGTATTCACGTTCCTTCAACAGGTAAATTAAAAGAATTTAAATTATTATCTCTAGCTGGTGCTTATTGGAGAGGTAATTCAGATAATAAAATGCTACAACGTATTTATGGTACTGCATTCTTCAATAAAGAAGATTTAAAGCATCACTTACAAATGCTTGAAGAAGCACGAGAACGTGATCACCGTAAAATCGGAAAAGAGCTAGAAATCTTTACGATTTCACAAACTGTAGGTCAAGGGTTACCACTTTGGTTGCCTAATGGTGCTACAATTCGCCGTATTATCGAACGTTACATCGTGGATAAAGAAGTTAAGCTTGGATACCAACATGTTTACACTCCTGTTTTAGGTTCTAAAAAGTTGTATGAAACTTCAGGACACTGGGGCCATTATCAAGATGATATGTTCCCACCAATGGAAATGGATAACGAAACTTTAGTACTACGTCCGATGAACTGTCCTCACCATATGATGGTTTACAAATCTTCTATGCATTCATACCGCCAATTACCTATCCGTATTGCAGAACTTGGTACAATGCATCGATATGAAGCTTCAGGTGGATTATCAGGTTTACAACGTGTGCGTGGTATGACTTTGAATGATTCTCATATTTTCGTTCGTCCAGACCAAATTAAAGAGGAATTCAAAAAAGTAGTCGAATTAATCTTAGATGTTTATAAAGATTTCAATTTAAATGATTATCGATTCCGTTTATCATATCGTGACCCTGCGGATACTGAGAAATATTACGATGACGATGAAATGTGGGAAAAAGCGCAAAGCATGTTAAAAGAAGCGATGGATGATATGGGCTTAGAATACTATGAAGCTGAAGGTGAAGCAGCATTTTACGGTCCAAAATTAGATGTTCAAGTAAAAACAGCTATTGGTAAAGATGAAACTTTATCCACTGTACAACTTGACTTCTTACAACCTGAACGTTTTGACCTGACTTATATTGGTGAAGATGGAAAACACCATCGCCCAGTCGTTATCCACCGTGGTGTAGTATCTACTATGGAACGCTTTGTTGCTTTCCTTATTGAAGAATACAAAGGTGCATTCCCGACTTGGTTAGCTCCTGTTCAAGTGGAAGTAATTCCAGTTTCAAACGAAGTACACTATGAATACGCTAAGCAAATCGTTGAAGGACTTCAAGCTGCAGGCGTCCGTGTAGAAATGGATGACCGTGAAGAAAAACTAGGATATAAAATCAGAGAAGCACAAATGAAGAAAATTCCTTACATGCTTGTATTAGGGGATAAAGAAATGGAATCTAACTCTGTAAACGTTCGTCGTTACGGTTCTCAAGATTCTGAAACAATCTCATTTGAAGAGTTTGTAAACAATATTACGAAAGAAGCTAATAAATAATAACGAAAGAGGATGGTTTAAAATTGAACCATCCTCTTTATTGTAATTAAATGTAGTTATTTTAATATTTGATACAGGAATACGGCAAATTGCTGACGTGTAACATTTTGATATGGATTGAATTTGCCATTAGTTCCTTTTGTAATATCATTTGAAGCTAATATTTTCACGCTCTCATAGTACCAATCAGTTGGTTTTACATCGCTAAATGTTGAGCTTCCTGATTTTAACGTTAAGTCAAATGCGTTTACTAGAATGACTGCAAGCTGCGAACGTGTTAAAGGCTGTTCTGGATTAAAGTATCCATTACTTCCATCTACAATGCCTGCACGGTATAATGCCTGAATGCTATCGTAGTATGGGTGAGTCGTTGGAACGTCTTTAAACGTTGCGCCTGGTCGGATTGGTGTTAATTCGACACCTGCATTTTGCAGAATAGTAGCTACATGCATACGAGCAATGGAGAAATTCGGTCTAAAAGTATTATCTGCATACCCTGAAATAACCCCTTTTTCTTTCATAAATGCAATTTGTTCATAATAAGGGTGTGATTTTGGAACATCCTTAAAAATAGAAGGTTCCGTTATATTAGACGGGAAGCTTGCTACAACTGAATATTCTCTCACATTATATCCACTAGATGTGTCATAAAGCTTCAAATAATAAATACCTTTCTTTAAATTTAAACGAATATCAAGCGGTTGTGACCAATCACTTTGGTTGTTTGAGAAATGAATCTCCCCGCCATTTGGTTGCTCAATTACAATTTTATTAACGATTCGAGTGTGTGGTGTAAATGTCATTTCTAATAAACCGTCTTCTGATAGTTCAAATTTGTAGACGTCTACATCAGCAAATTGATTATCGTAGCCTCCATCATTTAACGTACCAGTAAAAGTCGTATTAGGAATCATCAGCTTAGCAGTAGACTTTGTATTATTTAATTCATTTTCAAAATTGTCACCTTTACTGAATGAAGACGTAAAGGAATACTTCATTGGCTGATCATTCGAGAAGATACGTATATAGTAAGTACCTTTCGTTAAATAAAAAGGAAATGTTTCCTTGCCAGATTCTAGTTCATATAATGTAATACCTTCTCCTGTAGAAGCAAATAGTTGAAGTTGTAAGGCTTCATGATTTGAATGATCCTTTAGATGCTGAAGCATGGACAAATTTATAGAAAGCTTTCCATCTTGCGGTACATTAAGTACATAAAAGTCTTCGTCATATTGAACCTCATGCTTTGTTAATTCGCCAGTTACTGTATCTCCAATTTTAATAGCATTTGCAGTCGCAAAAGAATTGTTTGTTTCCTGTTCGGAAATAGAAGCTGCATGTGCAACGTTCATTCCGTTTAAAGCTATAAAACAAAAGAATACCCCAATAAAGCTAAAAATCACGTATAATGTTTTTTTCAAACTAAAAACCCATCCTTCCTATTTATTAAATAAAATTCACCACTTTAAATTTAAAAGTATTTTTCAGTGTATTTCATCGAACTTCCTTCCTAATTGTAAAAAGTGTAAAATAGTAATAAACTTCCGCTATTTTTCGCTATTTTTTTTAACCTTAATAAAAAAATGAATTGTAAATTGAAAATCAATCTGTTATATTTAATTTTGTTGACATTCACATTGTAAGAGTGTTATGATTGTTTAGGTTATGAATACAGTTTGTGGTTGAAGTAGAGGCTGCCCGCTTCTCACCTGAGATGACGCATTTGCTGTTAGCAGGTATGACACGTTGAATTTATTACGCTCGAATGCGTATGGATATATAGCGGGCGGACATCTTCTAAATGTCCGTCTTTTTTTATGGACATACATAGGAAGTGTACCGTTCAACCAGGCAATATTTGCTGTAAACACATGTATTCCCGACACAACCTTGGAGGTGGATTCGTATTAGCAAAGACATGTATGTAAACGAAGGTATTCGTGCGCGTGAACTTCGTCTAATCGATCATAATGGTGATCAGCTAGGAGTTAAATCTCGAAACGAAGCGTTAGAAATTGCCGCTCGTGTAAACTTGGATCTTGTCCTTGTGGCCCCTCAAGCTAAGCCACCAGTCGCACGTATTATGGACTATGGTAAGTTTAAGTTTGAACAGCAAAAGAAAGATCGTGAAGTTCGTAAAAATCAAAAAATCATTAATATTAAGGAAGTTCGTTTAAGTCCAACAATTGATGAACATGATTTTCAAACGAAACTACGTAATGCAATCAAATTCCTAGAAAAAGGCGATAAAGTAAAATGTTCGCTTCGTTTCAAAGGACGTGCCATTACACATAAAGAGATTGGTCAACGTGTACTAGATCGCTTTGCTGAAGCTTGTGCCGAAGTCGCAACGGTTGAACAAAAACCGAAGATGGAAGGCCGCAGCATGTTCTTAGTTCTTCAACCAAAGAACGAGAAAAAGTAATATTGACGAATAGTTTAGGAGGAAATTCGAAATGCCAAAAATGAAAACTCACCGTGGCGCTGCGAAGCGTTTCAAAAAAACGGGCAAAGGAAAATTGAAATTTGACCGTGCTTACGGAAGCCACTTATTCGCTAACAAATCTACAAAAGCAAAACGTCACCTACGTAAAGCGAAAGTTGCAACATCTGGTGATTTCAAACGTATTAAATCTTTATTAACTTACATGAAATAATTTTTGAAAATAAAATTGTACGGTTTTTTATAATTAAACATTCGGAAGAATTAGCAGGAGGTAATTAGTATGCCACGCGTAAAAGGCGGAACAGTAACGCGCAAGCGTCGTAAAAAGGTATTAAAATTAGCTAAAGGTTATTTTGGTTCAAAACATACTTTATATAAAGTTGCTAACCAAGCAGTAATGAAATCAGGTCAATATGCATACCGTGACCGTCGTCAGAAAAAACGTGATTTCCGTAAATTATGGATCACTCGTATCAACGCTGCTGCTCGCATCAACGGTCTTTCTTATAGCCGTTTAATGCACGGTTTAAAAGTAGCTGGTATCGAAGTTAACCGTAAAATGTTAGCTGAATTAGCTGTAAACGATGCAGCTGCATTCGCACAATTAGCTGAAGAAGCTAAAAAAGCGGTAGCGAAATAATTAATTCACGGAAGTGAATTAATTATTTCTGCGCCGAAAGCGTAAGCGACAGCCACAAAATAAATAATTATAATAAAGACTGATAGGATATATCCCTATCAGTCTTTTTAACTATAGGGGGCAGATACATATGTGGATTACACTATTGGCCTTTATGATTGTTGAATCAATTTTCTTGCTTGCTTTGATGGGGATAGACAAATCGCGTGCGAAAAAACATGAATGGAGAATTTCTGAAAAAACGCTATTCACCATTGCTATTTTTGGCGGAGCTTGTGGGGGAGTACTTGGAATGTATTTATTCCGACATAAAACTAGACATAATGCATTTGCATTTGGCTTTCCATTAATTGCAGCCATTCATATTTTTATACTTGTTAAGCTGTACTCATAATTAAAAGAATAAGAGTTAAGAGCTAATACATATTTAATGTATTTAGCTCTTTGTTTATTTATTTATTCATTTTCCTCATTCATAAGCTTTTCAATTGGATTTTTCCAATTTATCTTTGCATTTGGATAGTTTAATAAAATTTCTTTTTCTAAATAGTAAAAATCCTCTTTTGTAAAACCTTGTAGCTGCATCGTATCAAGCACCCACACAAAAATTGAGACGACCTCAAAGGCATTTTCAGTCGTGCCTAAATATTTTTCACCTTCAAATAGGGCACCTTTATATGAAATGAAAAAGTTCTTTCTTACATTTTTTACATCATCATAAAAATAGTACTGTCCTTTTTCATAAGCTTCGTCTAGCTTTCGCTTAGGATCTAAAAGATAACGTATAATTCTATAGAATATGTAAATGACAATAATAAATACGAGCACTCGAATAAGAAGAGCCATGAAAGTTCCCCCTTGTAAATACGTTGTACTTTCATTTACGATTAGAAGGGAAAAGAAGTTTCATTTTTATATGAAAATGAGGGATAATTTATGGAATTTAAAGAACTTTTTACGATGCAACAAGCACTTGACGCCTTTATAGAGAATAATCGTGATATTCAGAGAGACGTTTTTATTGAAAAAGGACTAGCACTAACAATTGAATTGGCAGAACTAGCAAATGAAACAAGATGCTTTAAATATTGGAGTTCCAAAGGTCCTTCAGAAAGAGAAGTCATTTTAGAGGAATTTGTGGATTCGATTCATTTCTTGCTTTCATTAGGAAATGAAAAGGGATTTACCCTTGATATATGGCCGGAAATTCAAGAAAAAGTAGACTTAACAAAATGGTTTTTACGTACACAGGAATCTATTTTATCATTTATCCAAGCGCCTTCAAGTGAAAGCTATGAAATCGTTTGGCAGCAATATGGCGTTTTAGCATACAATTTAGGTTTTTCCTTAAATGATATTATCGAAGCATACATAGCGAAAAATGAAAAAAATTATGAACGTCAACGAACTGGGTATTAACATTAAAATTTGCAGTATACTTAAATATCTGATGGATTCTTTTTTTGGGAGGATAACAAATGACGAAATTAGATGAAACATTAACAATGTTTAAAGAGTTAACAGATGCGAACGGTATCGCAGGAAATGAACGTGCACCACGTGAAGTGATGAAAAAATATATTTCCCCTTATGCAGATGAAATTGAAATGGATGGGTTAGGAAGCTTAATCGCCAAAAAAACTGGGGATGAAAATGGTCCGAAAATTATGATCGCTGGCCACCTTGATGAAATCGGATTTATGGTGACTCAAATTGATGAAAAGGGATTTGTTAAATTCCAAACAGTCGGTGGTTGGTGGAGTCATGTAATGCTTTCCCAACGTGTGACAATCACGACTCGTAAGGGAGAAGAAATCATAGGTGTCATAGGTTCAAAACCTCCGCATATTTTACCAGCAGATGCACGTAAGAAAGTAATGGAGATGAAAGACTTATTTATCGATATTGGTGCATCTTCAAAGGATGAAGTGGAAGAGTGGGGCATCCGTCCGGGCGATATGATTACGCCTTATTTTGAATTCAATGTTATGAAAAATGAAAAAATGCTTCTTGCAAAAGCTTGGGATAACCGAATTGGTTGTGCCATTGCAATCGATGTTTTAAAAGCATTGAAGAAGGAGAAACATCCGAATGTTGTTTATGGGGTAGGTAATGTGCAAGAAGAAGTTGGCTTGCGTGGAGCAAAAACTTCTACATTTAAAATTCAACCAGATATCGGTTTTGCAGTAGATGTTGGTGTAGCAGGTGATACACCTGGTATTACTCCAAAAGAATCAACATCAAAAATTGGAGACGGCCCGCAAATCATCATTTATGATGCATCAATGGTTTCTCATAAAGGTCTTCGCGATTTAGTAATTGATGTTGCCGAAGAAAAAAATATTCCTTATCAGTTTGATGCAATGGCTGGTGGTGGGACAGATGCTGGCTCAATGCATTTAACGGGTAGCGGAGTACCAACATTATCAATTGGTATCGCAACACGCTATATCCACTCCCACGCAGGAATATTACACCGTGATGATTACGATAACACAGTGAAATTAATCGTAGAAGTCGTAAAACGATTAGATCGGGAAACAGTAGATAAGATTACGTTTGGATAATCGCTTATAAAACCTTCTAACTAAAGAAAGTTAGAAGGTTTTTTATATTTAAATGAAAAGCACCTTCTAAGAGGTGCCTAAGTATTTTTAAAACGAAACATCTGGATACTTATTCTTCAATAATTCCATCCAAATTTTTTCAGAGGTTAACTTTTCAAATGTTTCAGAATGATTCCCTGTTTTGATTTCTTGCAAAATAGTTTTTGACAATTCACTTACAACACTATTCTCGTCGATAAATTGATTTAACACTGATAGGAAACCTGAAGTATAGACATTGTTTTCTTTTATTTTATAAGTATCTGTTCCAGTAAAAAGCTTCAGCATCCCAATCTCATAATAGGATTTCACTAATTCATAGTCTTGAAAATGTTCATAGTCTTCATTTGTTAAAAGGGTTTCTAATTTCACTAACGACTTAGCCATTTCTTCTGGTGAGTACAAAAAATCTCCAGCATAAAAATAAGGCTGCATTGATAAAACTTCAAAATAACTTAAAGCAGACGGAGAAAACTTTTCGGTAAACAACGCTTCATATGCTTCGAAGTTATATTGATAAACATCCCCTCTTTTATTTGTTGATAAAAAGAAACCTTGGTCATTTAATAACGGCTCTTTTCCTTGCAAGCTATTTGTTGTGAGAAGTTCGTTATAAAGAGAAGAAAGCTGCATTACTTTATCCCCATATTCCTGTAAAAACGCTTGTTCTTCTTGTAACGATAGTTTTTCCCGATCTTTTATATCCTCTAGCATCTTTTTTGGTGATTGAATCGCAGTCATGATGTCCTGTTCCGTATCTTGTAATTTCTCCGGAGATATTTTATTATGCTCTACTAAATCTAAACTATAATTTAATGTTGTATAAGCAAATTGGATATATTGAAGAGTTTTTATTTGTTCATTTGTTAAACCTAATTCATTGGAAGCTTGAGTAATAGTATCATCAATTCTTTCCTTCATTTGCTGTGCCCAAATGACAGTATTCAAATCTTCAGATTCTTCGTTTTCAGTTGAACTCATTTCAGTATCTTGTAAACTTGAATTTAAATTTGGATTGTTGATAATCCAAAGTGTACTAACTGTTCCTAAAAAAATAAAAGTAACAAATACAAGTGCAGGAACTGGTAAAATGAATTTTTTCTTCGCTTTTTTCCCTTCAATTTTAATAGTAGAAAGCTGACCTACGATTTCATTTCGATCTGATTGCAATGGAAGCTTTTCATAACTTTGTTTTAAACGATGCAATCGCTTTTCCAAATCCTTTGTCATAAATTCCCCTCCAAAATGCTTTTTAATTTTTTCTTTGCTCGTAATAAACGAAGCTTCACGTTCGGCATTGAAATATGTAAAACCTTAGCAATTTCTTTGTATGTAAGCTCGTGAAAATAAAATAGTACAATCGGAATTTTATAATTGTCATCAAGTTGGATAATGGCTTGATGTAAATCCTCATCAAAATCTAAGTTAAACTTTTCATAAAGCTGTTGGGCTGCTTCTTTTTGATAATGAGCTATTTTAGTATGCATTGTTTGTTGTTTTCTGTAATCATCTCGTACAACATTTAAAGTCACTTGATAGAGCCAAGTTGTAAATTTTCCACCTTCATACTGATGTAAAAAACGATACAACTTTATGCAAACCTCTTGCGTCACATCGTCAATATGGTGAAAAGGTACACCGCATTGAAAAGCAAATCGCTCAATGGTAGGGATATATTGTGCAATTAGATCCTCAAATGCACTTAAATCCCCTGACTTTGCCTGTTGAATGAGTTGTTCTGTATCAATCATAGAGTGCTCCCTTCTAATTGCTATAAATGGAACGAAAGAATTTTAATAAATGTTACATCAAGGGATAAAAAGTTTTCTTTTATTTTTTATAGACAAAGATTAAGATTAACCATATTTAGTTTAGAGAGTAGATTATGGTATATTGTATCAAAAGGTGAAAGGAGTTGTTTTTATGAAAAACAAGATGAACAAGGAGATTGTAATCATTAGGGAGGTATGTGCTAAATAAAGCATATTTGCATAAAACCTCCCAAAGGTAATGATTACTTTAGGAGGCAATAAAATTGAACATTAATATGCAGAATCTTGGACTCACAGAACGATTTATACAGGAGTCTAATAACTATGAAAATTTTTATATAGGTAGAGTAACCTCTCAATATAAAAATGGATATAAAGTGATGACGGAGAAGGGCGAAATGACTGCAAAAATATCAGGTAAATTTCGCCACAATTTAATCGGTCTTTCTGAATATCCTGCTGTCGGTGATTTTGTGATGGTTGATCGGATAGATAGCTTACAGGGCGATGGTATAATACATCATGTATTGACACGAAAGAGTGTGTTTGTACGAAAGGTAGCGGGTAATAAAAACGATACACAAGTAGTTGCGGCAAATATTGATACAGTTTTCATATGTATGTCACTTAACAATGACTTTAATCTTCGAAGGCTAGAACGATATGTTTCAATCGCTTGGGATAGTGGTGCGGTACCTGTTATTGTTCTTACTAAATCAGATTTATGTTCAGACATAGAATATAAACTAAATGAAGTATCCTCTATTTCATTTGGTGTGGACGTACTTGTAACAACTAGTATGTCTGATGATGGATATCAATCGATAAAAAAATATCTTTCTAATGGCAAGACAGTTGCATTCATTGGATCGTCGGGTGTTGGAAAATCCACTTTAATTAATCGACTGCTTGGTCAAAATGTATTAGAAACGAAGGATACACGTAATGATGATAAAGGAAGGCACACAACGACAAGACGCGAACTGTTCATGATTCCTGAATTAGGTGTAGTCATTGACACTCCTGGCATGAGGGAAATAGGGGTCATTAGTGCCGATTTATCAAAGTCATTTTCTGATATTGACGAACTAGCTTCTCAATGTCACTTTAATGATTGTAAGCACGGTATGGAGCCAAACTGTGCAGTACAGAAAGCTATACAGGATGGGATTCTTAAGGAAGAAAGACTAGAGAGCTACCTGAAACTAAAAAAAGAAACGAAGTATGACGGTTTAAATTCAAAAATGATTGAAAAAGAAAAAATCAATGAAATGTTTGGTGGAATGGGTGGCATGAAAAACGCTCGGAAATTCATCAAAGAGCAGAAGAAGAAAAAGGGTAGATAATATCAAGAGAATCGGTTCAAAGTGAGCCGGTTCTTTTTTATAAAGTCAAAACATTGTATAGTTAAAGAAAGCTTGCTAACGACAAAAAAGAAATAGGTGACAATATAAAATGAAAAAATGGATTGAGTCATGTATATTTCTACCTACATATTTAGATGAAAAGAAGTTAATGCGTCATCTTTCTGGAAAAACAATTTTGATTACAGGGGCAAGCTCTGGAATAGGAGCACAGGTGGCTTATCAGCTTGCTAATATTCATTGTCAACTTATATTAGTGGCAAGAAACGAGGAACGACTTTTCGCAATAAAAACTGAAATTGAAAGAAGGGCTTTTGCAACAGTAAGCATATATCAAGCAGATCTTCGAAATGAAGAACAGCTGAGAGCCTTTCTAGATTTTCTACATACATTTCCTAAGGGGATAGATATAGTCGTAAATAATGCGGGGCTTTCTATTAACCGATCCATCTTTGAATCACTTGATAGATTTCATGATTTCACACGAACAATGGCGATAAACTACTTTGCACCAGTGCAATTGTTGCTCTCAATGATTCCTGTTCTTTTAAGTAATCATGGTCAAATTATTAATGTTTCATCTGTTAATGCTCGTCTTGCACCAGTTCCTTATTTCTCAGCTTATCAGGCTTCAAAGTCCGCCTTTGATATGTTTTTAAGATCCGTAGCGTTTGAGTTAAGGAGAAGAGGAGTTTTTGTATCAAGCATTTATCTACCATTAGTAAGAACCCCTATGATTGAACCAACAGCAGCCTATAAAAAAATCCCTGCCATGTCACCTCAACATGCTGCTAAAATAATATGCAAACATATGTATACAAAAAAGAAAAGATATCAGCCATGGTGGTTAGTATTTGGGCAGATAGCATCGTTTTTTATGGAGAGTTTTCCAGATTATACAAAGCGGGATAAGCGGGGGAGTCTATGAAATTAGTTAATCTTTTCTACGTATTGTATAAAGTGAAATTATTGTCACCTGTCGCTTTATTTCATTTAATTGCTTCAATAATAAAATGCGGCATTAATTTAATGACTTTATTACATTTTGCACAAAAGAAATTTTCAGACCAAATTGCCCTCGTCGATGATAATGAAGTACTTACATATAACCAATTATTTGAGCAATCAAATAGTTTAGCAGAAGTTCTGCATGAACGATTAGATCTTCGGGAAAATCAAAATGTTGCCATCATGTGCAAAAATCACGCAGTTCTTGTGAAATCAATTTTTGCCGTTTCTAGATTAGGTGCAAATATTTATTTCGTAAGTACTGAAATGAGCGCTAATCAATTAAATCGTATCCTTAAGCGGAATCCATTTGATCTAATAATTTACGACGTCGAATTAAGTTCGATTATTGGTGATTTGGAATTTAAAGGGAATAAACTATTTAGTTATCATGATCAAATGCCCGCGATTAATCAATTTCTAGATTTGGATTCTCCAGAGAAAGTTCATCTTCCGAGAAGGAATCAAAGCAAAATTGTCCTATCTACAAGTGGTACAACAGGTGATTCGAAGCAAGCAGAACATAAGCCATCTTTATATAACTATTTAAATCCATTTGTCGCTTTTATACAAAGGCTAAATATATTGAATTATAAAACTGGCTATATTGCTACTCCCATTTATCATGGGTATGGAATTGCTGTTCTACTTTTATTCATTCCTTTAGGAAAGAAAATGGTGATAAGTAGAGGTTTTAATGCACAAACAGCTTGTCAATTAATTGAAAAACATCAGGTGAATATTGTTACAGTTGTTCCAACGATGCTTAAGAGAATGCTAGACACAGATAAAAATGCATTAAAAACTCTGTCTTGTATTGCTTCAGGTGGTGCGAAGCTGAATCCAAAACTAATTGAGGAAACATTTTGTAGTTTAGGTGAGGTACTTTATAATTTGTACGGAACAACTGAGGTAGGCTTGAATTTCATTGCAACCCCGAAGGATTTAAAATATTCCTCATCAACGGTCGGAAAAATAATAAAAGGTACTCGTTTAAAGATATTAGATGAAAATATGAATGAAGTACACGTCGGAGAAATCGGTCAGTTTTGTATAAAGAATGTCTGGTCGATGGGTAATGATAAGAAAAAATGGCGTGAAACTGGGGATTTAGGCTATCGCGATCAATTGGGCTATTATTTTTTATGTGGGCGAGTGGATGATATGATCATTTCTGGTGGAATCAATGTATATCCAGTTGAAATGGAACAAGTAATAATGGAACATCCTGAAATCGAGGAAGTAGCTGTCATTGGGGTCCCGGATGAACAATTTGACCAAAGATTCATGGCTTATGTAGTTAGAAAGAGAGATTCGAACCTTACTGTAGAAGAATTAATTGAATGGCTACGCCCAAAAGTTGCTAGATACCAACTTCCTAAGGAAATCAAATTTCTAAACGAAATGCCCTACACAACATTAGGGAAACTCGATAAAAAGCAGCTTAAGCAGCTGGAATCATAAATGAAGCAAGTAGAGAAAATTGATACTTTTCTCTACTTGCTTTTTTAGTGAAAATGAATAATAGACAAACATGGGCTGATAATAGACAAAGCCGAGTAGATAATAGACGAAGGAGGAAAGCGTAATCGGATAATAGACAAACCCGCTAGGATAATAGACAAACATGGGCAGATAATAGACAAAGCCGAGTGGATAATAGACGAAGGGGAAAAGCGTGATCGGATAATAGACAAACCCGCTAGGATAATAGACAAACATGGGCAGATAATAGACAAAGCCGAGTAGATAATAGACGAAGGGAAAAGCGTGGTCGGATAATAGACAAACCCACTAGGATAATAGACAAACATGGGTAGATAATAGACAAAGCCGAGTGGATAATAGACGAAGGGGAAAAGCGTGATCGGATAATAGACAAACCCGCTAGGATAATAGACAAACATGGGCAGATAATAGACAAAGCCGAGTAGATAATAGACGAAGGGAAAAGCGTGGTCGGATAATAGACAAACCCACTAGGATAATAGACAAACATGGGTAGATAATAGACAAAGCCGAGTGGATAATAGACGAAGGGGAAAAGCGTGATCGGATAATAGACACCAAGTCTACACATCGCTTAAATCACCCAGAATCTAGATATCCTCAAACGTGTAAGCTCCAAATCTATCATAAAACCGTTTTTGTATAAAAATGAAAATGCATACAAACAGAAAGAATATTTATTACTTAATACAAATTAATATTCGAAAAAAATATCATATGTACAACTTTCCTTTGGTTAAAATGAATAAACATTTAATTTTATCCACTCTAATTAATCATAAAAATTCACTTGATTTAATAAATATACATATGTATAATGAATTACATCATCAGAAATAAGGGAGCGGAATGCTACATGAAATTGTTAGAAGAGGTGCAGCTTAAGTTAGTGTCTAGTTTAAAGGGCAAGGATTTATTGACGCTGCTTGATTATACAAGTGAAGAAGTTAATGACTTAGTAAAATTAGCTACTCAGTTAAAAACGATTACGAAAGCAGGCAAATGTCCTAAATTATTAGAGGGAAAAACGCTAGGAATGATTTTCGAAAAGCATTCAACACGTACTCGTATTTCATTTGAAGTGGGGATGAATCAACTAGGCGGAAAAGCAATGTTTATGCATTCTCGTGATATGCAAATTGGACGTGGTGAGCCAATTTCTGATACAGGGAAAGTTTTATCTGGTTATTTAGATGCCATCATGATTCGTGCAAACTCACATGAAATGGTAAAAGAATTAGCAGATAACGCGTCAATACCAGTAATCAATGGATTAACGGACCTTTATCATCCTTGCCAAGCTTTAGCGGATCTTGAAACAATCTATGAAAATAAAGGCACATTGAAAGGATTAAAGATTGCTTACGTTGGAGATGGCAATAACGTAGCTCATTCTTTAGTTATAGCAGCAGCTCATGTTGGGATGAATGTAGCTGTAGCAACACCTCCAGGATATGAATGTGATAAGGAAATTATTGCAAAGGCAAAAAATATTGCAAAAGCTAATGGAAGCAAGGTTACTGTAACCTATGATCCTGTCGAAGCTGTTTCAGGAGCAGATGCAGTATATGCGGATGTTTGGACTTCAATGGGGCAAGAAGAAGAGTCAGCAAAACGATTAATAGATTTTAAAGACTATCAAATTAATGATGAATTAGTAGCTCACGCAAAATCTGATTATATGTTCCTACATTGTTTACCAGCCCATCGTGAGGAAGAAGTTGCTAGCTCAGTGATTGATGGACCAAACTCCTATATTTTTGAGCAAGCTGAAAACAGATTACATGCTCAAAAGGCAGTTTTAGCATCAGTTCTTTCGTAATAAAAAATAAAACAGTAAAAATATACGGGTTGTGTATTTTACTAGTTCAGTTAACTCTTAAATCCTAAATCAATTTGTGGGGGACTCGCCGCAATTGATTTAAAGTAATAAAGAATGCGATGTTGATTTCTAGATGGAAAAATGCATCGCTACATAAGTAAAGGCAATCTGGGAGACGCTGGATTGCCTTTTAATTTTTAAAGATTTAAAAAAGTGGGTAATCATATACCCACTTCATAAATCATTAATCTATAAAAATCTTCCCGGGATTCATAATGTTTTTTGGATCCAATGTTGCTTTTATTGCTTTCATAACTTGAAGAGCAGCCCCATGTTCTTTAAGTTGATATTTCGATTTCCCAATACCAACTCCATGTTCCCCTGTACATGTTCCACCTTGAGATAAAGCAAATTCCACAAGATTTTCATTAAATTTAGTAGCGCGGGCAACTTCATCTTCAGAATTTGTATCGAACATTACCATTGCGTGGAAGTTACCATCGCCAACGTGACCTATAACGCCTCCCTCAAGTCCAGTTTCTTCAATCTGAGTTCGAGCAAAACGAATGGCACTAGCAAGCTTAGAGATTGGCACACAAACGTCCGTTGTCATCATTTTTCTTCCTGGATATCCGTGAGTATAAGCATAAGCAATATGGTGACGGACTTCCCATAATTTATTACGCGATGCTGTATCTGTTTCAAATGAAATGCTTAAACAGCCAAATTCCTCAAAGATTTCTCTTGTATAGGCAACATCTTCTGCCATCCCGGATTGATTGCCATGGAATTCTAAGAAAATAGTTGGTTTTTCTTCGTAATTTGTTTCTTTATAAATATTCGCCTGGCGTACGGAAAACGCATCAACTAATTCTACACGTCCAATTTGAATGCCAGCTTGTCTTAAGACTGTTACAGCATCAATAGCAGCATCAACTGTCTCAAAGACTGCACGCCCCGCAGTAACGAATTCAGGAATTCCATACACTTGAATGGTGATTTCTGTAAAGCAGCCTAGTGTACCTTCAGACCCCACAAATAACCCATTTAAATGATATCCTGATGAAGATTTTACAGCTAAATTTCCTGTATGAATGATAGAACCATCAGCTAATACTACCTCTAGATCACGAACCTGGTCTCGCATGACGCCGTAGTGTACTGCTGTTGTACCACTTGCATTTGTTGCAACCATTCCACCTATTGATGCGTCCGCACCTGGATCGACAGTAAATTGTAAGCCGTGTTTTTTTAATTCTTTATTTAACTGAAGTCGTGTAACACCAGGCTGTACTTTAACTAGCAAATCCTCAGGACTAATTTCTAATATTTCGTTCATTTGTGAAAAATCAATGGAAATACCCTTGTGCACTGGTATTGAGTTTCCTTCTAAACTCGAACCCGCACCAAATGGAACAATTGGTATAAGGTGTTTACTGGCAAGTTTTACAATAGCTTGCACATCTTCTGTGGAGCGTGGAAATACAACTACGTCAGGTAAAATAGGTTTATGGTGTGATTCATCCTTTGCATGTAATTCACGAACCGTTTCATTTGTTGTAACTTGATCTTCTTTTAAAACAGTTAACAGTTCTTCAACAACTGTTGAAACAATATAAGACATGTTGTACACCTCAAACTTTAAATAATATGAAACTACTTTTTATTGTAGTCGAACAGAGTAAAATATGTAAGATGAAATGACAAATAAGTCTATTTTTTCTGAAAATAAAAAACTGACTCTTATTAGGGGTGCTAATGAAAAGAGTCAGTTACTTTTAATTAATTTTTAAAGGCTTGTGATAATTTCTCTGTAAATTGTTCCTGCTCTGTAGCACTTGAACTTTGCCACCATTTTTCTAAGAAGACACCAAGACCTGGTAGTAAATGTTCATCACCACGAGAAATAGCATCTTCTACAGTACTGCGAAAATCAGTTGCACTATCGCCTTTTACATTTTGTGTAATTGCTTCTCGAATTTGAAAATTCATTCAATCGCCTCCTCGAATTGTAGTCTGTTACTATTGAACGAAACTATACATAAAATATAATTTTTTGTTAAAGATGATATTATATAAAAAAATAAATCGAATATATCGATTTATCAATTTTCTGTGCGATTGCTTTGCTCCATTGGTAGAACTTTTATATAATTATTATAGAGAGAGAATAAATTAGAATCGAGGAAATTTCATGGGGAATACGAAAGACAAATCCAATAAAACCATGCTCTTAATTCGTGGAGTTATGGTAATAATTGGTGGGTTTATTGCAGCGTATGGATTAGAAGCAGTATTAATCCCGAATAATGTATCAGATGGTGGTGTGACAGGTCTTAGCATCGTAGGATCACAACTTTTTGGTATACCATTAGGCGTTCTTATTGCTATTTTAAATATACCGTTCATTTTTTTAGGATATAAACAAATAGGTAAAACCTTTGCAATGTACTCAGTTCTTGGTATTGTTTCCCTTGCTATTGGTACAGTTTGGATGCATCATATCCCAGCGATTATTGAGGGGGATACTCTACTAGTAACTGTTGTTGGTGGTATTATTCTCGGCTTTGGTATGGGTCTTGCACTTCGTAATGGTGGTGCCCTTGATGGTATTGATATGCTAGCTGTTTTGCTTTCTAAAAAATTACCCTTTGGGACAAGTGATTTAATCCTATTCTTAAATATGTTTGTCTTTATTGTTGTATCCTTTGTATTTGGGTTACAGGGGGCAATCCTATCCGGAATCGCATATTTCATTGCTTCAAAGGTCATTCATATTGTTGAAGAAGGTTTAAGTGGTTCAAAAACGTTTAAAATTATTACAAGTGAACCAGAAGAAATGGTTGAGGCAATTCGAGATCGATTAGGTCGTAGTGCTACATACAATATTGTACGTGGTGCCTATTCAAACGAAGAATTTAGAGAAATTACGTGTGTTATTAACCGTTTAGAAGAAAGTAAAATGAAAGAAATTATTCGTGACCTTGATCCATCGGCTTTCGTAACAGTTTATGATGTTGCTGAAGTAAGAGGCGGAAACTTTAAGAAGAACGATATTCACTAATTTAAATACAAATCGAGAGATCTGCGACTTCTTGTTTGTAAGAAGTATCGCAGATTTTTTATGTGTATTTATTGAGAAGGGTGTAATGAGAGAATTTTTTTGGTTCTATAATATTTGTTGGGGTTTTCAAACATTTTCACAAAAATGAAAAAGCACAGAATCGCCGATTCTTTTATACTTGAATTGACGAGAAACAAGCGAAAAGAGGCGACCTGTGCATATGTATTTTAACATGAAGATTCCAGGATTTGAAGGTGTAGAGATTCATAAAGTTGAGAATGTTGAGGATCGAATAGCATTATATGTAATGATGCCTAGGAAAGAACATAAATGTCCTGTTTGTGGAAATCTAACTTCAAAGGTTCATGATTATCGTATACAAAAGATAAAGCATTTAAAATGGTTTGAGCGGCTATCAATGATTTTTTATAAACGCCGCCGTTATGTTTGTGATTGTGGAAAGCGTTTTTCTGAAGATAATCCATTTGTGGAGAGATACCAACAATATTCGAAAGAATGGAATCAAGTAGCACGTATAAAAGCTATTAAAGGAAAAACTTTTAAGGAGACTGCTGAAGTTTTAGGGACATCAATTACAACAATTATTCGTAGGTTTGATTCTGTTTTAAATGATAAATTGGCTAATGGAGTTGAATTACCTAAGCATATCGCTATTGATGAATATAAGGGCGATACAGATGCAGGAACTTATCAGCTCATTATTGCGAATGCAGAAACACATGAACCGCTTGATATCTTACCCAACCGTCGTAAAAATACAATTAAAGATTACTTAAGAAAATTTGGTAGCTCGGTTAATGTCGTAGTGATGGATATGAACCCTCATTTTAAAGAAGCCGTTAAAAAGGCATTAAGTCGACCTGTAATCGTGGCCGATCGATTTCACTATAGTCGTTATATTTACTGGGCCTTAGACGAGGTTCGTAGAATCGTTCAGAAAGAATGGCATGCTTATGATCGCAAACAGTGTAAAAGGATGCGGCATGTATTGTATAAGAGAAAAGAGAAATTAAAGGAAAAGGATCGCTGGTACTTAAATCGTTATCTCGGAATGTCAGATGTTTTAAAACAAGCATACATACTTAAAGAAGCTTATTGTAAATGGTTAGACTGGGCCAAAAAAACGAATGACATAAAAGAAATAAAAGAAAAATTATTTGAATTCTACAAGCAGGTAGAAGAATCAAATATTCCTGCGTTTATTAAGGCAATTCAAACCTTTAAGAATTGGCAAGTAGAGATATTGAATAGCTTCAGTTACGGTTACTCTAACGGCTTTTTAGAAGGGATAAATAATAAATCGAAAGTTATTAAACGAAATGCCTACGGCTTTAAGAGATTTGAGCATTATAAAGGTAAAATATTATTAAGCAATCAATATAAAGAAATCGGTGTTCATTTAGATGAAAAAGGTGATGTGAAGTTCACATCACCCCAACATTTGAAATTGAACCATTTTTTTGTTGGTAGTATATCTCCTGTTTTTACAGTTCGCCGTCAATCATGTAAAATAGACCAATATGAAATTGTAAAAGGCGGAAATAATCATGAAGAGAATCGAATCAACTCAAAACGCATTAGTAAAACATTGGAAAAAGCTTGTGACGATGCGAAAAGAACGTGAGAAAACAGGCGAATTTATAATCGAAGGGTTTCATTTAGTAGAAGAAGCTTTAAAAAACAAACAGCAAATCATCCAACTAATCGTTCGTGAAGGGGTAGATTTACCTTTACTATGGTCAATAGACAATGTAATGATTATAGAAGTTACGGATACCGTTGCAAAAGAAATTGCTGAAACCGAAACTTCCCAAGGAGTATTTGCACATTGTAAACAATTGAACGTGACTGAAAATGATATGCAAAATTGGAACAAAATATTGTTAGTTGATGCTGTACAGGATCCTGGTAATGTTGGCACAATGATTCGAACAGCTGATGCTGCTGGTATGGATGCTGTCATTTTAGGGAAAGGGAGTGCGGATGCATATAATCCAAAAACCGTTCGTGCAGCACAGGGCTCTCATTTCCATATCCCAGTTGTTCGTGGAGATTTATTAGAGTGGGTAGATCAACTAAAGGGAAAAGGGGTTCCAGTATATGGAACTGCACTAGATGATGCGATTGATTATACGGCTGTAGAGAAATCTGATTCCTTTGCTGTGATTATGGGGAATGAAGGTAGTGGCATTCATCCACAACTGCTCGATAGAACAGATCAAAACGTGATTATCCCTATTTTAGGACAAGCGGAATCTTTAAATGTTGCAGTAGCAACAGGAATTTTACTATATCAATTTATTAAAAAATAATTATTAGGACCAGATCGAGATGATTTGGTCCTTTTTGTATTCCATAATTTGTATTAAATGGTAAAATGAAAACATCAAAAATTTCAGGAGGCAGATATGGATTACATAATTTTAAGTCTAGCATTTTTATTGTTATTATACGGTATTATTAGAAATGCTGTAACAAGAGGTATTGATAACTCAAGACTAATCAAAGAGTTAAAAAATGAAATGACAGATTTAAAGAAACAGATAAAGAAAGTAGAAGAAACGAAAGAGGAAGAAATTCATTTGTTTGATAAAAAAATTTAGGTTGAATGAATATACTGATTAGTCATAAATGATGCACACGACGAATAAAGTAGGTACGAAGTGAAAAAAGGAGATGTGAATAGCTTGAAAAGTTTCCTAAAGAGCGCGGTTTATGAACATCGGTTTTGGCTTCAGGTATTAGGGGATCATTCGCGTTTTATTCACGATTCACTTTATCCTTCCGAAAAGTCGGATATTGAAAAAGCAACTTTTTTTATTCAACACTTTGATCAGTTACTAGCACAAGTAAATTCACTTAACGATACAAATGTGATTTCTTTTTCTCAACTTTGTGAGGACGCTGCAAACAAACTACGTACTTTTAAACTTTCCCTCATTAAAAAACATTTAACTGGAAATGCACGTATTCATTTAACGCCCACATTTATCAATCATATGGTGAACGAGTTAGAAGAATATTTACATGTTTTAAGCTTTCTTAAACAAGGAAAAACTCCACCTATTTTCCATGAGCTACATCATCACCTCATTTGGTTAGTGGATGCATCGGGTCATGCGAATGCGATAGATGCCCTAATGGATGGCGTTGAAAAAAGATTAAAGGAAAAGAGTAGGCTGTTTACGAAACACTTTGAACAGTTCTATTTAAAGGCAGTTGAATTAACTGGCTACTTAAGGGCAAATATAAAAAAATTCCCAGCTTTACAGAAGTTTAACCATGATGTAGAGGTTGAAATGGGATTATTCAAAACCTTCCTACATGAACTTGAAGAAATGGAACTAAGTGCTGAGGTATTGGGGATATTTACAGCATCGATGGCTGACCATATGTTAAGAGAAGAACAATACTATTTAACAAAGCTAGCTGAGTCTAAGAGTTAATAATGAAAATAAACCGTTTGGAAGAAATAAGCCAAACGGTTTTCTCTATTAATCGATCGAAAGGTCTGCACCTAATACACCTACTATTTGTTCGCCATCCAGGATTGGAAAGGATAATGTAATACAATGCTTTTTAGTCACTGCAGAAATATAAGGCTCTGAAATGTATTGTTTTCCCTTCGAAGCTTCTATAAACCAAGAACGCATTTTTGCATTGACAAGTGCAGCTGCTGGATTTGAATAAACAAATGTACCATCCAATCGATTTGTCCATACGGCCTCTAATTGTTTATTCTCTATTAAAATAGCATCTAAAACTTGACGATGCACCGCCACCTCCATTGACAAAAGTCTTTCTGATTGAACTTGCTTAGATAGAATTTGTTTCATCTTTCCCACTAACATTTTATCTATCTCAATATTATCTAGGTTTTGTTTTACAAGAGATTGTAACTCTTTAGAAGTTGCGGTCAATGTATGATTGATCGAACGCATTTCTTCAACGTTCGAATGCTGGTTGTCCAAAGCGAAGGTTACTTGATTCACATATTCTTTATTTTCAATAGCCATTTGAGAAATTTCTTGAAGTAAGGTTGAGATTTCTTGTAAGCTATCTCTTTGATCAACGACAGCCTCGGAAGACTCTTGAACCATTTTTGTAATGTCAGCTAAATTTGATTTAAATCCATTGATGGATTGAAGAATTTTTTTCATTTCATTAGATCCTTCTTCAACCTGAGTTGTTTCTATTTTCACCATATCAGTGGATATGTTTATTTCTTTTTGAATCAAGTTAATGGTTTCTCTAGTTTCGTCAACAGCTTGAGAAGTTTGATTTGCAAGATTTCCAACTTCGTTTGCGACTACTGAAAATCCTTTTCCATGTTCGCCGGCTCTTGCGGCTTCGATAGATGCGTTCAAGGCTAAAATCTTTGTTTTTTGTGAAATCGAGCCAATCGTATGAACGATATCATGAATTTTATTTGAATGATCAACCAATTGATTCATTTGTTCTAGTAGCGAATAATGACTATTTCGTATGTCTTCAAATTTGTTTAATAATAATTGGAATGAATCAAAAGAATGATGAAGTTCTTCATTGGATGTTTGGCTATTCGAAAGAATTTCTTGTGAGAAAGCAGAGATGTGGAGAGCAGATGATTCGATTTCTTTCATTTTATCAGCAACTTGAAGAGAATAATTTGCAGTTTTTTCACTATGTGACATTAATTTATTCGTCTTTTCTTTACTCGTTGCACTTGTATCTTTTAATGCTATGGAGGTAAGATCCATTTGTTCTACAACACTTTTTAACTGATCGACAGCTACTTGAATTTGGCCATCTATATTAGTTGTAGGTATCTGTTCTGAGGTTGACCCGGAAGCTAGTTCTTTCCTTTTTTTTACGAATAACATAAAAACACCCCTCTTTTATGTAATATTAACTAACATCATTATAAACTAATAAAACGGCGAATTGCGCAAAAGTTCAAAATATTTATTGTTAAATAATATTTAGAAGAATAATAATGATAAATGAAGGAAATTATAGGATTGTTAATTTGTGTAAAGATAGACGGGGAATGGATACAACTTCTTGAAACAATGAATAAAATATCGTAGAATAAATTCAGATTGTTTTTTAATACATCTTATAAATGCGCTTGAGCGAGAAGAGTAAATATTCAAATTTGCTGAAAGGGAATGTAAGCCGTTGACTGAAAGCTTGCATAGCATTAATGAATATTGAAGTTCACCTCGCAAGCAGCTTCCGGGACCAGCATACTGCTGTAAAGGAATGCCGGCAACATTGTCGTTATCGTAATGAAGTGATTGCAAATTTGCAATAACTAGGGTGGTACCGCGAATAATCCTCGTCCCTTTTTGGGGCGGGGTTTTTTATTTTGTTTTGAGAAGTGATGAAATGTGCGATCGAAGAATAGTGTGATAGGTCGATAAGGACACAAAAAGATCGATTCAATTGCGATGGGTCGATTCGGACACAAAATGTATCGATTCAGACACAAATTATATCGATTCGGACACAAAATAGATCGATATTGACACAAAATAGAGCGATTCAATCGTGATAATTCAAAACATATACCACCCAAAAGGTTCAATAACTAAGGAGGTTATAATTAATGGAACAACAACTAAAACAATTAGAGCAAGAAGCTTTAGCGAAAATTGAAGTGGCTTCGAACTTAAAAGAATTAAATGAAGTTCGTGTTGCTTATTTAGGGAAAAAAGGTCCAATTACAGATTTACTAAAAGGAATGGGGAAATTATCTCCAGAAGAACGTCCGAAAATGGGTGCTCTTGTAAATACTGTGCGTGAAAATGTGACAGAAAAATTAGAACAAAAAGTAGCTCAACTAGAGGAATTAGCAATTCAAGAGCAATTGGAAAAAGAAGCAATTGACGTAACATTACCAGGACGTCCTGTTCGCATAGGAAACCGTCACCCATTAACTCGTGTAGTTGAAGAGATTGAAGACCTATTTATTGCAATGGGGTATGAAGTAGCAGAAGGTCCAGAGGTTGAAAAAGATTACTTCAACTTTGAAGCATTAAACTTACCAAAAGGTCACCCAGCTCGTGATATGCAGGATACGTTCTATATTACAGAAGAAACTTTATTGCGTACACATACTTCCCCTGTTCAAGCTCGTACAATGCTTGAGAAAAATGGTGAACCGTTCCGCATTATTTGTCCAGGGAAAGTGTTCCGTCGTGATAATGATGATGCAACGCACTCTCATCAATTTATGCAAATTGAGGGTCTTGTTGTGGGAGAAAATATTCGTATGAGCGATTTAAAAGGAACGCTTAATACAATGGCGAAAAAAATGTTCGGTGAAGAGCGTGAAATTCGCTTGCGCCCAAGCTTTTTCCCATTCACTGAACCATCAGTAGAAATGGATATTTCTTGCTTTAAGTGCGGAGGATCAGGCTGTAACGTATGTAAACATACTGGCTGGATTGAAATTTTAGGAGCTGGTATGGTACATCCAAACGTTCTTGAAATGGGTGGCTATGATCCGAAGAAATATTCAGGCTTTGCATTCGGTATGGGTGTTGAGCGTATTGCGATGTTGAAATACGGTGTGGAAGATATTCGTCATTTCTATACAAATGACAATCGATTCGTATCACAATTCCATCGTACAGAAGGGTAAGGGGGTAAAATAATGTTAGTATCATTAAATTGGTTAAAACAATATGTAGATATAAAAGACTTAGCACCAGAAGATTTAGCAGAAAAAATTACACGCTCAGGTATTGAAGTAGATGCTGTCATCGACCGTTCTCAAGGAATGACGAATGTAGTTGTAGGTTACGTTGTTTCGAAGGAAAAGCATCCAGATGCAGATAAATTAAACATTTGCCAAGTAGAAGTTGGCGAAGGCGATGTTCGTCAAATTATTTGTGGCGCACCAAATGTTGATCAAGGACAAAAAGTAATCGTTGCATTACCAGGTGCTCGCTTACCTGGTGGCGTTAAAATTAAAAAAGCAAAGATGCGCGGTCAAGAATCAAACGGTATGATTTGCTCACTGCAAGAGCTTGGGATTGAAGGTCGTGTTGTACCGAAAGCATATGCTGATGGCATATACGTTTTACCAGAAGATGCAACACCAGGCAGTGATGCATTAGAATTAATCGGCTTACGCGATATCGTTCTTGAACTTGGATTAACGCCAAACCGTTCCGATGCATTATCAATGTTAGGTGTTGCTTATGAGGTTGCAGCGATTTTATCAGAAGAAGTAAAACTTCCAGAAATCAAATATGAAACTTCATACGAAAAAGCAGATGACTATATTCAAGTGCGTACAGATGCACCAGATTTAAATCCATTATATGCAGCGAAAGTAGTGAAAAATGTAAAAATCGCTGAATCACCACTTTGGTTACAAAATTATTTAATGGCTGCTGGCGTGCGCCCTCACAATAATGTTGTGGATATTACGAACTACATTCTTATGGAATATGGTCAACCGCTTCACGCCTTTGATTACGATGCGCTAAACTCAAAAGAAATCGTTGTTCGTTTAGCAAATGAAGGAGAAAAAATCGTTACTCTAGACGATCAAGAACGTACTTTAAAAGCGCATAACTTGGTTATTACAAATGGTAAAGAACCAGTTGCAATTGCAGGTGTTATGGGCGGTGCAAATTCTGAAGTAACAGAATCAACAACTACTGTAGTTATTGAAGCTGCATATTTTGATGGACTCTCTGTTCGCCGTACTTCGAAGGAACTAGGTTTACGTTCTGATGCTTCTGCTCGTTTTGAAAAAGGTGTAGATCCAAATCGCGTCCTTCCAGCAGCAGAACGTGCTGCACAATTACTCGCTGAAATTGCTGGTGGTGAAGCATTAGAAGGTACTGTAATGGTTGATGAATTGGACAAAACACCAGCACGTGTTGTCGTTTCTCCTGATTTCATTAACGCAAGACTTGGTATGAAGATATCTTTGGAAGATATGCTTTCAATTTTAAATCGTTTAAAATTTGACGTTGAAGCTGCAAATGGTTTATTGATTATTGATGCACCAACAAGACGCCAAGATATTAAAATTGAAGAAGATATCGTAGAAGAAGTTGCAAGACTTTATGGATACGATGAAATTCCGATGACTTTACCAGAAGGCAATGAGACTGTTGGTGGTTTAACACCATACCAAGCAAAACGTCGTATAGTACGTAGCTTTGTAGAAGGAGCGGGCTTGCTTCAAGCAGTTACGTATTCTTTAACTTCAGAGGAATTATCTCAAAAATTTGCGTTAAAAGTAGAAGAAACAACAAAACTATTAATGCCAATGAGCGAGGAACGTACTACATTACGTCAAAGTTTAATTCCGCATTTAGTTGAATCTGCAAGCTACAATATTGCACGTAAAGCAGATTCTGTAGGACTATATGAAATTGGCTCAGTTTTCCTTGGTCAGACGGATGAAGGTCTTCCATATGAAGAGGAGCATCTTGCGCTTATTTTAACTGGAAAATGGTTAGATCACTCATGGCAAGGTGAAAAACGCAATGTTGATTTCTTTGTTGCAAAAGGTATTGTTGAAGGTTTATTTGATAAATTAGGTTTAGTTGATCGCGTATCATTTGAAAAAGGTGCTGTGGATGGTTTACACCCAGGCCAAACAGCAATCATAAAATTAGATGGAGAAAAAATCGGAATTATCGGTGGACTTCATCCAGCTGAGCGTAAGAAAGTTGATTTAAAAGAAACATATGTAGCTGAATTGAATTTATATGCAATTTTACAAGCTACAACAGAAGCGCTTGTTTATACACCAGTACCACGTTTCCCAATGATAACACGTGATATTGCTTTAGAGTTAGAACGTACAACGCCAGCAGGAGAAATCGAAAGTATTATCCGCAATGCCGGTACGAAGTTATTAAAAGACGTAAAGGTATTTGACGTTTACCAAGGTGATAAAATTGAAGCTGGTAAGAAATCAGTAGCCTTCACGTTAACATACTTCGATCCAGAACGTACGTTAACAGATGAAGATGTATCAAATGCACACGATAAAGTGTTAAAAGCTTTAGCTGAAGCTGGTGCAGAAGTGAGATAGATTGTTGAGGTTCGCACATAAAATCGCAGAACCCGCACTTAAACTTCGCAAAATCGAACAAAATCTCGTGAACCCGCACATATCAACCTCATCACATAAAAAGGAGTTGCCATTTATTCTGGCAACTCCTCTTTTTTCGGTTTGGATAAACCAACAAACCCACCGATCAATCCACTGATTGTATGAACTAATCCAAATGTATAAAAATTAAAGAATACATGATTCGTATATTGATTCAGTAGGGGGAATCCATAAATTTTTGAATTTGGATCTGTCGTTGGCCCACCTAAAGATTCAATAATGTCATTCTTATATCCATTGGCGAAATAGATAAAAATTCCGATCAAAATAATACCACTTACCAATGCAAAAATGCGATTCAGTTTGTCCTTTGCATTTCGTGAAAGCTCGGAGAAATATCGATATGTTGTAAATAAGCTTAGTAACAAGAAGGGAAGAACTAGTGCTATTCCAATTGCTCCAGAATTCCCACTACCAGATACTCCTTCAGGTTGAATTGTGAAAAAATGCTCTATAATAATAAATCCCAAAAGAGAGATTCCTAAACTAATTAGCCAACTCAATCTTAACAAAAATTTCACCCTTTCTATTCATTAACTATACATGTCAAAAACGATCGATTCAATGAACAGTTTAACTTATAGATGAAGTTCTAATAATAGACATATATAATAAAAGAGACGATCCAATTCAATTTACATGAAAAGGGGAATGAGCATGTTACATAAAGAAGATACAGTATTAGTATTAATTGATATTCAAGGGAAGCTTGCAAGAATAGTTGATAAGAGTGAATTTGTCATTCAAAACATCGCAAATGTAGTTCAAGGGGCGAAAGTGTTAGGATTACCGATTTTATGGTTAGAGCAATATCCAAAAGGGCTTGGTCCAACTGTTGAGGAAATTGCACAACATTTGGATGGGCAACAACCAATTGAAAAAATTACGTTTAGTGCCTATGATACACCTGAATTTGTAGAACAACTTGAAGCAACAGGGCGTAAAAAAGTGTTGCTTGCTGGAATTGAAACACATATTTGCGTATATCAAACAGCAGCTCAATTACTTTCTAAAGGTTACGAAGTAGAAGTGTTAGCGGATTGTGTATCATCTAGAACTTCGTTAAGTAGCGAGATAGGTCTTCAAAAGATGGTGCAGCTTGGAGCAAAGGTATCAACAGTTGAAATGGCACTATTTGAAATGCAACAAATTGCTAAAGGTGATGAATTTAAAACAATTAGTAAAATTATTAAGTAATATAATTGAAAAATAGACTTGTATTTGTTAAAGAGGAAGCAAGATTTACTTGCTTTCTCTCTTTTTTTGCCAAAATTTTTTTATAAAACATGGAAAATACCATTGTAATTTGGAAAAAACAAAAAATATTTTTATGTATTTTCAAACCCTCTTTTACAAAGATGACAACTAAAGAACTATTGCTACACCAATTTTTAAGATTAAAAGTAATTTTTATGTAATGAAAACGCAACAATTGTGCCAAAAATTTTGCAATGATTCAGTGGTAGGTTGCTATTATCATAGAAATATACCGAACAGAAAGGATTGATTAGATGGTTAAGAACTTGAAAAAAGGAGCAATTGCTTCTGTTTTATCGTTATCATTACTTATTCCAGTAACAGCTTTAGCAGCTGATTCATCATATACAGTAGTAAAAGGTGATTCACTTTGGAAAATCGCAGTAAAAACAGAAACAGGTGTACAAGAATTAATTAATTCAAATCCACAATTACAAAATCCGAATTTAATTTATCCAGGACAAAAAATTAACGTTCCGACACAAGAAGGAGTGGCTTATGAACAAGAAGTTATTCGTCTTGTAAATGTTGAGCGTGCAAATGCAGGGTTACCAGCATTAAAATATGATTGGGAGCTATCAAGAGTAGCTGAGCATAAATCTCAGGATATGGCTAACAAAAATTACTTCAGTCACACAAGTCCGACGTATGGATCTCCATTCGACATGATGAAAGCATATGGAATTAACTACAGTGCTGCTGGGGAAAATATTGCAAAAGGGCAAAGATCTCCTCAAGAAGTAGTCAATGCATGGATGAATAGTTCAGGTCACCGCGCAAACATTTTAAACTCTAGCTATACGCATATTGGTGTAGGTTTTGTTGAGGACGGTAACATCTGGACACAAATGTTTATAAAAAAATAATAAGTAATGATTAAAGTCGGAGGGTATGAGATATATGCTTTCCGGCTTTTTAGGTGCATGAATTGCATGCGTGGTTATGGGATATTTTTTAGAATAATGGAGTATGTGAAATTGTCATGGACGATGTATTCTATTCTTTCGAGTATTGCGTTTCCGAATGAAAAATGCTGCAATTGTTATGGAAGCACCTCCAAATACAGAGTAAAATGTAAATTGCTCTATTAAATTGTAATGACCTTGGCTCCTTAGATAACCATTTGTGAAAACGGAACCTACACAAATTATAAAACCTAGCCATTCAACAATTTTTAACATTGAATTCCCCTCCTCTATCACTATATACAATTATCAAAACATATTGGATATTAGTAAATTCAAAAACATAATCAGTTTTGAGTATATAACAAATTAGCTTTAAATGGCTAATTTACTTTAAATAGGAAACTTAAGGGTGCTATAATTAATATGAGAAGTAAATTTACTTTGAAAATCTATTATAAAGAAAAATATTTAGGAGAATTAAAATGTCTGATACGCGGTTTAATGTAGGAGATATAATTGCAACTTCGATTACTTTAGGATTAGTAGTTGTTCTTATTGTATTAATTATTAAAATTTATAGTTATTTCAAACTAACTAAACAAAATAACGTAGAAAGATTGCAACTAGAAAAAGAAAGAACACAAATTTTGCAAAATGGAATGGACGAGATCAAAGTCCGTTTAGAAACTATTGAAAGAAAATTAAATAATAAATCATAAAAAAGCTTCAAAGTCTATTTTCAACTGACTTTGAAACTTTTCACAATGTTATCCTCGCTTTTTTTTCACTAATACTTTAGCCTTCTCAGTATTGGCAAAGTGCCATTTTGAAATTGAACGTAAATATTCTTCACCTCGTTCAATCCAAATACGGGCTGCCATTTCATCGACTTTTCCACTAGCACCCTTTTGAAGGGGATACCCGATTTCTTTACTCAAACGTTCCATTTCCTTTAAAAACGCATATCGGGCTAAAATTGAGGCTGCAGCAACAGCAACATGTAGCTGCTCGGCTTTTGTTGAGAACAATACATTTTCCCGAACAATGGTCTTCGTATTTTGTAAATATTTATAATACGTATCTCGCTCTGCAAATTGGTCAATCAAAATATAATTAGGTTTTTCAGGTGCTATTTTATTTAATACATGTTTTAATGCTTGGTTGTGTAGCATCGCTTTGATTTTTCCTTGAGAATAGCCAGAACCTTGGATCTCATTATATTTTTCATTGCGCAAAGTCAAAATACTATGGATGCAAGAATTCATTATATCTGGTGCAATCTCCATCATTTTCGCATCAGTTAACATTTTTGAATCCTTCGCACCGAGTTCATTGATTAAATCAATTTTATCCTTTGGAACATAGACTGCTGCAACTGTTACAGGCCCGAAATAATCTCCTGTACCGGTTTCATCTGAACCGATAACCGACATTTGCTGAAAGTTATCTGGCAGTTTATCTCCTTTTGTTTTAATCGAATTAGGTCCATTTTGATTTGTGGACGATTTATCAGCAACTGTACCGAACCGACTCGCTTCACGGCTTGCACCATCCCCTTGAAACATAACCTTTCCCGATGAATAAACTGTGATTGCAGCATCTGGAAGCTTTGCTGCAAAGACAACGCCGGGCGCTTTTCTTTCAACTTTATTGGAAGCATAATGAGACTTTACTTTATTTTGGTCTTCAGCAGAAAGCTTTAACACGATATTATTCGACATAGCTCTATTTCCTTTCATGAAAGACATACCTTTCAAACAATGCGATTAATCTATTTTATCTTATTGTAATCAACAACCCTTCGTTATGGAAGAAAAGTGTGCAGTGGGCTCATTCTTCATATGTATTACAATATTAATAGTAGAATCCATGACAGCCTACTAGTATTGTTGCTATTATTAGCTATAAAGAATAGTGAAGTTGCTAGCTACCTATTGGAAATGTTATGATATGTATTATAAATTTTTCTAATAATTTTACTAGAAAAAGATTCATGTTAAGCTTTGTGATAATTAGTTTATGCTTAACGGTACGTAATGTATCTCAAATTCATCATGGATAGCTTTATTTCTTTATAAATACTGTAGTTGCTTACGCTTTGTGGGAGGTATCTCTTTTGGCTGAACAGGAAAAAAATCGAATATCGGTGGAAATATATGGTCATACTTATAAAATGGTAGGAACTGAGTCTACTGGGCATATGCGATTAGTAGCGTCAATAGTAGATGATAAAATGCGAGAAATTAGTGTTCTTAATCCAACGCTTGACAGTGGCAAGCTTGCGGTACTAACAGCAGTAAACACTGTTAATGAAATGCTTAAGCTAAGAGAAGAAGTTGAGAGGTTAGAAAACGAATTAAGAAAACTAAAGGATTGAATGGTATGCTAGATTTAATTTTAATAATTATATTTATTGCTAGTTTAATGGTTGGAATAAGACGAGGATTTGTCGTTGAAGCAATTCATCTTGCAAGCTTTTTTATTGCACTCTTAGTAGCTTATATTTTTTATAAACCGCTTGCAGATAACTTTGTTTTTTGGATTCCGTATCCAGGAATAAGTGCTGATAGTTCCACTACCCTTATGCTAGATATGATCGATGTCGATCAAACCTTTTATCGGATTGTTGCATTTGCGGTAATTTTCTTTGCTACAAAGATACTTTTACAAATTGTTGCAACTATATTTGACTTTTTAACATATCTACCAATTTTAAAATCGGTTAACCGACTTTTAGGTGCAGCGCTATGTTTTGTTGAATTTTATCTTGTGACGTTTATTGTGTTGTATGTATTAGCATTGTTACCAATTGATACGATCCAACATCTATTAGGAGGATCTTTTATTTCAGGATTAATGCTTGAACACACGCCAATTGTAACAAGCATATTCCAAAACTGGTGGTATATTTACACAAACTAATCATGAAATAATTACTTCTCTCACCATTGGGAGAAGTTTTTTCAATGAAAACGGCTAAATACTATAATCCATTTAAGTGGAGGTTTAAATATGAATAAAAAAATTATTATTAAAACATTAGAAAAAATAGCATTATACTTAGAGCTTCAAGGGGAGAATCCTTTTAAAGTTTCAGCATTTCGAAAAGCAGCTGCAGCATTAGAAGGTGATCAAAGAAGCCTAAATGAAATGGAAGATATCACGCAAATAAAAGGAATCGGCAAAGGAACAGCAGCTGTTATAAACGAGCTTATAGAAACTGGTGAATCAACTCAATTAAAAGAATTGGAAGAAAAGACACCTAAAGGACTAGTGCCACTTATGAAACTACCTGGACTAGGTGGGAAAAAGCTTGCAAAACTTTATCAGGAGCTGGGGATTGATAGCGTTGAAAGCTTGCGTGATGCATGTATAGCGAAAGAGGTTCAAAAATTAGCTGGCTTTGGTGCAAAAACAGAAGAAAAGATTTTAAAAGAGCTTGAACACTTAGGTGAACGTAGTGAAAGACATCCGATCTGGCAACTTGAGATGATTGTAATTGAAATTAATGAACTATTAAGTAATATAAAAGAAGTGCAAAAATATTCTGTTGCAGGTAGCTTCCGTCGAGTAAATGAGACAAGCAAGGATTTAGATTTCATCGTAGCAACAGATTCTAGAGAAAAAGTAAAAGAGCGATTATTAACAGACCTAGCCATTCAGGAAGTTGTTGCTGATGGAGATACAAAGGTTTCTATCGTTCTTGATATAGATGATCCAGTAAACGTAGATTTTCGACTTGTTACCCTTGATGAATATGCTACATGCTTACACCATTTTACAGGCTCAAAAGACCATAACGTAAAAATGAGACAGCTAGCAAAACAACAAGGTAAAAAAATAAGTGAATATGGTGTAGAGCAGCCAGATGGTACTGTGAAAACATTTAAATCTGAAGAAGAGTTTTTCGCCCATTTTGATCTACCGTTTATTCCACCAACAATTCGAGAAAATGGTCAAGAGCTAGAACGACTTGATGAAATCTCACAATTAGTTACTTTAGATGATATTGTGACAGACCTTCATATGCATACGACTTGGTCTGACGGTGCACACTCAATTCAAGAGATGGGAAAAGCTCTCATTGAGCGTGGATATTCACATGGCGTCATTACGGATCATTCGCAATTTTTAAAAGTTGCAAATGGTTTAACACCAGAGCGACTTTTAAGACAGCGACAAGAGATTTATGCATTCAACGATGATCATCCTCATTTCAGATTATATGCAGGAACTGAAATGGACATATTGCCAAATGGGTCACTAGATTTTGATGATGATGTTTTAAAATCGCTTGATTTCGTCATTGCTTCTATCCATTCAAGCTTTACACAATCACAAGACAAAATTATGGAACGATTATGGACAGCGATTCAAAATCCATACGTTCATATGATTGCCCATCCTACAGGAAGAGTGATTGGGGAACGTGAAGGGTATAATCCTGATATCCCCCAATTAATTAAATGGGCATCGGAATATGGTAAAATTTTAGAATTGAATGCTAATCCTTATCGCCTTGATTTATGTGTTGAACATTTAAAGCTAGCGATGGAATACAATGTGCCTATTGCGATTAATACAGATGCTCACGCAATCGAGCAATTACGTTTTATGGAAGTAGGTACAAAATACGCTCAAAAAGCTTGGGTGAAAAAGGAATTAGTTGTTAACACATGGTCGACAGAAGAATTTGAAACCTTTATCCGCAAAAACAAGTAAATGAAATTGTGGAATTTTGAAACTAGACAGGAGAGTGTTTGCTAGTGATCGCACAACGAGCATTGAAAACACTAGAATACGATAAAATTAGGGAACAGGTTGCTCATTACTGTACCTCTTCTATTGGTAAGACACAAATTGAGCAACTTATTCCAGAAACTGATTATGAAAAGGTAGTAGAACTACTAGAAGAAATGGATGAAGGGCTTTCAATCCTCCGTGTTAAAGGGAATGTTCCGATGGGCGGAATATTTGATATTCGCGCTTCTGCCAAAAGAGCGCAAATTGGTGGAATGCTAAGTAGTAGCGAATTAATGGAAATTGCTAGCACAATACGAGCAAGTCGGATTCTTCGAAACTTTATTGAATCAATTGAAGAAGAAGAGGATATTAAAATTCCACATTTCATTGAAAGAAAAGAGCAAATGCCTATTCTAACGGCATTGCAACATGAAATCAATGATTGTATTGATGACAATGGAGCCGTATTAGATTCGGCTAGTGTTACATTACGCTCGATTCGTCAATCTCTTCGTTCAGAGGAAGCAAAGGTTCGTTCTAAGCTAGAAAGCCTTATACGAGGATCAAATGCATCGAAAATGCTATCAGATGCAATCATCACAATTCGTAACGAACGATTCGTAATACCAGTTAAACAAGAATACCGTGCTCATTATGGTGGAATTGTTCATGATCAGTCATCATCAGGTCAAACATTATTTATTGAACCTGAGTCAATTGTTCAATTAAATAATGAAATTGGCCGTTTGAAAGTAAAGGAACAGGTTGAAATCGAACGTATTTTATTAGAGCTATCTTCAAAAGTCCAAGAAGTAAGTCATGAATTATTCATCCTAATTCATATATTAGGGGACATTGATGTCATATTAGCAAAAGCAAAATATGGTCAAGCAAATAAATGTACAAAGCCAAAAATGAACGATGAAGGTTATATTCGACTAGTCCGAGCGAGACATCCATTAATTTCAATCGATGAAGCAGTACCAAATACGATTGAATTTGGTCATGATATTACGGCAATTGTTATTACTGGACCGAATACAGGTGGTAAAACGGTTACTTTAAAAACGGTCGGACTATGTACATTAATGGCACAGGCAGGAATTCCTGTACCAGCATTAGATGGTTCAGAGCTTGCTGTTTTTGACCAGTTGTTTGCAGATATTGGTGATGAACAATCAATCGAGCAATCATTATCAACCTTTTCGTCCCACATGGTGAATATTGTTGATATTCTAAGTAAAGTTGATGAACATTCCCTTGTGTTATTTGATGAATTAGGTGCAGGAACCGATCCACAGGAAGGAGCGGCTCTTGCCATTTCAATACTTGATGAAGTCATCGATTGTGGTGCGCGTGTTATGGCTACAACCCATTACCCAGAATTAAAAGCATATGGCTATAATCGCCCTAGTGTTGTAAATGCAAGTGTAGAGTTTGATGTGGAGACACTTAGTCCTACATACCGATTACTAATCGGAGTACCGGGTCGTTCTAACGCGTTTGAAATATCAAAACGCCTTGGCTTAAAAGAATCCATTATCAATAAGGCTCGAGGTTATACGGGCACTGACCGTCATGAAGTAGAGTCAATGATTGCTTCCTTAGAAGAATCAAGACTACGCTCTGAGAGAGAAGCTGATGAAGCCCATACGTTATTAGAAGAAGCCAATCATCTTCATAAAGAGCTAGAAGAAAAGCTCAAAACTTATGACGAGAAAAAAGAAAACCTAGAGAAAAAGGCAAAAGAAAAAGCACGTAAAATTGTAGATGAAGCAAAAGCAGAAGCAGAAAAAATCATTGCTGAGCTTCGTAAAATGAGAGAGGATGCAAGTCATGCAGTGAAAGAGCATGAATTAATCGAGGCGAGAAAACGTCTGGATGAAGTAGTTCCAATCGAAAATAAAGTGCTGAAAAAACAAGCTCAAATTAGAGAAAGAGCTCAAAATTTAAAAGTCGGCGATGAAGTAAAAGTACTTAGCTATGGTCAAAAAGGTACGCTTATTGAAAAGGCTGGAGACCATGAATGGGTCGTTCAAATTGGCATTTTAAAAATGAAGCTTGACGAGTCTGACTTACAATATGTTAAACCAGATAAGCAGCAACAAACCGTAACAATGACAAACGTGAAAAATCGAAATTCTCAAGTTAAGCTTGAATTAGATTTACGCGGAGAACGCTATGAAGATGCGATCCTTAAGACAGAGAAATATATCGATGATGCACTTTTAGCAAATTATCATCGTGTATCCATTATTCACGGAAAAGGTACAGGTGCTCTTCGTCAGGGAATACAAAACTACTTGAAGGGTCATAAAAGAGTTAAAACCTTCCGATATGGTGAAGCGGGCGAAGGTGGATTTGGTGTAACGGTTGTGGAGTTAAAATAATACGCATAAAAATGCCAATTTGAAGGGGGATGTTAATGTGCAAAGTTCGGGATTTTGGCATCATCCTGTTGTCGAGACTGCGGGATATTTCAGTGTTGTCGTGTTATGTTTAATCGTTTCAATGATACTATTTGAAATGGTCACAAAATATAAAAATTGGGAAGAAATCAAAAAGGGGAATGTAGCAGTTGCACTCGCAACAGGTGGTAAAATATTAGGTGTTTGCAATATTTTCAGATATTCAATTGAACGGCACTCATCATTGATTGAGATGCTTGGTTGGGGATTGTTTGGCTTTATCTTATTAATATTTGCATACTTATTATTTGAATTTTTAACACCACGCATCCCTGTAGATGAAGAAATAGCAAAAGATAATCGATCTGTTGGTTTTATATCCTTTACCATTTCAGTGGGTTTATCTTTTGTCATCGGTGCAAGTATTATTTAGGGGCGATAATATGGAAAAATTAGCAAAAGTACTTTTAGTAGTCTGTATCCTTTTTATCCTTGTAGGAGTTTATTATCTTGTAACTGCATAATATTCATTGTTAAATAAATTTATAATTATTTAAAAGCTAGTATGTGGAGAAATCTACCATTACTAGCTTTTTTATTTTGGGATAATGTTATTAAAAATTATATTTAAAAAACAAAAACCAATAAATTATTTAAAGATAAGTATTTTAACTGTAAATTAAAAAAGTGTTTAAAAATAGAAAAAACAAACGTTTTCTAGCGAAAAAATGAAAGATTGATAAATTTTGGTTGATATACAAATCTTTTTTAATTATAATAAAAGTAAGAAAATTCGAATTTTCTGAACAAAGGGGAGATGTTCATGACGGAGAAAGTTTGGCTTTCGCAGTATCCGGAAGAAATTCCAACCACTGTTACGTATGATGACATGCCTGTTCAAAACTTATTAACGAATGCATACGAGAAAAGCCCAGGCAAAGTAGCAGTTCATTTTATGGGTAGAAATCTTACTTATAAGGAACTTTATGAATCGTCGCTTAAATTTGCAAATTACTTGCAATATCTAGGGGTAGAAAAAGGGGATCGTGTGGCAATTATGCTACCGAATTGTCCTCAGGCGGTAATTGCTTATTTTGGAACGTTGTATGCGGGAGGAATTGTTGTTCAAACAAATCCGCTTTATACTGAAAGGGAATTACAGTATCAAATGGCGGATTCGGGGGCTAAGGTTATTTTAGCAATGGATATTTTATATCCTAGGGTTACAAAAGTGCTCAAAGATACGAAAATTGAAAACGTTATCATTACAGCAATTAAAGATTACCTACCATTTCCGAAAAATTTAATCTATCCATTTATTCAAAAGAAGCAATACGGATTTAGTGTCAAGGTCGAGCATAAGGGGATGACTCATCTATTTACTGAAATCATGCGTGTTGCCGAAACAAAGCCAATTAATCTATCAATAGATATTGAAGAGGATTTGGCATTAATCCAATACACTGGAGGTACGACAGGTTTTCCAAAAGGGGTTATGCTCACACATAAAAACTTAATTTCTAACACGAGTATGTGTGATGTGTGGATGTACAAATGTGTTGAAGGTGAAGAAGTAATTCTTGGAATGTTACCGTTCTTTCATGTCTATGGAATGACAACAGTATTGTTATTAACCGTTATGAAAGCAAGTAAAATGGTGCTCATTCCAAAATTCGATGTTGAAGCAGCATTAAAAACCATTGATAAACAAAAACCAACGCTGTTCCCTGGAGCACCAACTATGTACATTGGGTTATTAAATCATCCAGACATCGGGAAATATGATTTATCTTCTATTAAAGCATGTATCAGCGGCTCAGCTCCTTTACCAGTGGAAGTGCAAGAGAAATTTGAGGAGATTACAGGTGGTAAGCTTGTAGAAGGATATGGCTTAACGGAAACGTCACCTGTCACTCATGCAAACTTTATCTGGGGCAAACGAGTAAGAGGGTCGATTGGGGTTCCATGGCCAGATACAGAGGCGACAATTATTCAATCCTCGGACGGAACAATATTGCCACCGAGGGAAATCGGTGAAATCGCGGTTAAAGGGCCACAAGTAATGAAAGGTTATTGGAATCGACCTGAAGAGACGGCAATGGCATTTGTTGATGGCTGGTTTTTAACTGGTGACTTAGGCTATATGGATGAAGAAGGATATTTCTACGTTGTAGATCGCAAAAAAGATATGATCATTGCAGGTGGTTTCAACATCTATCCACGTGAAGTTGAGGAAGTGCTTTATGAGCATGAAGCGATTCAAGAATGTGTGGTTGCAGGTATCCCAGATCCATATCGTGGTGAAACAGTTAAAGCTTACATCGTTTTGCGAGAAGGAAAAACGGTAACCGAGGAAGAATTAAATAAATATTGCCGTCAAAATTTAGCTGCCTACAAGGTGCCAAGATTCTATGAGTTTAGAAAAGAGTTGCCGAAAACAGTGGTAGGAAAAATTTTACGCAGGCAGCTTGTAGATGAGGAAAAGGCGAAGGTGGAAGAATTACAGGCACAATAGATATATTAATTGTTGACAGAAAATTTAATAAATTATAATATGAAAACATGAATGAACAGTCATTCATTTTATGTTTTCATATTTTTTTGTATAAAAATGATATTCAAATTACATCAATAAGTTAACAAGCCTATCCTCAAAATTTGCTTGGCGATAGGAAAGGTTTTGGATGGTGGTGAGTTAAATGAAACGAAATAAGCCTAAGTATAAACAAATTATCGATGCCGCTGTCATTGCTATCGCAGAAAATGGTTATCATCAAGCCCAGGTTTCTAAAATCGCTAAACAAGCTGGAGTTGCTGATGGAACTATCTATCTATACTTTAAAAATAAAGAAGATATTTTTATTTCCGTGTTCCAAGAAAAGATGGCAGTTTTCGTTGAAAATTTAAAAGAGATTATCCAACAAGGAAAATCATCAACGGAAAAGCTATCACAAATGATTGACAATCATTTTCAAGTATTAGCAAATGATCACCATCTTGCTACAGTAACTCAGCTAGAGTTAAGACAATCAAATAAAGAATTAAGAGTTAAAATAAATACGATATTAAAAGAGTATTTAAAATTACTAGATGAAATATTAATAGAAGGTATGACAAATGGTGAATTTGATCCAACGATGGATGTTCGAGTTGCACGTCAAATGGTGTTTGGAACCATTGATGAAAACATAACTACATGGGTCATGAATGAATTTCGCTATGATTTAGTCGAAATTGCGCCAAAAGTTAGAAAATTGTTGCTAAAAGGTTTAAAAGGGTAGATGATAAAAAGGGGGATGTATGATGGAATACTTAAGTTGGAAGGTTGAAGATGGGGTTGCGGTTGTCACAATTCAACGACCACCTGCAAATGCGTTGTCACGACAACTAATAGTTGAAGTAGATGAAATGTTGGACGCAATGGAGCTAGATCAAACAGTTCGAGTAATCGTTCTACATGGTGAAGGTCGATTTTTCTCGGCAGGGGCTGATATAAAAGAATTTACCGAGGTAGCATCTGGAGACGAATTTTCAAAATTAGCTGCAAGTGGACAACAAGTATTTGAAAAACTAGAATCCTTTCCTAAACCAATAATTGCTGCCATTCATGGTGCTGCTCTTGGAGGGGGATTAGAATTAGCGATGAGCTGCCATATCCGATATGTAGCAGAAGATGCAAAACTTGGACTTCCAGAGCTTAGTCTTGGTTTAATACCAGGCTTTGCAGGAACACAGCGTCTACCGAGATATGTCGGGACCGCAAAAGCTGCAGAAATGCTCTTTACAAGTGAACCGATTTCAGGTGCTGAGGCAGTTCAATGGGGATTGGCGAATAAAGCATTCCCGGCTGATCAACTGCTCGCAAATACACTGGAACTTGCGAGAAAAATTGCTGAAAAGAGTCCTGTCGCATTAAAGGCGGCAATCTCAATGCTGCAATATAGCAAGGATGCGTCTTACTACAATGGAGTAGAAGCTGAGGCAAATAGTTTTGGTATTGTGTTCGAGTCGAAAGATGCTAAAGAAGGTATACAAGCATTTATCGAAAAAAGAAAGCCTAAATTTATAGGGAAATAAATAATTTGAGATTAGGAGGTAAGTAGTATGAACATTTACGTTTTAGTAAAAAGAACATTCGACACTGAAGAAAAAATTGTTATTTCAAATGGCAAAATCCAGGAGGATGGTGCTGAATTTATTATTAATCCATATGACGAATATGCCATCGAAGAAGCGATTCAGGTTCGCGATGCAAAAGGTGGTAAAGTAACAGTTGTAACAATCGGTGGAGAAGATGCAGAAAAACAACTGCGAACTGCACTTGCAATGGGAGCAGATGAAGCGGTACTTATTAATACAGAAGACGACTTAGATGAATTAGATCAAGCATCCACAGCTTATATTCTAGCAGAATATTTAAAAGATAAAGAGGTTGACTTGATTTTAGCTGGTAATGTGGCAATTGACGGTGGAACAGGGCAAGTTGGTCCGCGCGTTGCTGATTTACTAGGTATCAACTATGTAACGACAATTACGGATTTAGAAATTGACGGTTCAACAGTGAAAATCGTTCGAGATATTGAAGGAGACTCAGAGGTAATTGAGACTACTTTACCTTTACTAGTCACTGCTCAACAAGGTTTAAATGAGCCGCGTTATCCTTCTTTACCAGGTATTATGAAGGCAAAGAAAAAACCACTTGAAGAACTTGAATTAGATGATTTAGATATTGATGAAGATGATGTGGAATTAAAAATAGAAACGGTTGAAGTATTTTTACCATCACAAAAATCAGCAGGTCGTATTCTAGAAGGTGAAATCTCACAACAAGTTAAAGAATTAGTCAACTTACTTCATTCGGAAGCGAAAGTTATTTAATCGTTAAGACTGGGAAATGGAGGGATACAAATGTCAAAAAAAGTATTAGTTCTTGGAGAAATTCGTGAAGGTGTTATTCGTAACGTGTCATACGAAGCTATTGCTGCGGCAAAGCAAATTGCTGACGGTGGGGAAATCGTAGGCATACTGTTAGGGGATTCTGTAGAAAACTTAGCTCCAAACTTAATTGCATATGGAGCAGACCGTGTAGTTACTGTGGAACATCCACATTTAAAATCATACACATCTGATGGTTATAGCCAAGCAATCTTAGCTATTTATGAACAAGAAAAACCAGAAGCGATAGTTTTTGGACATACATCCTTAGGAAAGGATTTATCTCCGAAAGTTTCTTCACGTATACAATCTGGATTAATTTCGGATGTAACGGAAATTGAAGGTTCTGGTGATGATGTATTGTTCATTCGTCCAATTTACTCTGGTAAAGCCTTTGAAAAAGTAAAAATTAAAGAAGGTATCGTTTTTGTAACAGTACGTCCTAACAATATCCCTGCATTAGAAAAGGATGAAAGTCGTTCAGGATCAGTCTCATCATTATCGGTAGATATTCAAAACTTACGTACAATTATTAAAGAAGTTGTTCGTAAAACATCTGAAGGTGTTGATTTATCTGAAGCGAAAGTAGTTGTAGCAGGTGGTCGTGGTGTTAAATCAGAAGAAGGTTTCGAACCATTAGCAGAATTAGCCAATTTACTAGGTGGTGCTGTTGGTGCATCACGTGGAGCTTGTGATGCTGGGTACTGCGACTATTCTTTACAAATCGGTCAAACAGGAAAAGTAGTTACGCCGGATTTATATATTGCAGCAGGTATCTCTGGAGCTATTCAGCATTTAGCGGGTATGTCCAATTCAAAAGTAATCGTAGCTATTAACAAAGATCCTGAAGCGAATATCTTTAAAGTTGCCGACTATGGAATCGTTGGAGACTTATTTGAAGTCATTCCTTTAATGATAGAAGAAATAAAAGCTTTAAAGGTAAATTCATAATCAACAAAGATAAAGCATCTCTCCATACAAAATGGTGAGATGTTTTTTAATATGAAACGGCTATGGCTTTCGTTTTTGTTAATAAAATGTAAATATTTATCGTTTATTTAGTTCACTTTGCTACACCTTCATTTTTTATCGTGCTATACTACAAAAAGATGTTAGATTAAGGAGGCAATGTAAATGGCAATTGTACATGTAACAGACCAAAACTTTTCAGAAGAAATCGCTTCAGGCGTTGTACTAGTAGACTTTTGGGCTACTTGGTGTGGACCTTGTAAAATGATCGCACCAGTGTTAGAAGAAATCGACAGCGAAATGGGCGATCAAGTAAAGATCGCAAAATTAGACGTTGATAATAACCAAGCAACTGCTGCTGAATACCAAGTAATGTCAATCCCGACATTACTATTATTCAAAGATGGCGAACTAGTAGCAAAAACTGTTGGTTTCCAACCAAAAGAAGCTTTAGTAGAGTTCATTAACAGCAATAAATAGTCACTAGATGTTATGACCGTGTACTTGATTTAAGTGCACGGTTTTTTTATTACTTGTTTTTGAAATGAGCGTGTCTAGAAAAGAGAATCTATTTTGTCTACCGATAGGGATGTATGGAGTTAAAATGTATATAACAAAAGTTCAGGGAGAACAGTTTCTATTACATACAAATTTATATTGGGATCACCTTTATCTGGAATCGACCTACTTGAAAGCAATGATTGTTGTATAGGGACCTTGACTCGAAGTTTGATTAGATACAGCAACATTGTACCGCAATGCCGATTAAAGCATGGGGATATATTCTGCATGCTGTTCCCCTATCAAGACAAAAACCCTCTCCGAAACATTTCTGTAACCGCGTGAACTCGATTCGTAGCATTTAGTTTTTTTACCGCTAATTTCACATATTGCTTGACGGTTAGTTCGCTAATTCCAAGAGTATCTGCGATTTCTTTTGTTGTATTTCCTTCTGCAATTCGAGACATTACTTCAAGTTCTCTTTTGCTTAAGATGTTGGAATCACCTTCAGAATGGAGAGAGGAATGAATCATCTTTCCGACTCTATTACCAAATCTCGTTAAATCCGCTAATAGATTTTGATCCATCTTCGATAATTCCTTTAATCGTAAACTGTAAATATATCCATAAACCATTGAACCTTTAAATAGAGGTGTAATAAGGAAGCAGGAAACATCACGGTCGATTACATAATGACTACTTGTTTTTTCGAATAATTCTAGTCCCTCATAATACATGGCTTTTCGCTTTTGAATCGGATCTAAAATCGTTGAGAGAGTACGAACATCGTAACGATCATCATGTATGTATTGAATTTTGCCATCTACAAGCGAAATGACACCTTCTGCAAGAAAACCGATTGGTGAATAACGAAAAAGGTAGGCATCCTTTACAGGAAAACATTTCATATATAGCTCCATCATTTTTGCAATCTGTCTTTCTTGAGATGGACAGGTCTCCAATTCTTGTAATTGATCTAAAATGGTAGTTGAATTGTTCATCATTTCTACTCCTTTCGAAGGATGGGAATCATGCAAAATCGGTAATATACACAATATTAAGAATATTATACCATCAAACTATGAAAGCGCTAACTTTATTACTCTAATATTCTACGTTTTCATTCAATCATTCTTGAAGGAGAGGGAGAAATTCATGAAAGCACTTGTTATTGAAGATGTAAAGAAAGCGGTAGTTAAAGATGTGCCAGTACCTGAAATTGAGAAGGATGGTATCCTTATAAAAACAATGGCCAATGGTGTTTGTCGTAGTGATTGGCATGTATGGGTTGGGGATCATGGCATTGTACAACCCGTCATTGGCCATGAATTTTGTGGAATTGTTGAAGAAGTAGGTCCGGAAGTGAAGAATTTTAAGCGTGGAGATCGAGTGATTGTTCCTTTCTCTGGTAGCGATGGAACATGCCCTCACTGTATAGCTGGAAATACTCACCTTTGTGATTCATTTATTGTACCTGGAACAGCTTACCAAGGTGGTTATGGCGAATATGTTGCGATTCCAAAAGGAGACCGTAACGTCATGCATTTACCTGAAGGATTAAGCTTCAAAGATGCAGCAGCATTAGGGTGTCGTTTTATGACTGCTTATCATGGCGTAGTGGATCGTGTACAAGTCCTACCAGGTGAAAAAGTAGTTGTTTATGGCTGTGGTGGAATTGGTTTATCCGCAATTCATATCGCATCTTCTATGGGGGCAACGGTTATTGGAGTAGATATTAACGATAATAATCTGGAGCTAGCTAAGAAATTGGGAGCAGATTATGTGATTAATAGTCGCAACACAAACGCTGTTGAAGCGGTAAAAGAGATAACTCTCGGTGGCGCAGATGTATCAGTAGATGCACTAGGTATTACTGAAACTTGTTTAAATGGAATCAACAGCTTAAAGAAAGGTGGCCGCCACTTACAAGTTGGTGTTACAACGAAAAAAGAAGGCGGATTTATTTCAATTCCTGTAGATGATATGGTCCTTTCAGAGAAGTCATTTATTACGACTCTTGGAATTCCAGCTTTCCGCTTTAATACATTGCTAGATCAAGTAGCAAAAGGAAAACTTCAACCAGGAAAAATGGTAACAGCAGAAATTAAACTGTCAGAAGTAGAGGGAATCTTTGAAGACATGAGTAACTTTGCAACAACAGGTACATTTGTTGTAACTGATTATTCTTAAGTTAATATTGAAAACTAATTCATAGTGTTCATAGCTTTACTTAAGAAAAAAAGACTATGGAAATAAGCCCATTACTTTAACTGGTAATGGGCAATTTTATATACTCAAGCTTAGCCTACCTTCATTCGAGGACAGAAGTATTGCTTCATCGAAAAAAATTATTGGATAGTATGTTTGCAAATATCAAGAAACCGAAAAGGAAAGACGTCGATGAATGAATGAAGAAAAAATTTAACATATGAACAAAAATTAGAAAAAGAGTTGAACTACTTCGATTTCTAGAAATACTGTCTCATTATCGGCTTCGTTTAAAATTTAATTAAATTCGGCGGAGTTTTTCCTTGTAGCCCAGTGACTAAATTAGTTGCGCCAAGCATTGCCATCTTCAATCGAGTTTCATACGTGGCTGACCCGATATGAGGCAGGGTCACTACATTTTCCATCGAGAGTAGCGGATTATCTGGTTGTACAGGTTCTTCAACAAAAACGTCCAATCCTGCAGCTAAAATTTCACCTGTGTTCAAGGCGTCAATTAACGCTTCTTCATCAACAGTTTTTCCTCTTGAACCATTTATAAAAATGGCAGTTTTCTTCATTAACTCAAACTCTCTTTTACCAATCAGCTTTTCAGTAGCAGGCGTTAATGGTGTCATTAAGCAAACATAATCTGATTGTTGTAGTAGTTCATCGAGCGAGCAGTAAGTTGCCCCAAATTTATTTTCAGCTTCTTCATTTCTCGAACGATTATGATATAAGATTTTCATATCAAATCCTAGATGAGCTCTTTTTGCAATAGCTGTTCCAATTCCGCCCATACCAATAATCCCTAATACTTTATGATGAACGTCTACTCCAAAAAGATCCTCACCAATCATGGACTTCCACTGGCCATTTTTCACAAATTGATCTAGTTCAGGAATCCTTCTTGCAGTAGCCAATAGTAACCCAAAAATAGTATCTGCCACAGTATCATTCAAAACTTCAGGCGTATTAGTAGCCATAATACCGCGGGCTGATAATTCTGCCATATCAAAATTGTCGTAGCCAACAGAAGTATTACAAACGATTTTTAAATTTGGCGCGTGGTCTAATAATTCTTTATCTACTTTTAAGACGGAGCCTAGCAATCCTTCAACAGTCTTTAGCTCTTGAAGAAATTGTGGGAAATTAGTCGAATCTAGATCATCGAAGCTTACAACATCACATGTTGCTTGAATATAATCTAACACCTTTTTATCTACTTTTTTATAGACAATTACTTTTGGTTTCATTATTAAACTCCTCTCTTTAATGATTCAGTCATATAGCTTGACTTCAGAATATTCTATTTTGTCTGACATCGTCTCTATTAGTTTACCATTCTTTAGAGAAGGGACAAGGGGATTGATTTTTATCAGGTATATTTTTTTCAAAAATAAAGGGATTCTCCTAGTCTGTCTATTAAAAGAGCTAAATTGTCTATTATCGGCCTAGCTTTGTCTATTATCTGCAATGGAATGTCTAATAAAAGCCAATAGTTGTCTATTAAATATTGCTATGTCTATTAAATGCCACGAGATGTCTATTAAAGGGGATGAATTGTCTATTATCTGAAATGGATTGTCTAATAAAAGCCAATAGTTGTCTAATAAAAGCCAATAGTTGTCTATTAAATATTGCTTTGTCTATTAAATGCCACGAGATGTCTATTAAAAGGGTTAAATTGTCTATTATCTGAAATGGATTGTCTAATAAAAGCCAATAGTTATCTAAATATTGCTTTGTCTATTAAATGCCATGAGTTGTCTATTAAAAGGGCTAAATTGTCTATTATCCTCCTAGTTTTGTCTATTATCCTCAGAACTTTGTCTATTAAACAATACCATTTGTTTATTTAAATCTTGTAGAAATCGAGCTCATCCCAAAAACTAATTCTTTTCCTCGCATTCATTACATAAAACCCCGTATAATATTAAAAAACCAACTATAGGTGATATGTATGAATGAAAACATTCAAAATAAATTGGCGATTCTGCCGGATGAACCAGGCTGTTATTTAATGAAAGATCGACAAGGCACTATTATTTATGTAGGGAAGGCAAAAATTTTAAAGAATCGTGTCCGGTCTTATTTCACTGGAAGTCATGACGGAAAAACACAGCGATTGGTCAGTGAAATTGAAGATTTTGAATATATCGTCACATCAAGCGATTTAGAAGCTTTAATATTAGAGCTAAATTTAATTAAGAAACACGACCCGAAATATAACATTATGTTAACGGACGATAAAACGTACCCTTACATAAAAATTACAAATGAGAAGTACCCGCGTATACTCACAACAAGAAAAGTAAAGAAAGATAAAGCAAAATATTTTGGCCCTTACCCGAATGCAGGCGCAGCAAGTGAAACAAGAAGGCTGCTTAACCGAATTTACCCTTATCGTAAATGTAATCGATTACCTGATAGGGTTTGTTTGTACTACCACCTAGGACAATGTTTAGCGCCGTGTGTTAAGGAAATCGATCCGAAGGTTTTTGATGAAATGACTGAGGAGATTTCAAAATTCCTGCAAGGTGGTTATGAGGAAGTAAAGGAAAATATCGAAAAGAAAATGTTAGAGGCTGCTGAAAAGCTGGAATTTGAACGGGCAAAGGAATTCAGAGATCAAATTCAACATATTGAAACAGTGATGCAAAAGCAAAAAATGGTTTCTGGAGATATGTCGGATCGTGATGTATTTGGTTATGCTGTGGAAAAAGGCTGGATGTGTGTGCAAGTATTTTTCGTGCGCCAAGGAAAATTAATTGAACGCGATGTATCCATATTTCCGATTTACCGAGATCCTGAAGAAGAGTTTCTTACATTCATCGGACGTTTCTATGATATTTCAGAACATATAAAGCCTAGGGAAATCTTTATACCAAATAACATCGAGAAATCCTTACTTGAAAAGCTACTAGAAGTGAAAGTAATTATCCCAAAGCGCGGATCGAAAAAAGAGTTAGTGGATTTAGCTATGAAAAATGCCAAAATCGGTATTCGTGAAAAATTCCAGCTAATGGAACGACAAGAGGAAAGAACAGTTGGTGCATGTGAAGAGTTAGGTGATGCAATGAATATTGAACCACCACTAAGAATCGAAGCCTTTGATAACAGTCATATGCATGGAGCAGATGCTGTTTCAGCGATGGTTGTATTTATTGATGGCAAACCAGCTAAAAAAGAATATCGAAAATATAAATTAAGGGAAGCAGCTGCCCACGATGATTACGGAGCAATGCAGGAAGTTATTCGTAGAAGATATACTCGTGTTTTAAAAGAAAATCTACCTTTACCTGATTTAATTATTATTGATGGTGGGAAGGGACAAATGGAGGTTGCACGTGAGGTAATAGAGGATGAACTCGGATTGTTTATCCCTATTGCAGGATTAGCAAAAGACGAAAAGCATAATACATCTCAATTATTATTCGGTGAACCACCTACTCCTGTGGAAATGAAACGAACAAGTGACGGTTTTTATTTGCTTCAGCGTATTCAAGATGAAGTACACCGATTTGCTATTACATTTTTACGTCAACAACACGGAACCCATTCGATCCAATCAGTATTAGATGAAATCGAAGGAATCGGACCGAAAAGAAAGCAACAGTTATTGAAACAGTTTGGTTCAGTTAAGAAAATTCGTGAAGCAACGATAGAACAATTAATAGAAGCTAAAATTCCAAGAAAGTTAGCAGAAACGATTCATGATTATTTCCGCAAAGATACATTGCCAACAGAATAATTGTATGATAATGTAAAACAAAATATGGATATTGTGTATAGATAGAGGTGCAAGATTCAAAAGTAGCTAGCAGGAGGAGAACAATTCCTAAGAATGCAAGTGAAAGGGGAGCTTGCCGAAGCAGTAAATTGATTGTTCCAATTTATGTGCTGGTGTTGCATTTAATAGATGTAACATTGTCAGAGTCAATTAGAATCTGGAGCGCTATCTCATTAAAAATATGACCTTATTAGGTATATTCATTGAGGCAGCCTTTCACGAATTTCGTCGAAACGCTGCCTTTTTTCGAAGATTTAGTCTTACACTTGTTAGAGATAGAGGGGGAACACCAATGGCCAATATTGTCATAAAGTTAGACGAGCAAACACTTACTTCACCAGATAAAATTGAAAATGTTGCGAAAAAAATTATTGAAGAAAAAAAACGAGGATCGAATGTTGTTGTCGTCGTCCCGTCTATGCAATTAATAGATGAACAGTTAAACCAATTTGCCTATGCACTTTCTAAAAATCCTTCAAACCGTGAAATGGACGTTATACAATCAACAAACACACAAGTTGCTAGTGCTTTACTTTCGATTGCAATCAATCAACAAGGATTAAAAGCAATTTCTTTAACAGGATGGCAAGCTGGTATTGAAACAGTGGCATCTAAACGAGCTATTTTGATTGATTCCATTCAATCGGACCATATAGTCCAACATTTGGAAAAGGATGAAATTACAATTATCGCCGGTGGGCAAGGGAAAAGTGAGGATAACAACATCACACTTTTAGGAGATGGAGGTCCAGAAACGAGCGCTGTTGCTATTGCCGTAGCTATTGATGCTGAACGTGTTGATATTTATACAAATTCAATAGGCTTGTTCACTGCAGACCCTGCTGTTGTAAAAGATGCAAGAAAATTAAAGCAAATCACTTATGATGAAATGCTTGAGCTTTCGCATCTAGGGTCAAAAGTAGTTCACCCACGAGCAGTGGAATTAGCAAAAAAATATAATTTGCCATTAAACGTTTGTTCAAGTACTGAGAATGTGCCGGGTACAATGATAAAAGGGGAGATTGAAATGGAAAGAAATTTAATTGTTCGTGGAGTTGCTTATGAAACAGATATCATACGATTAACAGTAGGATATGAATCTTATGAACAAGCTTCATTAGCTAATTTATTTACAACATTAGCTGAACATCGAATCAATGTCGATATCATTGTACAAGCCGTTATTGATGGTGTGAGACCAACAGTATCGTTCTCAATTGAAAAGGAACTGTTTGCAGAAGCGATTAAAGTACTGGAAACTAATAAATCGTCTTTAGGGTTTGCTTTTGCAGATTTTGAAGTAGGTTTATCGAAAGTTTCAATTGTTGGTTCTGGTATGGTTTCAAATCCTGGAGTAGCAGCTCGAATGTTTGATCGATTAAGAAAAGAAAACATTGAAGTGAAAATGGTTAGTACCTCGGAAATAAAAGTGTCAGTAGTTGTGCCACAGGACGATATGGTGCGTGCAGCGAACGCATTGCATGACGAATTTAATTTAGTTGAGGAATTAGTTTAATAGAAAGGAGCAACTAAAAACGAATTGTTAGTTGCTCCTCTTATGTTTACTTTTCAATTTTTTCTTTCAAATCTGTTTTGACAGTGAAAAGGACCATGTTTTGCTTTTCTTTTTTCTCATCATAGCATTCTGTTAAAAATCCTTTGAAAGATTGAATCTGTTCCGCGATAAATCCCGCTTCTAATCGAAAAGTCCGATTTTTAATATTTAATAGTTCAGGATCGTTTGTTAAATGAAAAATATATCCATCCTTTGATTCCTTTTCTATGGTTAGTAAGCCCCATCCTGCATCTTGAAAAAATGCAGTAATCAACTGAATGTCTCCACAGGGAAATTTACGAGCTAGATCTTTTCCTACCCAATAGAGTACATCTTCTTCGTGTTTTCCTAAAATGGATGAAAGTACATGATCTCTTAAAATTTCATATCCAAAAGCAGGAATCATTTTGTTTTGAGAAGTCATTTTTGCTCCCTCTTTCTATTAAAAATAAAAATAATTTAAAAGCACTTATTAATCGTTTTTGCTATAGGAAAATATTTTTTAAAGTATGTATAAAAAATTGGAAGTCAGCTTGACGCTCCTTCTCGATGAGAGTACAATGGACATGTCATAATATTGTACCATGATGAAATATGCAGTCAATGTTTGAACGTTTAAAATATCTATCGTGAAGATATTGAGTGCATAATTTAATGTACTTTTTAAGGGGGGTAATAATCTTGTCGAAGAATCATGAGTTTTATTGGCGCCGCTTACATTCTCTATTAGGGATTATTCCAGTAGGTTTGTTTTTACTGGTGCACTTTACCATCAACTTTACTGCAACACAAGGAGCAGAAGCTTATAATGCCGCTGCAGGAATGATGGAGTATGTTCCTTTCCTGATTATTGTTGAGTGGGTAGTTATTTACATACCATTATTATTCCACGGTTTATACGGTGTGTATATCGCCTTTACAGCAACAAATAATGTAAAACGCTTTGGTACATTCCATAACTGGATGTTTGTATTACAACGTTTTACAGGGATTTTCCTTGTTGTATTTATTGCATGGCATATTTTCCAAACTCGTATTCAAAAAGCGCTTGGTGCTGAAGTTAACTACGATATGATGGCTGGTATCGTTGCAAACCCTTGGATGTTAGCGTTTTATATTGTTGGTATCCTTGCTGCAACATTCCACTTATCTAATGGTATCTGGTCATTCCTAGTTAGCTGGGGTATTACACAATCACCTAAATCACAAAAAGTTGCTTCTTATATCACAATGGCATTTTTTGTAGTATTCAGCATCGGTTTTGTGGCTGCAATTCTCGCATTCGTGTAAGTAGTTTGGTAGTACATCCAATAGTTAAATTATGAGGAGTGAGGAATAATCATGGCGAAAAGTAAAGTAATCGTCGTAGGTGGCGGTTTAGCCGGCTTAATGGCTACTGTAAAGGCTGCCGAAGAAGGTACTGAAGTAGAATTATTCTCATTAGTTCCCGTTAAACGTTCACACTCTGTTTGTGCTCAAGGCGGAATTAATGGAGCAGTTAATACAAAAGGTGAAGGGGATTCTCCTTGGATCCACTTTGATGATACAGTTTACGGTGGGGACTTCTTAGCAAACCAACCACCAGTTAAAGCAATGTGTGATGCTGCACCTGGTATCATTCACTTATTCGACCGTATGGGGGTTATGTTCAACCGTACTCCAGAAGGTTTACTTGACTTCCGTCGCTTCGGTGGGACACTTCATCACCGTACAGCATTCTCTGGTGCGACTACAGGTCAACAGTTACTTTATGCTTTAGATGAACAAGTTCGTCGTCATGAAGTAGCTGGATTAGTAACGAAATATGAGCACTGGGAATTCCTTGGTGTTGTTCTTGATGATGAAGGAACATGCCGTGGTATCGTAGCTCAAGATATGCGTTCTGAAGAAATCCGTTCATTCCGTTCAGATGCTGTAATTATGGCAACTGGTGGTCCTGGTATTATCTTCGGTAAAACAACGAACTCAGTAATTAACACTGGTTCTGCAGCATCAATTGTTTATCAACAAGGTGCTTCATATGCGAACGGTGAATTCATCCAAATTCACCCAACTGCGATTCCTGGTGATGACAAAAACCGTTTAATGTCTGAATCAGCTCGTGGTGAAGGTGGTCGTATTTGGACATATAAAGATGGTAAGCCTTGGTACTTCTTAGAAGAAAAATATCCAGCTTACGGTAACTTAGTACCTCGTGATATCGCGACTCGTGAAATCTTCGATGTATGTGTTAACCAAAAATTAGGTGTTAACGGCGAAAACGTTGTATTCCTAGATCTTTCTCATAAAGATCCACATGAATTAGATGTTAAGCTTGGTGGTATTATCGAAATTTACGAAAAATTCGTAGGTGATGATCCACGTAAATTACCAATGAAAATCTTCCCAGCTGTTCACTATTCAATGGGTGGTCTATGGGTTGACTATGATCAAATGACAGAAATTCCTGGTCTATTTGCAGCAGGAGAATGTGATTATTCTCAACACGGAGCTAACCGTCTTGGTGCAAACTCATTATTATCTGCTATCTTCGGTGGATCTGTAGCTGGACCAAATGCAGTTAAATATATTAAAGGCTTGAAAAAGCATGCGGAAGACCTTCCACAATCTCTATATGATGCTCGTGTTCAAGAAGAACAAGAGAAATGGGAAGCTATACTTAAAATGGATGGCAATGAAAACGCATACTTGCTTCATAAAGAACTTGGCGAATTAATGACTGACAACATGACTGTTGTTCGTTATAACGATCGTCTTGAAAAAACTTATGATAAACTAACTGAACTACAACAACGTTGGGAAAACATTAACATTAACGATACGCAAAAATGGAGTAACCAAGGTGCCCACTTTACGCGTCAGTTAAAGAACATGTTATACCTAGCTAAAGTTATGACAAAAGGTGCACTTTTAAGAAACGAATCTCGTGGTGCTCATTACAAACCAGATTTCCCAGAACGTGATGATGAAAACTTCTTAAAAACAACTATGGCGAAGTTTGATCCAAAAACTGGTGAACCTGTAATTAGCTACCAAGAAGTAGACGTTTCATTAATTCCGCCACGTAAACGTGACTATTCTTCATAATAAAAAAGGAGGTCATTAAAGATGACTACTCAACAGGTTAATGCTGTTAAAACGGTTAAACTTGAAATCCTTCGTCAAGATACAGAAAACGGCCCTACTCGTTGGGAGAAATTTGAGGTTCCTTATCGTCCAGGTATGAACGTTATTACGGCATTAATGTTCATTCAACAAAACCCTGTGACAACTGATGGACAAAAAACATCTCCTGTAACATGGGAAATGAACTGTCTTGAAGAAGTATGTGGCGCTTGTTCTATGGTAATTAATGGTCGTCCTCGTCAATCATGTTCTACATTGATTGACCAATTAGATCAACCTATTCGTTTAGAACCGATGAAAACTTTCCCAGTTATTCGTGACTTACAAGTAGACCGTAGTCGTATGTTTAACGCACTTAAAAAAGTTAAAGCTTGGGTTCCAATCGATGGTACTTATGATTTAGGTGAAGGACCTCGTATGCCAGAACGCAAACGTCAATGGGCTTACGAATTATCAAAATGTATGACTTGTGGTGTATGTATGGAAGCATGTCCAAACGTGTCTGAAAGCTCTTCATTCATCGGACCAGCTCCACTTTCACAAGTACGTTTATTCAATACACACCCAACTGGAGCAATGATTAAAGATGAACGCTTAAACGCGATCATGGGTGATGGTGGCCTTGCAAACTGTGGTAACTCTCAAAACTGTGTTGCTGCATGTCCAAAAGGTATTCCATTAACAACTTCAATTGCTGCATTAAACCGTGCTACTACTGTTCAAATGTTCCGTAACTTCTTCGGATCTGACCACATGGTAGACTAATTTAATACAATTTTGTACTTTTGAACAAAAAGTTAAGGACATCCATCGTCAAATTTTTGATATCGGATGTCCTTTTTTTATGTCTTGCATACTATAAAAATAGTACTCTTATGAAGTTGGAAATATCTATTTACATTCGATATAATTTTGGAAGACATTCAATTTACAAAGGGGAATGTACTCTAAAATAAAGGGGATATGACAAAGATGAAAGCAAATTACATTGATGATTTAGTAAAATGGGAAGAAGATTTTACATTTTACGAAGAGGTAAGAGTACGATTTTCAGAAACGGATATGTACGGACATTTAAATAACACTGTACCATTCGTTTATTTTGAACAAGCGCGTATTGAATTTTTTAAACACATTGGCTACTTCGAATGGACATCACCAGAAAGTGATAAATTTATAGTAGTAGCAGATCTTCAATGCGACTTTATAAAACAAGTTTATTTCGATGAAATCCTCAAAGTCTATGTAAAGGCTGCTCGTGTTGGGACATCTTCAGTAGATATTCATTATTTAACAAAGAATACGGATAATGAAATTGTATTCACAGGTAGAAGTACGATTGTGCAAATAAACAGAGCAACTGGAAAGGGTACTCCTTGGACAGAAAAAGAAAAATTAATATTGCTTGGGAAATAGTGAAAATGCCCTCACGCACCTATCACTCTCAACATACTTTACATAGAAGAGGAGATAGGAGGGTGTTGCCTTATGAATAGCCCGCAGCATCGTTCGCTTTTGACGAAAAGAGAACGTGAAATTTTCCAATTATTAATTTTAGATTATTCAACGAAGGAAATTTCGCAAAAGCTGAATATTAGCGAAAAAACGGTGCGTAATCATATTTCAAACACGATTCAAAAACTAGGTGTATCAAGCAGATCACAGGCATTGATTGAATTGCTGAGGCTAGACGAATTATCTTTACACTGATAGATGCTTGCTATTTCAGGTGAAACGCTTCAAAATAGATTTGGCTTCGTTTCTATATGAAAAGACATTTATGGAATTACCAATAGTATTCCCTAATAAAATGGGATTAGAATATAGAGGAAGTAATGGATCTCTTGTATCCTCAATTTGATGGAAATGGGTATTGATATTGAGGTAAGTACTTAATGAAGCGTGAGCTTGTTGCAAGTTGAATAAATAGTTAATTCTAATAGCTAACTTAAAAGTGAAACTTCGCTACTTATCACTATATAAATCTATATTTCACTTAATAGTCGTACTAACTACGTATCAATTCCTCAGTAATACAGTCACATTTATTGGTTACATGAATCGGGCGATATGACTACCGGGAAGTTTACAAATGCAAATGTTTTTGAATGTAAGCTAATCGACATTAAGTCGGAAAAGTAAAAATTTGAGTAGTGCATATTCGTTTAAGTACCGCCAAGAGTTCCATTCGTGTTAAAGTAGATAAGTAAAAATGATTTAAATAAACAGTATTCAGATTTGATCAAGGTCGAATCTGATTGTTTCATGTAAAAGGATAGAGGCGGTTTTTATGAATGCACCAATAGGCGTAATCGATTCTGGTGTTGGTGGTTTAACAGTTGCTAAGGAAATTATGAAGGTTTTACCACAAGAAACAATATATTATATCGGGGATACTGCAAGGTGCCCTTATGGACCGAGAGAAAAGCAGGAAGTACGATTATTTACTTGGCAAATGGCAAAAGCATTACTAAAAATGAATATTAAAATGTTAGTCATTGCTTGCAATACAGCAACTGCGGTAACATTAGAGAGTTTACAAAAAAACTTACCAATTCCAGTTATTGGCGTCATCAACCCAGGTGCTAGAGCTGCTGAGAAAAAAACAAAGAAAAATGAAATTGTTGTCTTAGCTACAGAAGGAACGATCAAAAGTGGCGCTTACGAAGATGCACTGCTTTCTTTAAGTTCGAAGGCGAAAATAATTCCTCTTGCTTGCCCAACATTCGTACCCCTTGTTGAAAGTGGTGAATACGAAGGGCAATTTGCATTCGACTTAGTAGCAAATGGATTAAAACCACTGCATGATAAAAAATTTGATACTGTTATATTAGGATGTACACATTACCCTATTATTCAAGAACATATTGAAAAAGTAGTAGGACCAAATGTCGTTGTTCTTTCTTCAGCGGAAGAAACTGCAAAAGAAGTAAAAGAACGATTAGAATATGATCATTTACTTTGTATGAACAATGAAGAAACACAGCATACATTTTTTACAACTGGATCTGTGCCTATTTTTAAAATGATTGCTGAAAAATGGCTACAACAAAAAGACTTAAATATTCGCCGTATAAAACTATAAATTACGGTATTCATGTACAATGAAATTTAACACATAGAAAAAGTATTAAGTCTAGATTAATAATTAAAAAGTGCCCAGCATTATATTGTGCTAGGTGTTGTAATAAAAGTGCCTGGCATGTTTATGCTGGGCACGATTTTATGAGGAGGACAACCTATGTCAAGACACGATGGAAGAAATTTTAATGAACTGAGACAAGTAAAAATCGAGCCAAATTATCTAATGCATCCTGAAGGATCAGTTTTAATTCAAGTTGGAAATACAAAAGTGATTTGTACTGCAACGATAGAAGATAAAGTGCCTGGGTTTTTACGTGGACAAGGAAAGGGTTGGATTACAGCTGAATATTCAATGCTTCCCAGAGCAACAGCTGAAAGAACTCAACGGGATGCTTCTCGAGGGAAAATAAATGGCCGCACAATGGAGATTCAACGTCTTATTGGACGAGCATTGCGTTCCATCGTCGATTTAGAAGCAATTGGAGAAAAAACAGTTTGGATTGACTGTGATGTCATTCAGGCTGACGGTGGTACACGTACGGCATCGATAACGGGTGCTTTCGTAGCTCTGACACAAGCGATTTCCAAAATTCATGCAGAAAAACCTTATAACAAGTTCCCAGTTATCGATTATTTAGCTGCTACGAGTGTAGGCTTTATTGATGTAGTTGGAGCAGTATTAGACCTAGATTATATCGAGGATTCAAAAGCGAATGTCGATATGAACTTAGTGATGACTGGTAGTGGTCGATTTGTTGAAATTCAAGGTACAGGAGAAGAAGCAACATTTTCTCGAAATGATTTAAATGATCTACTTGATCTTGGAGAAAAAGGTATTTCAGAACTTATCGAGCTGCAAAAAGCAGTTTTAGGTGATGTAGCGAATTTAGTAGGCTATGTTAAGGAAATGACGAACAAGTAGGCTTATTTGATATCGAAGCTATTGAAGGTTTGAAAAGGGAGGAAACAAAAATGAAACAAATAGTTATTGCAACAAAAAATAAAGGGAAGGCAAAGGATTTCGAAGCTTTATTTAATCCACTAGGATATGAAGTTGTCACAATGTTTGATGTTGCACCAAATATGGAAATTGAAGAAACAGGAACAACCTTTGAAGAAAATGCAGTATTAAAGGCAGAAACATTAGCTAATAAGCTCGGAAAAATCGTCATTGCAGATGATAGTGGGTTAGCAATTGATGAACTAAATGGAGAGCCTGGTGTGTATTCTGCTCGCTATGCAGGTGACCATGATGATGAGGCGAACATCGTAAAAGTGTTAGAAAAATTACAAGGTGTCCCTGAGGAAAAACGTACTGCAAGATTTTGCTGTGCATTAGCCATTGCAGGTCCAGACTTAAAAACTTTCACAGTGTTCGGTACATGTGAAGGCGTAATTCTTACTGAGAAACGTGGGACAAATGGCTTTGGGTACGATCCAATATTTTATGTACCAGCGTTGAATCGTTCAATGGCAGAGTTAACGCCTGAAGAAAAGGGCACAATTTCTCACCGTGGAAATGCTATCCGCAAATTGGCATTGGAATTACCGAATTTGTTAAAATAGGGTAGTAGTAGACTTCTTGTTTGTAAATTAAAGGCTTAGGATTTCTATAGATAATTCCAGTCTAAAAAAATCGAACGAAGATCGATAAAATCGTGGACATCAATTGATGAAATTAATTTATTTTAATTTTATGTGAGAAATTTGATTACTGTAGGAGGTGCTCCTGTGCGTTTATTAGTAATGAGTGACACACACGGTGATGCAGAAGTTATCAAAAAAGTACGAGAACGTCATATGGACGTAGATGCGGTTATCCATTGTGGAGATAGTGAGTTGCCATTTGATCATCAATATCTTGATGGCGCAAAAAGGGTGCGTGGCAATTGCGATGGAGATACGCGGTTTCCCGATGAAGAGATCTTTACAGTGTCCGATAAAAAGATATTTGTGACACACGGTCATTTATTTAACGTAAAATCTACGACAATGAATTTATTTTACCGTGCCAATGAAGTAGAAGCGGATGCAGTATTTTTTGGTCATTCTCACGTATTAGGCTGCGAACTTTTGGAAAATATACTATTCGTGAATCCAGGAAGCCTTTTAAAGCCACGAGGAATTGATGATAAAAGCTATGCGATCGTAGAATTTAGTAACAGTACCTGGACGGTTAACGGATATAATGATAAAGGCGAAGAAATTTTCTCGAAAAAATTTCCTTGCTAAGTGAAAAAATCTCAATAACGAAATAAATTTCAAGAAATCCAAAATTATTTTACAAAATCCGTTGACTTTCTCTTATATACTATATATAATAAATCTTGTCTCTCATGGAAAATATCCATGAAGGTCATGTCTCAGTAGCTCAGCTGGATAGAGCATACGCCTTCTAAGCGTACGGTCGGGGGTTCGAATCCCTCCTGGGACGTACATAAATTTGCAGTTAAAGCCTTGATAATACAGGGTTTTGGGCAGATAAGGGATACTAACGCAGATTAGAACTCTGTGGGAGTATCCCTTTTTTTATCCCTACAATATCCCCTACAAACATTCTACTACCTCCAATTTATTTTCAGTGGAGGAGACAGTATGACAAAGAAAAAAAGCATCTTTGAAGTTGATGCAGACATTAACATTTTTAAGCAAGGAAAGTATGCAGGTATACAGGAAAAGCAATCAAGTGCATCAGCATCTACAACAGTAGCTAATAAGCAATTGGGCAGAGATTTAGACAGTGTAATGGAAATTATCATTCAGCAGATGCAAGTTAGTGGCTATAGGGAAAGGACTATCACTGACTATAGCAACTATATAGCTCAATTTAGAAAGGTTACAAATGTAGAATACCTTGAGGAAATTACAACTGATACTATTTATCTGTGGCTTGATTCTATGGATGTTTCTAATCAGACTAAACTGACAAGATTAAAATGTTTAAAAGCTATTCTTGGCAAATGTTTTAATAATGGTTGGTTCAGCTCTAAGTTTTGGCATGGTATCAATATTAAAGTGGATAAGAAGGTTAAAAAAGGTGCTAAGAAAGATGATGTAATGGTTTTGCTGTCCTTATTGGACTTAAATACCTTTATTGGTTTAAGGGATGCTGTTGCTGTGCTTACTCTTTATAGGACAGGGATCAGGATAAACACATTAGGTCAGCTCCAAGAAAAGCATCTTGATTTTGAAAATAAACTGTTATGTATGGATGGTACCATTTTAAAAAACCATAGAGTGTTAAAGTTACCTTTGGATGATGAATTAATACATCTGATGAAAATCTTAATAATGCAGAATAGTAAGATAAGAGCTTATTATGGTCAGGTAAATTCTTTTTTGTTTATCTCTTTTAAGGGTACTTCCTTGCATACAAAGTCTACAAATAATGCTATCTCAAAACAACTTAATAAGTATGCTAAGAGTTATGACTTAAAGAACCTCAATCCTCATGCACTTAGAAGAGGTTATGCAAAAAATTTGTTGGACAAGGGAGCAAACCTTGCATTAATTTCTAAAGCTTTAGGACATTCAAATTTAGCTGTTACAACACAATATCTAGACATAGATGTTGAAGAAGTTGCAGACAATCTTAGGGATTTTTTATAAGGGTTATTACCTCCTACTGTGTGAATGGTAGGGGGTTATTTTTCTTTTTAATTACAAAGTTAATCCTCCTACTAATGTTAAAAGTTAGTGGTGAGATTAAAGTGAATGTAATACATCCCTATTACTTACTAATTGTTTAATCTTGTTGGAAAAAGGAGGGTTTTATCTATTTTTGTAGAATACTATATAGGTTGTACTGTAGATTTAAAGGTGGTGTAATTTAAATGCCTAACAAAAGAAGAGATCTAACTCCTCATGAGAATTCAATATTACTTTCAGAGGTTGAAAATATGTGCCCTTTTTGTGCAAAACCACTTATGTATGAGAAAAATGGTAGACAGTTTAAGCTATGGGAAGGTGCACATATATATCCTCTTAATCCTACAGAATCAGAGATTGAATTATTAAAGGATGCAGAGAGATTGCATGAGGATGTAAATAACATAAGAAATTTTATTGCTTTATGTGGTGATTGCCACAAGAAGTTTGATAACCCTAGAACTGTTGAAGAATATAAGTGGTTATTAAGCATAAAGAAAAACATATTGTCTAAGAGTGAGACTAGAGCAAAGTATGCTGATTATCAAATTGAATCAGAAATAAAAGAAGTCATTACAATGCTTGTAGAGGAACTTAATGAGAGTGCTCTTAAGCAGTTAGAAATGCAAGCGTTAAAATTGGATGAAAAAGCAAATGAAACATTGACAAGAATAACAAAGATGAGGATAAGAAATGAAATAACTGAATATTATTATTATATTAAAGAGCAATTTGCTCAACTAGATAGCCAATATCCTAGGTCATTTAATGCAATAGCCTCACAAGTTAGTGCATTTTATAACAGTTTAAGCAGAATTGAGTCATCTCAAGAAGTGATTTATGGGCAACTTACTGAGTGGCTCTCAAAAAAGACTGGCAACAGCAATTTAGGTGCTTGTGGAATTATTATTTCTTTTTTTGTTCAGAATTGTGAGGTGTTTTCATGATAGTGCCTAACAAGGTAATTAGTTTTAGTGAGTCAATAATTGGGAAAATGCCAATTATTCTTGAATATTTATCAAAGCAAGATATGACAGTAAAGGAGTTATTCTTTACAACACAAGATTACTTTGAGGAAATTGATGAGTTTATTTATTCACTTGATGTTTTATTTCTACTTAATGCAATCAAAGTAGATTTTGGTAAAGGAGTAGTTACCTATGTTAGAAAGGATTAAAAGTACAATATTTGCAGAGGGAGTTATAGATTTCCATGAGGGCTTGAATGTTGTATTAGGTGATAATAAAGGCTCTAACTCTATAGGTAAATCTACTTTACTTATGATAGTAGATTTTGTCTTTGGTGGTAATACATATACTTCTCATAATAGTGATGTTGTAGCAAACTTAGGACATCATGAGTTTGGGTTCACCTTTAAATTTAAAACTGAATATCATTTTGTTAGAGGCACAGAAAATCCAGATGTATTATATAAAAGCAATAATAAATATGAAAAGCTTGATGAAAATGAAATTAAATTAAATGATTTTACCAAGTTACTAAAGAGTCTATATGAATTGGAATCAGACCAATTAACCTTTAGAGCTGCTGTTAGTACTTATTCTAGAGTATGGGGAAAAGAAAATGATAATGTTAAAAAACCCCTTCATAGCTTTGCACAAGAAAAATCTGGTCAAATTGTAACAAACTTAATTAAGCTTTTTAACAAATATGATGCTATAGAATTGCAGGATAAGGAACTAAAAAAACTTGAAGATCAAAAACAAGTCTTAAATAAAGCAGGCAAACACAAGTTACTCCCCAAAATAACTAAAACAAAGTTTACAAAAAATCTAAAAGAAATAGAGCACCTTACTGAAGAAATTGGAAGGTTAGGAAAAAATGCATATAGCCCTTCAGGTGATATAAGTGAAATTGTTTCTACTGAAATGATTTCCATCAGAGAAAGAAAGAAAAAACTCATAGATGAGAGAGAGTATTATATTTCTAGATTAAATAGGACAACAAGAACTATAAAAAGATCAGCAGGTGCTGGGTTTGAGAACCTTCTAGAATTTTTCCCAAATGTAAATGTAGAAAAATTGCAGAGTATAGAGTCATTCCATCAGGGAATCAGTTCTATTCTTACTGATGAATTAGAGAAAGCAAGAAAAGAGTTAGCTAACAAAATAGATGAATTAGAGAAGGAAATTGATATTGTTATTAAAAAGCAAGAGCAGCTATTAAATCCTGATGAAGAACTAAATTTATTTATTGACAGCTTAATTGAATTATCATCAAGCTTAAAAAAACTCCAACTAGAAAATCAGTATTTCAGTAAGTTGTCAGAAATAAAAGAAGATATTGATACCAAAAAAGGTAAACTTGAAGAGTTAAAGGAAATAATAATTAAAGAAATTAACAAAACTATTAATACAAAATTAAAAGAGATTAATGGTTTAATTCATGAGGGCAAAAGGGATGCACCTGAATTAAATTTAACTTACAGTAAATATGACTATAAGTTTTTTGATAATACAGGTACTGGGAAAGCATATGCCAATTTAATAATTTTTGACTTAGCAATTTTTACACTAACAAAAATGCCTTTAATTATACATGACTCTTTCTTATTTAAGAATATTGAAAAAGAAGCTGTTGAAAAAGTCATTAAGTTCTACTACTCATTAACAAAACAAGTGTTTATTGCTATTGACATTATTGATTTGTACAACAAGGAAACACAAAAGATTTTAGAAGAGAAAAAAGTAATCCAATTATCTAATGATAAGTTATTGACTACTTTAGATTGGAGAGATAATAGTAAGGAAGAGAATGAGTGAAGAGGATCAATATACACTTAGTGTATTTGATAAGCTAAAACTGAGCCACCATCGCAGTTGAAAAGTGAGCCACTTTTATATGAAAATAATCCTAACTTCATAGAGTTAGGAGCGTATAGAGGTGATTTCATTGGAGAAGAAACAAAAAGTGCTACTTGCCTTTCATCAAGAAAGTAAGAGTCAACGTCAAATTGCGAAGGAGCTTGGAATTTCTCGTAATACTGTAAAAAAGTATATACAAGAGGATCTTGAAAAAAGAAGAAAAGATATTCGTGAATTACCTATTACAGATAATTATGTAACGCCTCCGTCGTATAAAAAACGCAAAGGAAATAAACGAGCTTTAACACCTACAGTGATGAAACGCATTCGGAAAATGTTAAAAGATAATGAATATAAACGGCAACATCAAATGCATAAGCAACAACTGAAAATGATTGATATTCATGAAAAATTATTAGATGAAGGTTTTGAAATTAGTTATACCACTGTTAGAAACTTTGTGAATAGTGAGGAGAAACGTCAAAAAGAAGTCTTTATTCGTCAAAAGGCAACTGCTGGTCATGAGATTGAATTTGACTGGGGAGAAGTAAAATTAGTTATAGACCAATCCCTACGGTCTCTTTCAATGGCAGTCTTTACCCTACCATATAGTAATGATAGAATTGCATATTTATATGAATCTGAAACAATGGTGTGTGTTCAAGATGCTCATGTGAAATGTATTAACTATTTAGGCTTTGTACCAGAGGTTTTTACGTACGATAATATGCGGACAGTCGTAAAGAACTTTATTGGGACTGAACGAGAGATTACTGATGGTATGAAAAATCTATCGATGCATTATCATTTTAAAATACGACTATGTGAACCAAGAAAAGGAAATCAGAAGGGGCATGTGGAGCGGAGTGTAGAATACATCCGTCGTAAGGCATTTGCCCATCGAGATACGTTTGCAAGCTTAGAAGAAGCTCAGGCTTATCTAACAGAAATCATCATGAAATTAAACTCTCGTAAGCATTATAAGAAAAGACAAACGCATCATGAATTAATGCAAGAAGAACGTACAGCTAGGCAAGTAAGCGCAAATATTATTCCATTTGATGCCTCTGAGTTGTTTGAATTTAGAGTGGACAAATATAGTACGATTACTTATAGACAAAATCGTTATTCTGTTCCTGAAGGACATGTTGGAGAATGGGTGAAAGTAAAAGCGAGTGCGGAAAAAATTCTTATTTTTAGTGAAAATGCCTGTATCGCGACACATAAACGAAGTTGGCAGATCCATCAATGGATTATGGATATTTATCATTACTTACGTACATTTGAAAAGAAAAAGGTGCATTGGCTCAAAGTGAATGTTTGAGTCAAGCACCAACAAAAATAAAAAATTTATACAAAGATTATTATATTGGAAATGAGCGAGATTTTCTAGAGTTACTTATTTATTTAAAAGAACATAACAATCTAGAAAAAGTCTTAGCAGCGATTGAACAACTTAAGAAGAACCCTATGGTTCAAATATCAACAGATAAGATTATTTTCTTAGCTAGTCAAGGCGAACACGTTCATAAAACTGTACATTCCAAAAATGAGGTCACCACCCAATCTCTCGAAAATCTTTCAGCCATTACAGCATTATTTGAAACGAAAAAGACAGGGGTGCTTCATTAATGGATAAGAGACAAGAAATGATTGAAATGTGTAAAGAACTTCGATTACCAAGTATTCGGGCATTTATTCAAGAAGATGATATGTGGAAACAACATCAGACAGCAGAGGATTTTTTATATCATGCACTGGTACAAGAGATGCAAGATCGAGAAGTACGAGCAAAAGCGAATCGGATTCGTTCAGCAAATTTCCCTGAAAAGAAACTATTAACTGAATTAGAGACTGAGAGATTACCGCAAAATGCGGCCTCTCGCCTCCCACAATTAAAGAAATTAGATTTCATTCAAGAAAAACAAAATGTCCTATTAATTGGCTCACCTGGAACAGGTAAAACCCATATAGCAATAGGTTTAGGAATTGAAGCTTGTTTGTCAGGATATAAAGTATTTTTCACAACGGTATCATCTCTAGTAAACCAATTAAAAGAGAGCCGTTCTGAAAGAACGTTACGTTCATTTGAACTGAAGTTTGAAAAATATGATTTAGTAATCATTGATGAATTAGGTTATATCTCCTTTGATAAAGAAGGAGCCGAGTTATTATTTACTCATCTTTCCCTTCGGGCAGGACGAGCATCCACCATCGTTACGAGTAATTTATCATTTGATCGATGGGAAGAAATATTTCATGATCCAGTTTTAACAGCAGCTTTAACAGATCGACTAACACATAGAGCCTATATGGTTGACATGGTCGGCCCATCTTATCGAATATTAGATACAAAAGAATGGCTAGAAAATAGTCAGCTTTAAGTGGCTCAGTTTTTAATTAATAAATGGCTCAATTTTCACTTGCGAAATACATTTATTATTGTAGCATGAGCTTTAGCTCATAATGTTTTTATGTCATTACAATAGGTCTACATAATAGACAGACTTATCCTTAAATCATTAACATGATTTTCAACAATCTTTAATAACTTTATTATTTACTTCTATTAAACAGTTTATTAAACAGTTTATTAAACAGTTTATTAAGCAGTTTCTTTACTAATAGTCCAGTTGTCAGAGCCTGTTTAAAGTATATTTTGTATTACAGTTTTGTAACAAAAAGTAGTGACTCCCTCAACCTTACTCTCTCAAGCCTTTCAAGAGTTGTCAGAAAATAATTACTTTAGAGGTCATACTTTAAGGTTTCAACAGTAAAGGTTGCAAGATGATACTCCATGTTACTCAGATTGATACAAACATTTGTTCCTATATGCAATTTGGAGCTGCCTCAAGAAATAAAAGTAGTAGATCTTTTAAAGGAGGACAGGATGAATAAGAGCAAGAAAGCATTTAAATGACTACAGTAAGAATAAGAAAGGCATTGTTACACATGTAGATTACTTAAAGCTGATTGCAAAGGGATTGCATAAGGCAGATAAGACTATATTGAAATATGAAATAACAGGAAGAGATGGCTTAGGAGGCTGTCTCCTACTATTTTTATTGCCCAAATTACAGTATACTGGAATACATTTACAAATGATTAACATAATTGTATATTTTAAAAGAAAAACACTATGGGGGTTAGAAAATGGCTTTAACAGATGCTCAATTAGACTTACTTATGGAAGATGAGGAATTACAGAAATTTAGTAAAGATTATTTTGATTATAAGATATCCTATAGAGATTATAGAGCTAAAATGGATGAAACTTATAGAAAGTATGGAATAGAGGTTAAAAATAAACCTATTAACCATGCAAAAAGATTAGAACTACTTGAGGAGTTATTGGCTGAGGGGGATATAAATCAAGCTGAGTATGAAAAAAAATTAAAAAGGATAAAGCAGGATATAAAGGATGATAGTTACAGTTTGGCAAAGAAAAAACAGTTAGGTATTGAGATTGATGGTTGTGTATTTGCTGATAATGGAGACATTGATCTAGATAATTTTATTGAAAAATTTATTGAGTTTATTGAGGATAATGGATGGCATTTTGGTGGAGGAACAAATCAAATAGACAGTGATGGTAATATGGTGAAAACTGAGGGAGCTGAATAAGCTCTCTTTTTGTTTATATCTTACTGTAGCTGAGAATGTACTGGAATAATCTGCAAAGAATTATCTTGAAAACTGAATAGTTTTGAGTTATTGTGTTAAACAAGGTAATAGAACTTTGTTAGGGAATTGTACTAATCCCTACTTTAGATATTGTAGATAAACAGTGAAAATTTAATCTGTGTTAAACCATTGATATGCCTGATGTTTGGCTGGTAAGGGACAGTACATGTCTCAGTAGCTCAGCCGGATAGAGCATACGCCTTCTAAGCGTACGGTCGGGGGTTCGAATCCCTCCTGGGACGTAACGAAAAAAGGCGATAAAGCCGTAATTAAAGCGTTCAATGACGTTAAATGAAATGGTCAATGTATCGGTCAGTCGGAATTATAACCGAAATCGAACCGTAACGACCGCAAGTAATTTAACGGAATTGGAGGCTTTTTTTATTATGACGAAAAAGTTAGCGATATTAACGGTAACAGAGGACTTAAACAATTTATTTACGGAAAGAACTGATAAAAAGGCTTTTCAAGAGGCATATACCTATACTCCCGCCGCTCCGAAATCTAAAGCTACGAATCTGTAAAAGAAAGGGATATAACCGTTTCACTATCGAAAAGGCTCTAGCAACTATTACTCGACAAATGGAGATAAGCGGGAATAGACCTCGCACGATTAGCGACTAAAATATCTATGTTAAACACTTCATGGACACGGTAAAGGTAAAGATATAGATAAATCTTAATGCGGACCATGTTTACGAATGGCTTTAAATGTCAACTATATAATGTACACTTTCGCTCGTTTTAGAATGTACACTTTCGATTTTAATATATTTTGTTTTCCCCCAATCCAACTGGGATGGGGGGAAGTGTTTTTCAAAAGGGAGTTATTCCAAACTGATCTTGTTATTCTTCTTTTTCCTTTTTAAGCTACTTCACTTTTCAGCTCATTTAACTCCGTATAAGGATAAAAACTTGATCGCTGACGTAACTCATGTTATTTATCACCTTGCTTCGTATCTTTGCTAAAATGATCTTTTAGACGATAGGAATCCCCGATAATATTGACCACTGTCGCATGATGAAGAACTCTGTCTAAAATCGCATTCGCTATTTTAGGGTCCTGAAATATTTCACCCCATGATTTGAAGCTAGCGTTTGTTGTTAAAATAGTACTTTTCTGTTCATATCGCATGTCTATAAGTTGGAAAAATAGCTTTGCATCTTCTGCGTCAATGGGTAGATAACCAATTTCATCGATAATTAAAAGCCTGTATTTCGAATAGTGTTTGAGCCTGTTTTCTAAGCGGTTTTCAAGTTTTGCCCTTTTTAGATTCAGGATTAAATCATTGCACTTGATAAAATAGGTACTAGTTCTTTTCTTGGCAGCTGCGATTCCAATAGCGGTTGCTAAATGGGTTTTTCCGACGCCACTCGGACCTAAGAAAACGATGTTTTCTTTTTGTTCAATAAAACGTAAGGTTGTAAAGTCCAATATTTGTTGTTTATTAATCGATGGTTGAAAATCAAAATCAAAGTCCTTTGTCTCCTTCAAATGCGGGAAGGCCCCGACCTTTACCATTGATTTGACCATGTTTACTTCCTTCATATCAATCTCATAATCTGTCAGTTTGATTAATGTATCTGTAAATGACAACTGGTTATTTGTCATAAAATCAATGGTTTCATCCAGATGTACTAACATCTGCTTTAATTTTAAATACTCTAAATTCTGTACTAGCTTGTTATAACTACTATTCATTTTTATACACCTCATTAATCGCCTCTAAATTTTTCCTTGCCAGTTCTTCAATGTTCGTAGAGGGTGGTAACCCTCTCGCTAAGGTATTTACGTAATGCTCTGGTTTGTAATTGATTTTTGACTGACGAATAGGATGTTGAACAATTAAATCCGTGTTATAATAGACAAAGATATGGTAATCATAGACTTGTAAACCAACCGTTTTTCCGATGTATCCAGGTGGGACTGAATACTGGTTGGATTTGAAAGACACCATATTAGATGGATTTACTTTCACAAGTATATGATGAATTTTATAGGAATCTCTTATTCGTTCATGTGGTAATGGGGATAAGAGATTTCTTTCATTTTTTAGAGCCAGGATTGGAATTTTCCCTGTTCCTTGATGGTAACTATTGTTGATACGATCACAAAGTTTCTGTACATACTGATGAAGCTCTTCATAGTCAAACTTGCCCTGGTAAGCGTGTATCTCATCAAGTATCTTCATCGGGGCTTCTACTTTAGCTTTTGTCCTCGGCCTTCCGGCGATGCATGGCTTCACTTCAAATCCCATATCTTTAGAGAATTGAAAGAATTTCTCATTTACTTTTCCTCTTTGATATTCAGTTCGAGGCTCGTCCATCACGGTTTTCATGTTATCTGTCAAAATGGTTTTAGGAACTCCTCCAAATGCTTCAAAACTTTCCGTAAGGAAGGATAATAATATACTCTGAGACTTGGAGATTGATAGATTGAATGTTCTAAATCTAGAATGGGCAAGTAAGAGTACACATACATTCACATAAAGAATTTCCCCATCTTTAGTAATGTATCTGATATTTTCTTTCCAATCTAATTGTGCTTGTTCAGCTGGAGGGGTTTCAAAACGAATAACCTCAGTAACTGAACTTTTGCGTTTCTCTGATTCAAAATAACTTTGGAATTCTGGTTTACTTAATATGTATCTTCTAAAAGTCGATTGTCCACAAACCAGTCCATGATTATCTTTTAAGTATTGCCATAGTACTCTTTTGTAGTAAAATTTTTGGTTGGATTCCTCTGATAATAGCAGCGCTATCACTTCATAATATTCATCAATTTTTGATGTACGGTTCCGTATAGTTTTCCGCACATAGCCCCGCAAATATTTATCAATAGTCCTCCGATCCACTCCCATATCCCGAGCCAATTTACTCTTATTAATTTTCATTTTCAAATTCTCCATCAACAATTTAAATTTAGGTAAATCTGCCAGACTGTTAATTTCAATATTTGTATTTACGTCAATTTTCATATACATAACATTCCACCTCAGGAATATTATGTAGCTTATTGTCGAAACTGTACATATTTAAACGATCATTACTGTACATTATTAAGTTAGCATTTATAAATGGCTAGCAAGTATGGACGTAACTAAACAAACTAAGCTAACGAGACTCAAATGTCTATAGGTGTTCATATCACGCATTTAAATCGAATGAGGGTGGGTTAAATATATTAAACGGCCATTGTTTTCCTACACTCCCTTCTACTGAAAAATCTTCACCATTGATAAACTCCCTATTTTACTCATTAATTAAATACGTTAGCGATTACTACAATATAGAAAATCAAAAATTTTATTCAATACAATTAAGTGGTTATTAAACTAAAATGCTTGAATTGTTTGATGTTGAAAGGATCGTGGTGGATTTATTTATGGGACTCAAAAGACATGGATATAGAAGAAATAATAAAAGAACACAAGGAATATTCTCTAAAACCACGAAGATAGAAGAATAAATAAGAATATCTGTTAAATTTTGAGATTTAATTCTTCCTGAGTGATGTAGCAACCGAATAGATAATGGGTGCGATACTGGAATAATGGTAATGCTCTTTTCTTCTTCAAGTAGCGAGGCAAAACAAAATAGTTGAATTAAGACCTGAAAAGGAGTGGGAAAAAATGTTGGCGTTCTATTTTCTCATATGGTGGCATTTTCTAGTTATGATTATGGTGATAATGATTATAAGTGGAATAGTCAGTTTTCTATTTCCTAGGTTTCCGTCCTTTATCATCCTATTAGCAAGTGGTTTTACCGGGTATTTGTATTCACTATTTATTAATGGTGAAGCACTGGCATTCATAATTATTACTATAAATATTGTTGTTTCTATGATTCCGATTTTATTAGTTAGATATGTACTTTTTCTACAAAGAAAAGCTATGGAAATGGAAAACTCAGGTACTAGTTTTTCAGATAGGTAAGGCGTGTATAGTATTAGAGAAGTTTTTACTAACGGGGCAGGTTTGTTTAATAAGGTAAAAGGAGTGGGAAATTTAATTATTTAGCAACTTTTATGTTACTTCTTTTAATAGCGGGTTGTAGTACGCCAACTGCCACGATTGAAGGGCTTATTGGTAATGTTAATCAAAATAGTATAGAGGTCGATTGTACTGATGCTGTTAATAGAGATAAAAAAAGATATATTCCATCCATAGGATATTTTTGTAATGTTAACGTCACTGAAGATACTCTTATAATTGATAATAAAGGAAAATCTATAACAATTGAGGACTTGCAACAAGGACAAACGGTTAATGTTATTTTAAAAGAAAAGGCAGATATTAGCTTAAATAAAAGAGTTGTTACTGCTACTGAAATAAAGGTTATAAAATAAAGAGGGGTTTTCACAGAGAAGAAAAAATGCAAAATAGAAAAATAATGCCTCCTGTTGTATGAATGATAGGGGGCCTATTGGTAAACAGATATTAAACATCAAGGACAGGAGCGGATTAAATAAGATGTCTAATGAAAGAGACCTTAACACCCTACTATTAAGATATGCAGACAGGTTTAAGGAAAACTTCCCTATTTTTTATGTCAGGAATTTGGATGATGCTGAGATAATTAAGCTGATTATAAATGCACTAGAAAATAATAAAAAATACTCACCTTATAGAAAAGATGATGTAAAGTATTAGGGTGGAAAATTAGAAAATGACAACTGAAAATTCATTTGTTCACAAGTTTCTATGAAAGCTTCTTTAAATAATGAGAAGAAGCTTTTTTATTTTATAAACAAAAATAAACACCTTCATTTGAATCAATTAATTCCAATTTTATGAAGAAATTCAGCACGAAAATGAATCTAATCACCTCCATATCCCGTATTTAAATTAGGGGTGTATAATATGAAATATATATTGATTGGATGTCTATTCACTTTGGTAGGTGTGATAGGTGGAACATTCATATGGGGTGTTGAAATGGTTCCTACTATTACAGGTGGAATTGGGGTGTTTTTTCTCGGGGTAGCTTGTCTCTTATCAGGTGTATTTGTAAATGGAGATCGTTTGAGAGCAAACCTTGCTACTGAATCAGATGATGATAGAGTGCAAAGGAATACTAGGAGTCTTCAATCTTTTTTAATCGGACTTCCAAGCATTGTTGTCGCATTACTTTTTTATTTTAATTGAACCAAATTAATTGAAAATAGTTGTGTTTCATAAATAAGCTAATATTCAATTATTAAATAATTTTTATAAACTCGAGTCAGAGCCTTCAATCAAAGTTGCGGTAAAGGTACTTTCAGATTTACTTATTAATGATGTAACGTCCCAGGAGAGATTCAAACCTCATACTGTAAGATTAGCGAGGATGAGCTGTAAAAAAATTATAGATTATTTAGATTTTAGAAACCACTATAGCCTTTTCTTCATTTCTTTTATTTCTTTTTCTAATGCTTCAATCCGTTTTTGCATCTTAAATAATTCAGCTGTGTAATCATTGTTTCCACTGTTTTGATTGCATTGTTGTTGTGCTTCCTGTAATGCAAGTGCTGCAGCAATAGTCGATAAACCATCTCCAAGAGTAGTTATCAAACCTGCAATTACTGCTATTGTAGCCGCTTGATTTTGTGTATTAAGATTTTGAGTATTTTTATTTTTGTTATAATTATTCATCAATAATCCTCCTAAAAAAGAGTTCATATGCATCATATGCGCTGATTATTTTCTTGTGTAGGAACAAAAATACTTAATTTTAAACAATCATTTAATCGAATCATTGAAAAAGATCATAATGATAAACTATTAGAAAATGTGAGTGAATCTTCCAAAATAAGGAAGGTTTCTTTTTTTACAATTATGTTACAAAATCCTTTAGTACCTTGTTTACTCACTTGGTGGCAACGCTGGATCAGTGACAGTATGAAAGTTGAAGCATATGATAAACCAAAAGGTGATGATTGATGGTTAAAATTGGATATGATGCAGGTCATGGAATAAATACCCCTGGAAAGCGGACTCCAGATGGTGAACGCGAATGGACTTTTAATGATCAAGTTGCCCGTGCATTTGCAAAAGAATTAGAATTATATGATGATGTAACACTCCAACGCTTTGATGACCCAACAGGAGAAGAAGATGTACCATTAGATGCAAGGACGGATGGTGCAAATTCTTGGGGTGCGGATTACTATATTTCTTTTCATCATAACGCTCTTTCTGGCAATGAGTGGGGTACACATACCGGTGTAGAAACTTTCGTTTATACTGATCCTGGTTCTGAAAGCTTAAATTTAGCAGAAGCCATTCATCCTGCAGTTGTGAAAGCCTATGGGTTAAGAGACAGAGGGATTAAACTCGCAAACTTACACATTGTGCGTGAAACGTTAATGCCGGCAATATTAATTGAAGGTGGTTTCATGGATTCTAGTATTGATATAAAAAAACTACGAGATCCGAATGTATTGGAAAATGCAGGTAAATTAATTGCTCGGGCACTTGGAAAGTATCTTAGATTAAGTCGAAACGGAGTTGTTGATGATTTGGATTTCTACTCACCAACGATGAGATATAAATATTTAATGCGTGTAATTTCACCAGCTACAAAGCAATTATTAGTAGAAAAAGCAGTTGAGGAATTAAGATATCAGCCAGAATGGATTGAAAATCATAACAAAGGTATCTTGAAACCTGGTGACTATACTGCCATTGCCTATGAACTTGCTGTACATTATGCGAAGCTCGATCGATAAATTAATATAACATACTACACAAGGCAACAATACCTAAGTTAATCTTTAGGAAGAAGTAGATTGTACGCCTTTGTTAAAATAGATAGAAAGCTTCTTAAATCTAATGTTTAAAGGTTTAAGGAGCTTTTTCTAATTTTTTAGAACTAGAAAAATTATATGTTTCTTACTAATTATATTCACCCCTTAATCCCTTTCCCAATACATAAAACCATAAAGTAAAGGCAAAATAATTGGGAAGTGATTAGTAAAGGAAGGGAATAGATGGTTAGTTTAAAAAAATTATTAGTATTAGGAATAACTGTCATACTATTATTGTCCTTAGCAATGCCAGAAATTCAGGCTAATGGGCAAAAGATTAAACAGCCTGAGCTAGGATTTAAAATAAAAAAGACGTTAACAATTGATGGGTTAACATTCAAAGATTTGAATGGAAATAAAACACTCGATCCATATGAAGATTGGCGTCTTTCAGCTGATGAGCGTGCGAAGGATCTAGTATGGAAAATGACGCTAGATGAAAAAGCTGGTTTATTATTAATTCCTGAGTTTCCAAAATTCGAGAACGGGCTATTGGTACAACCAAACGAACAGCTAGACCAAGGGACACGTTATTTTATTTTTCGTGATTCAGTTAGAGCCGATGTAATAGCCAACTATCATAATCAGCTACAAGAAGCAGTTGAATGGTCTAGGTTAGGAATACCCGTTGTAATGATTTCATATCCTCGAAATCATGTTTCAAGTTTCAATCAGACAGTTTCACCAATACTAGAAAGTAGTGGTCAATTCTCATTTTGGCCGAATCCTTTAGGTTTAGCTGCAACTCGAGACGTAAAACTAATAGAGGATTTTGCACGTATTACAAGCGGTGAATTTCGTGCTACAGGTATTCGTAAGCTTTTTGGTTATTCTGCAAACGTTGCAACGGATCCACTTTGGTTCAACGTTGAGGAAACCTTTGGTGAGCATCCGGCTTTAACATCCGACATAATATCAAGAATTATAAAAGGTTATCAAGGAAATCATGTATCGACAACGATCGGTCATTATCCTGGTGGAGGTGTTCGTGACTTAGGAAAAACACCTCAACTTGATGAAGGGCTATACAATCGTTACACAACTGAAGGTAGTTTATTAAGGTATCATTTAGTTCCGTTTAAAGCTGCAATTAAGGCGAATACTACATCCATCATGCCTTACATCGCGTATCCAAGCAATGATAGTGTTAACCAAAATTTAATGTCTACAAATGCAAATGAACAATTTGAAGAAGTCAGTTTTGCCTTGAATAAATTCTTTATCAATGATTACTTAAGAGGGGAATTAGGCTTCTCCGGCTATATCAATGCAGATTTAGGAACGGTACAAGAAAAGGCATGGGGTGCAATAGATTTAACGCCGGAAGAAAAATATGCAAAAGCATTATTGGCAGGGACCAACATTTTTTCAGGTGGAACAGATCCTATGCCAATCATTCAAGCGGTGAATCAAGGACTCGTGAGTGAAGAATTAGTCGACCAATCTGCTCAGTACTTGATTACAGAAATGATGGAGCTAGGCTTATTTGAAAATCCATATGTGGATCCTGAGAGAGCGCTTGAAATTGTTAACGATTCAAAATCGCAAGAAAAAGCAGACGAAGCTCATCGCAAATCAATCGTTCTGCTAAAAAATAATGACAATCTACTACCACTAACAGACGATAAACTTCAACACATAAAACTGTATGTTGAGATGTTTCCAGCTGGAGAAAATGGTCAAGCAACATTTGATTTAAAAACAATCTTCCAAAACTATGCACCGAACATCTCCATAACAGATAATATGGATGAGGCAACCCATGCATTTATTTTATTAATGCCAAAAATCGATCCACTCAGTCAAAGTGAAAGTACATTAACCATTGGACCAGATACAGGTATTGAAAATGTTTATCGAATAAATGAAATTCAAAAGAAAATACCGACGATTTTAGCGATTGATTTTAAAAATCCGTGGCTGATTAATGAATTCGAACCAAATGCTGCAAGTATTGTAGCGACTTTTGGTGTGAAAACAGAAAGTTTAATTGATGTTTTAAGAGGAAAATTCAACCCAGTTGGGAAATTGCCATTTACAATCCCAGCTGATTCTAAAGCAGTGAAAAAAGATTTAGGTGACGTACCAGGATTTAGAGAGGATCCTTCCTATATTTATCGTGATACCAATGGCAATGAATATAAATATAACTATGGTTTATCCTATTAACCATAAAAAAGCTCAGGGAGTGTCTGAGCTTTTTTGTGTGTAAAATATTTGTTCTAAAAGAACTTTTTTTTCTTATTAAAATAAACTGTAATTTCGCCTTTTATGATTTTCTTAAGTGAGACCCCGTTGTCTTTTTTTAATTCATCACTTAATTGATCTAATAAGATTTTAAATGAAGCTTGTTTTTCATCATTTTGTATAAACTCGATTCCATAAACAAATAAATCCTCTTTCATTTCTTCTTTCCAAATCACTTTTCCAATTAAGCGAATAGCTTGGTCTAAAATTTCAGTATCAAATTGCAGGTGGATATCACCACGAACGGGTAAATTAAGATTTGTAATAAAGCGTAATCCACCAATGCTCACGTTTTGTATTAATGCATGTGATTTTCCTAATTGTAAAGCTTGTCCAGCGAAGGAAACAAGTCGCATTTCGGCTTCAATTGGATATGGTAATTCAATACGATTATATTTTCTTTTGTTTTTGGCACCTTTCACACTTGGGTCAATTGGTTTTAAGGTTTTTTTCTTTAATAAAGAAATAAACTCTTCAATCGGTACAGGTTTACTAAATAAGTATCCTTGAATTTCGTCACATTGTTCCTCCTGAAGAAGCTTTAATTGTTCAAGCGTTTCAACGCCTTCTGCTACCACTTTAATATTTAATCCCTTTGCCATGAAAATAATTGATTTTACTATAAATAAATCCTTTTCACTGATGACCATATTTTTAGTGAAGGATTTATCAATTTTAATAATATCGAATGGGAAGTGTGTTAAATAGGAAAGTGATGAGTAACCAGTTCCAAAATCATCTAGCACGATTTTAATTCCCAAGCTTTTAAGAGCATTCAGGGTGTCTTGAACAGAATTATCATTATTTAATAGCAGGCTTTCTGTTATTTCAAACTCCAAATCCTTTGAATGGATACCGTAGCTTTCAATAATGGAAGCCACTTTTTCTTGCCAATTATAAACGGAAAAGTGCACGGCTGAAATATTTATCGAAATGGGCACTGTTAATATTTTACGTTCTCTTAATAACTTCATTTGATGGCAAACTTCATTTAGTACCCAATTATCAACATCTTCAATAAATCCGTTTTCCTCTGCAATGGTTAAAAATTCAATGGGCGAAATGATCCCCCATTCAGGATGGTTCCAACGAATTAACGCTTCTGCACTAATAATTTCATTTGTAAAAGCATCCACTCTTGGTTGAAAATGAAGAACCATTTCATTATTTTCTAAAGCTTTTTTTAAGTCACGTCCAAGGCTAAAGGATTTAAAAGATTGGATACTACTTAAATGGGATATGATGTGATATTTGTTTTTACCTGCTTTTTGTGATTTATATAGAGCGAGATTTGCATTTCTTAATAATTCGATGCTATTATTCCCGTTCTCTGGAAAAGTACTGACGCCGATATTTGCTGTTGCATATAGTTGATAGTTTTCAATATAAAAGGGTTCTTTAAAAGCATTAATCATACGTTCTGCAATTGTTGTAATTGACTCGATAGATTCAGTTGTATCAATTAATACGGCAAATTCGTCCTCACCATATCGAGCCAATAAATCATCTGGTGATAATAAAGTATTAATTCTAAAAGCCACTTCCTTAAATAATTCATCTGCAATTTCATGACCAAGAGTATCGTTAATGAATTTAAATCTATCCATATCTATGATCATGACAGCGAATTTTCGGTTTCTATCCTCGTATTTATGAAAACGTCTTTCAAGTGTTTCAAAAAATTTTCTACGATTGGGTAAATTCGTATAGGGATCATATTCTGATAAAAATTTCAGCTTATCTTCCAATAATTTCTGCTCGGTAATATCTGAAGTGATACCATCAATTTTAATAAGCTTACCATTACGATCGATAGTTGGAATTGTATAATCTTGCAGCCATTTAACTTGACCGTACTTATCAATAATCCGATATTGTTCCCGTAAAATCTGCCCATTTTCTAATTGCTTTTTATTTTCAAGAAAATTAGGTAAATCATCTGGATGTACAAGAGATACCCATTCAATTTCCTTTTCTAATATCTCTTTTGCATATCCTGAGATGTTCTCAATACCTTTAGTCATTACTAAAAAGGTATCTGTAACAAGATCGAAGGACCATATACCAATGTCTGTATTTTCATAATGAGGAAGTAAGCTGTTTTTTAAATTTTGATCATTTATATGAAGAGATGTTTCATTGTTGTAGTGTTCTAAGTTCTCATTTAAATTGTCATTCATGAAAATCCACCATTCAATTCTGAATTCTTTCACATAGATGTTTAATGCCATTCCTCTATTAGCTTTCCCAAAAAGGACACAGAATTTTCTATATTTCCTATAGAAAAGAAATTGTTTCTATCGTTTAATAGAAAAAAATACTATTGGTGAAATAATAGTAAGTCTAATTAACTAATAAAATGTACCGACATATAGTATTTCGGTATTATGCCCTTGAAATATCGGTATTACCCTGTCGTAAAATAACAATTAGACATGTTAAATTTATAGTGAAGAGTTTTAGCCTCAGGAGGGGATTTTGATGATCGTCATAAATACGTATATCGAGGACGTACAAGGTGTATCTTTTCCTACTTATGTTCCAAAACAAGAAGATTTGATTAGAGTAGATAATACATTAAAAATGAAGCAAATTTCATCTAAAATATCGAGCATTTATAACAGATACTGTATAGAAATTATTCAAGATGGGGAAATTCTAAGTCCAGTGAAAATTTTGACGACAGAACCATGGGTATCCTATTTGTGGCTTATGAAAAATTATCTACATGCAGGATATTCAGAGATTCTAGATTTAACACAACCAATAGTCTACTATCTAGTTAAAGAAAGAGATGGGAATCTCACATTTAAAATACAGAACCAACTGAATCAAACTCAAGTATTTAAATCTCGTTTTTCGGAAGAAGAGTTTTTAAGTGCATTATTTCAAAACTTAGTTTTTTATCTTCAGTATATGCGCGCTTACAATACGAATTATGTGAATTATTGGATGAAAAGGTACGGAAAAGAACTTTACGAAATTGCAATTGAGCTGGAGTCACGTTATTTAGTAACTCACTACAACGATGATTTCATTCCTCTTAATATATAAAAAACAGTCTCAAATTCTTATTTGAGACTGTTTCAGACTGTAGACAAACTCAAAAATTTGAGATTGTCTACAGTCTTTTTTCTATTTACAATACATATTAAGAAATCGTCGATTTCCGTTACAGGCGCTACGCTTTCCACGGGCACGGCCTCAGCCTTCTCCCTCGCTACGCTCAGTCCGGGTGCTTCGGCTCGTGCTGTTCCCGTAGGAGTCTTCGCGCCTTCCACTTCAATCGACTTATATCGGCTAATACAATAGTGTAACGCTTCTAATACTCTGAGGTGATGATAACCATGATGACGAAAAATCAAATCAATGAACGTGAACAGTTTGAAATGATAACTATTGAACAACTTGTACCAAAGGACCATCTGGTCCGTAAACTAGATGCTGCAATTGATTTTAAATTTATCTATCCATTAGTTGAACATCTATACTCCACTGTTGGAAGACCAAGTATTGATCCTGTTGTTCTATTTAAAATGACGTTTATTCAATATACATTCGGCATTCGTTCAATGCGCCAAACGATTAAAGAGATTGAAACGAATATGGCATATCGTTGGTTCCTAGGATTCGGCTTTCATACAGAAGTTCCACATTTTTCAACCTTCGGTAAGAACTATGAACGACGCTTTCAAGATACCGATATCTTTGAACAGATTTTTTACCGTATCTTAAAAGAGATTATGGACTGTGGTTTCTTATCAGAAGACCATGTTTTTATTGATTCTACACATGTAAAGGCAAGTGCTAATAAACGAAAGTATGATAAGAAACTTGTACGAAAAGAAACACGTGCTTATGAAGCGAAGCTTCAAGAAGAACTGAATATCGATCGTGAGGAAAACGGAAAAAAACCATTTCCACCGGAAAAATTTGAAAATGACGAAATGAAAGAAATCAAAGAAAGTACTACCGATCCTGAAAGTGGTTACTATGTAAAAGATGAACGTACGAAACAGTTTGCGTATTCATTTCATACAGCGACAGATGAAAGAGGATTTGTATTAGGCTCTATTGTCACTCCGGGGAATATACACGATAGTCATATGCTCCAGCCTTTAGTAGAAAAGATTATTGAACATGTCGGAAAGCCTGTAGCTGTGGTAGCCGATGCTGCTTATAAAACACCTGCGATTGCGAACTTTCTATTAGAGAATCAAATGTTACCTGTATTACCGTACACCCGCCCAAAAACAAAAGAAGGTTTCTTCCGTAAGCATGAGTTTGTTTATGATGAGTATCTTAATGCCTATATCTGCCCAAATAATCAGCTACTAAAGTACACTACGACAACTAAGGAAGGTTATCGCCAATACAAATCCAATCCAACGGTTTGTACGAATTGTCCTTTCATATCACAATGTACAGAAAATAAGAATCATATAAAGCTGATTCAACGACACATTTGGGAAGGGTACTTAGAGGAGACGGAACATCTGCGTCATCATTTTGAAGTAAAAGAGATATATGCAAAACGCAAAGAAACAATTGAACGTGTCTTTGCCGATGCTAAAGAAAAGCATGGTATGCGTTGGACAACCCTACGGGGCTTAAAAAAATTGTCCATGCAGGCGATGCTTACTTTTGCTGCTATAAATTTAAAAAGCTTGCTACTTGGACATGGAAAGCTGCATAAAACGAGATGAAAGCGTCTCATCGAGACGATTAATACCCGAAATCTGGTAATAATTTATACCTAAACGATTTTAAAAAGACAAAATACCTCGAGAGATGCAGCTCTCGAGGTATTTTGTCAACACTCTGAAACAGTCTCAAATTCTTATTTGAGACTGTTTTTTTATATTAAATTCTTTTCTTTTGCTGCTAAAACTGCTTCTGTTCTTGATGCGACATTTAATAAATTAAAAATTTGAGATAAGTTTCGTTCGATTGTTCGTTGTGTTACTTGAAGCTCAATAGCAATGGCGCTATTCGTATATCCTTTTGATATATAATGAAGGATTTGTTTTTCACGTTCATTTAGTTTTAAAGTTTCTTCGATTTGGTTTGCATTATAGAAATCTTTAATATAGTTAATAAAGTTTGCTGGCAGGACAAGATCACCGGCAATAGTTGCACGAATTGCGCGGATCATTTGTTCTTTTGTTGACGTTTTAGACAATAAGCCATGTACCATTTTTTCTAAAATTAAAGAATAATAATCTTCAATATTGTCTCCCGTATACAATATGATCTTCGCATTAGGTTGCGTTGTTCGAACTTTACTACAGAGAACAATACCATTTTGTTCGGGCATATTTATATCTATTAAGTATAAATCGTATGGATTTTGACTTTCCTCTAACATTTGATGTATTGCATAAATATCATCGCTAGTATCTACTAGGATATCCTCTATATCTTGAAAAAGATTTTTCGTCCCTTCCAGTACGATTGGATGATCATCTACTATTAAAATTTTAATCATTTTTTAAATCATTCCCAACTTGTATATGAATTTGCATACCTTCATTTGGATAAGTATCGATATCAATATATCCATCATAGGCAAGGACTCTTTCTCGCATTCCTGTTAGTCCCATCGAATCTGATTGATTAATCGTATCCATATCACAACCAACACCGTTATCCATATAGAAAATTTCAAACCCATTTTCATAGTTCTTTAACTGTATTTTTACGTAGGTAGCTTTCGAATGTTTTACTGCATTACTTAGCATTTCTTGAATGATACGGTAAATAAGTAAAGGTATTTGTTTATTTTCTACATTTACTGGTTCAAGGCTTGTAATTAAAGAAAAAGTTGCTCGCTTTTTCGTTTCCATAATTAATTTGTTAAGTGCTGCATTTAAACCTAAAGTATCTAATAAAGGCGGCTTTAGCTTTTCACAATACGATCTTAGTTGATGATTAATCGTTACTAGCTGTCGATGGAAATCCGCAATTTTAGGCTGCATTTTATCAATATCTGTTTCGTACAGGATCGAATCCATTTCACGAATTAGGAAAATTTGCTCTTGCAAAACTGTATCGTGTAATTCTTGCGCTAACTGATTTTTTTCATCCTCAAGTTGGAGCCAAACGAGTTTTTTGAGCCAGATTGGTTGGTCTGTTCCTTTTTGTTGAGCCAATTTTAATTGTTCAAGCAAATCTTCAACTAATTTTGAACTGTCTATAAAACTGTTAACGAACAATATTAATAATTCTAACCATAATAACTCTTCATGTTTTAACTGAGTATTATTGTTATTTCCCATAATTAAAAAATGTTTCCGTTCAATATCATGGTGCAAACAAGCAACATAGTAAGAATCGAACTTCTTAATCTCTCTTAGCTGCAGGTTTTCAAAAATTGATTGGTTAAGCGATTTATGTATTATCGCACTATTACTATCTTGGATAGGTAAGAATCTTTTTTCCTGAACATCATACGCCACCACATATACATTATCTAATTCAAATTGCTTTGAGATAATGGACGATAAACGCTGGAAAATTTCTTCTGTTTTAATCGCATTTCCAATTTCGTCAATTGTTGTATATAGCAGATGGATATAATCACCACGCGGAGAGAATAAGACTTTCCTGTTATGATAATCTATTTTTTCTTTAATATAAAAACAAATAACAAGTGAAATGAATATAAATAATGTCGTATCAACTAAATTATTGAATGACACCGATGTTAATAAACTAATCCCTAAACTTAACCAAATCGTTAAGATAAGTGAATAAAACGTATAGTATCTTAATCTGGATATATGATATTCAACATCGAACAATCGTTCAGATAATTGAGCAAATATAAATCCGATTGGGATTAATAATAAAAATAGAGCACTTGCAGTAGATGATATAATAAACTCTTGAAATATTAAAACAGGTAATACAAATAAAAATAAAAATGGTAAAAACGGTAAAATAAAACCCCATAACAGTAATTTAATATGTGGCTTTTTGTAATTAACCTGAGATATTCCGAGAATGATAATGATCATTGTTAGTAAAATAAAGAATATAGAGAGAATGATTAAAGTATTAACAGAAAATAAAAAAGGAAATGGTCCCTCTAGTATTGTCAAAACGAATACGATAATTGGATAAAGATAAAACCACGAACTTTTGTTTAAAACTTTAAATTTTATATCGATGAACAATAAATAATACTTTATAAATTGGAGAAGTAATACTGCACTTAAAATCATACTTGTGCTATTTACGACGATTCCAATTCTATCTAAGCGAGTGGATGATGCAATGCTACTGTAGGCCAATGCCAAAGATAGCATGAATAATATTAAGTATTTTAATGATAGCGAGTTTCCTTTTTTATTTGTAAATAAATATATAGCTATAAATAGTACGATAAAAAAATAACATAAAGGCAAAATAAAGTAGGTTAAAAACTGGAAAGGGAGATCGTAATGACTTAAAAGCACATCACGAATATCTCCCTCTTTTGTCATGATTGTTAAACTATTAGCAGATCGAATTGTCTGGTCGTAGTCTAAACTATTAAATTTAGTTATATTTTGATCATTTACCTTTAAAAGGAAATCGCCCTGGTTAATGTGATGTAGATTAGCTAATTCAGGATATTCAAAATTTGAAATCTCCCATTTATCATTACTCTTTTCTACTTCAATACCTGCAATAGGAGATTGAATGCTCGTAATGAATAGGTATAATCCTAGAATTAGATAAATAGTGATTATGCTCCAGAACAATTTATGGGGAAACATTCATTATCTCCAACCAAGGTCCAAAGGTTTAACAGTTGATTCTTTAAATGCATCTGTAATAGCTTGTTGTTCAGCAGCTGAAACTCCTACAAGAGATACTTTGTTTTGTTGTAGTAAAGAAACGACAGTTGGATTTTCAATTAAATATTGGATTAGTTTGTTCATTTTAAATTCCTCATTTCATTAGATTTTTGATATATTCTTTACTTTCTTCCTTCATGGTAACATCCTCAATATACTCAAGGGCTTTAATTCGGTACATATTACGAATAGCCTTCGCATAGTGAAGAGCACCACCAAAAAATAATTCCTTTTTTACGAAGTCAATATCCATAGAAGTTACGAGACCTTGATAATAGTCTTCTAGATGCTTGGAAACATCATTTTGCTTTTCAAAGATGTAAATAATCGGTAATGAGTACTTTTTGTTCAGCAGGTCATTTTTACCATTGATCGACTGCACATCAGAAATGTCATTTTCGATTTGTTGAATTACACCAATCAAATTCGAATATTCTTTCACTCGAATATCGATGTCACCTTGCGCCAAAACTACACCCACTAAGCAACTTAAAGTTACTAATGACCCAGACTTCAAAGATATCATGTTCAGATAGCTTTCTTCGCTTTGACATGAATTTAATAGATCTAGCTGTTGACCGTTAATACTATCCAATGCATACATATCTAATACAATTCTAGCGTGATGTTTATGATTGAAATTGCTTTCTAAAATTACATTAGAGAGAATAAAAATCATTGCCAATGCAGCATTCATGGACAGATCAGGAGTTGATGTCCAAATATTGCTAGTATCTTGGTCTTGCAGATCGTCTATTATGTCAAAACTTAACACCAATAATTCAACTGCTGCAGCAATCCGATAAATTTCTGGATTAAACTCCTCTGTGAACTCACAATAGTGAAGTACACATAGATTGCCAAATATCATAGGGTGATCCTTTTTTGTATCAATATATTGCAGCAATTGTGATCGTAGATGATTTTGAAGATTTGGAGTCGTTTGGATAATAGTTTTCATTTCGTTGTAGAGAATAATATTGTAATTCAACTAGCAAATCACCCCCATAATATTCCTCTTTATAATAATATTACAAACTTATTATCTAATAGATTTGCAATTTTGAAAATACCGATGTTTTAAAATGACGTTATACCGACAATTATTCAGTCGGAATTCCGACGTATATTATTTAAGGGTATCAATGATATTGATTGCTGGGAAATCAAAATGAATGATTCATGGAGGGAAGCTGTTGAAATGTAAGCTTTAACTTAAAGGTGAAAAATAAAAATATCTATAGTTCTATACAATCACACAAAATGACTCTTAAATATTATTAACATGGAAAGATAAACTATCTACATAAATTAAATTTAAAAAGGAGATTAGATTATTAATAATGAAATATTTATTACAGATTAAGTAAAGCAATTGTTTAGGAGTGAGGAGATGCGCACAAAAGTAAGAGAATTAGGAATAACCATAGGAAGATTACCAGTAGGTGAAAAAAATTGTATAACAGATGTTCCAGGTGTACGTGTCGGGCATGTCACATTGGATGATTTACTTGAAAAAGATAATTCATATGCTTGCACCGGGGTCACTGCCATTTTACCTCATGGTGATAATCTATTTCAGCAAAAGGTAACTGCTGCGAGTTATGTTATAAATGGATTTGGAAAAACAACAGGACTTGTACAAGTAAATGAATTAGGGGTTATTGAAGCACCAATAATGTTAACTAACACCTTTAGCGTTCCTGCCGTTTCACAGGGAGTATTGGAATATATGTTAAAGTCCAACCCTAACATTGGCATAACTACAGGGACGATTAATACTGTGGTAGGAGAGTGTAATGATAGCTTTTTAAATTCCATTCGAGCTTGTATGGTAACTCCTCAACATGCCATTGAAGCAATCCAAAATGCGACTGAAAATCCAGTAGAAGAAGGAGCTGTTGGAGCCGGAAAGGGAATGATGTGCTTTGGATTTAAAGGTGGGATCGGCACCTCGTCACGCATCATTGATGTTAAAGAACATAATTTAAAATTCTCTGTTGGTTGTTTGGTTCTAACTAATTTCGGGAATGCAGACGAATTTAAATTAGAAAACTATCGACTAAAAATAAATCAATCAAACCCAATTTCATCACCAAATGATGGATCGATTATTATTGTCTTTGCAACAGACGCACCTTTAAGTAGTCGACAGCTTGAGCGTGTAATTAAACGTTGCGGGATTGGCTTGGGGAGAACAGGTAGCCATTTTTCTCATGGAAGCGGTGATATTGTCATCGGCTTTACAACTGCTAATAAAATTCCCCACACTGCAAAGGACATCATTGAAACGCGAAAACAGCTACGTGATGACCATCCAGTTATGAATGACTTGTTTACTTCAGCTGCTGAAGTGACAGAAGAAGCCATTCTTAACTCACTTTCTCAAGCCAAGACAACGAAAGGTCGAAATGGTCATATTGTACATGAATATAGATTTATATAAACATCAAATTCAAAAGTTATTCAGTGGATCTCGCATTGAATAACTTTTTTATTTTCTCATTAGTTCCTTCCGGACAAAGTTAAAGAGTAACTCAAAAATAATAAGCACACTGAAATAAACTTAAAGAACATTCCATTCAAAAACTATTGAAAAACAAATTCTAGCAAAAAAATGATAATAAAATATTACAAAGTATATCTTCAGAAAGTCATGAATTCTACTGCATAAGACATATATTTATATAACTAATGTAGGGTAATTATGTTTCAAACTAATTGTAAAAGTCGATAATTATTATATTTTCAATCTAGAAAAAATTTACAAGGTATGGTAGATTTTATTTAAAATACAGAATTATCTAAAAATTGAATGAACATCCAAGCTACTTTAAAAGAATTTCACTTTAAGAAATTACTTAATAAAATATTCGGGATAATCCCGCAAATCTATTAAAAGAATAAAGGAGCTTAAATAAAGATGAAGGTTTATATTAGTGCCGATTTAGAAGGTGTGGCGGGTTCTACAACCTGGATTGAAACGGAGAAAAATACACCAGATTACGAACCATTTCAAAGTCAAATGACAAAAGAAGTAATGGCTGCTATTGAAGGAGCGTTAAAAGGTGGAGCAACAGAAATTGTTTTAAAAGATGCCCATGATTCCGCTAGAAATATTGATATTTCGGAATTACCGATAAACGTGAAGGTGATTCGGGGATGGATGGGGAAGCCAATGTGTATGGTTGCAGGTTTAGATCAAAGCTTTGATCGTGCAATTTTTATTGGTTATCACTCGAAAGGTGGGAGCCATCGAAATCCTTTAGCTCATACCCTCGTCACAAGCGCTGATGTAAAGATTAATGGTGAGTATGTAAGTGAATTTTTAATTAATACTTATGCAGCGGCACTTCACGGTGTTCCAGTTTCATTTGTTAGTGGTGATGTTGGTTTAACTGAAGAGGTTAAATTACTAAATGAAAATATTGTTACCTTTGCAACAAAAGAGGGAATTGGTGGGGCGACAATTAGTGTGAGTCCCCAATTAGCGATTAGTGAAACAAGCCGACTTGCAGAACAGGCCATGAAAGTGGAGCGAGAATCCCTAAAAGTAACACTTCCGGATAAATTCGTTGTTGAAATTATATACCGAGATCATACTCGCGCATACCGTAATTCTTTTTATCCAGGTGCGACATTTAAACCTTATAATACCGTTGAATTTATAACAGACGATTTTTATGAAGTGTTACGTATTTTGCAGTTTCTAACTTAATGAATTGGATTAGGTGAAGCGATGAAGATTACAGATATACAGTTTTTTGAAGTGGAAGCCCCACTTAGAACCCCTTTTAAAACAGCACTTCGAACAGTTGATAAAATTCGAAACATAGGGATCCAAGTGCTTACTGACGATGGGCAAATAGGCATTGGTGAAGCAGCGCCTACTGCTGTAATAACAGGTGAAACAAAAGCTTCTATTGTTCACGCAATAACAGATTATATTAAACCAGCCATTTGCGGAATGGACATAGATGATTTCTCGTCAATTATGGAGCGACTTAATGATTGTATTTACAAAAATACGAGTGCAAAGGCAGCAGTTGATATGGCGCTTTATGATCTATTTGCAAAACAATATCAGACACCACTTTACAAGGTTTTGGGCAGTTATCGAGAAGAACTAAAAACGGATATTACGATTAGCGTCAATGAAATTACAAAAATGGTTGCAGATAGTGTAGAAGCAGTAAAACGAGGCTTTGAAATTTTAAAAATAAAGGTTGGAAAAAAACCTGATGAAGATGTTGAGCGAATTAGGCAAATTCGAAATGCTGTGGGTCCTCACATTACTTTAAGAGTTGATGCAAATCAAGGTTGGACTGCAAAGCAAGCAGTAAAAATAATACGAGAGCTAGAAGATGCTGGGCTTGATATTGAATTAGTGGAGCAACCAGTTCACTATGAAGATCTCATCGGGATGCAGTATGTAACGGCAAATACACAAACAAATATATTGGCTGACGAAAGTGTATTTTCACCTTTAGATGCCGTGAAAATTATTGAGATGCGAGCTGCTGATTTTATTAATATAAAGCTGATGAAAACAGGTGGAATTTATCAAGCACAAAAAATCTGTCATATTGCAGAGGCAAATGGTATTGAATGCATGATAGGCTGCATGCTGGAAACGAAAATTAGTGTAAGTGCAGCTGCACATTTTGCTGCATCTGAGAAAAACATCAAGATGGTTGACTTAGATGGACCACTTCTTTGTTTGAAAGATCCAATTACAGGGGGGCCAACATTTAATAATCAATGGATTCGAATGTCAGATGAACCTGGAATCGGATTTTCATTATAAAAAGATAGCAAATTGGGAGGGTTTCTATGAAGAAGTATTTATTTATACTTTTAGCCTGTATTTCAGTCATTCTTGTAGCATGTAGTGGCGAGTCATCAAGTGATGAAACTGTATACCGTACGCTTTATGCGGGAGAGGTAAAAACATTAAATTACTTAAAAACTTCCGATAATAATGAGTTCGCGGTGGCAGCAAATTTAGTCGATGGTTTAATTGAATATAATAAGTATGGTATTGTTCAGCCTGCTATAGCTGAATCATGGACGTCAAATGATGATGCGACAGTTTGGACATTCAAACTTCGCGAAGGCGTCAAATGGGTTACCCACGAAGGTGAAGAATATGCCGATGTTAAAGCGCAAGATTTTGTGGATGGATTAAATTATGTGCTTGATGCGAAAAATGAGTCTTCTACTGCTTGGATCGCTACTGTTGTAAAAAATGGTAATGCATTCTATGAAGGAGAGATTACTGATTTCTCACAAGTAGGTGTAAAAGCCCTTGATGAATATACAGTTGAGTACACACTAGAAGGTCCAACACCTTACTTCCTTTCAATGTTAAATTATGTATGTTTCTTCCCGGTGAATGGAGAATTCTTAGCAGAAAAAGGAGAGCGTTTCGGTACTGCTCGTGAAGACCTTCTTTATAACGGTGCGTACATTTTAGAAACTTTTGAACCTCAAAATGAACGTATTCTAGCAAAAAATGAAACTTATTGGGATAAAGACAATGTGTTAATCGATAAAATTCATTACAAATATAATGCTGAAGCAAATACGGTTGCACCTGAGTTGTTTTTACGAGGTGAAGTAGATTTTGCACTTATCCCAACAGCGATTCTAGATGATTGGTTTAATGATCCGGAGAAAAAGGATTTAGTCCGACAAGATACACCAAGCTTCTACACGTATTTTTATGCGTTAAACTTCGATCCACAATTTGATGCAGAATACGAGCCTGAGAATTGGAAGGTAGCCGTAAATAATAAAAACTTCCGTAAATCCCTATTCCACGCTTTTGATCGTGTATCTGCAATGATGACAATGGAACCTTATAATCCAGAAACTCTACTAAACAACTCAATTACACCGAAAAACTTTGTTGATATTGATGGTGTGGACTATACACAATTAGAGCCATTAGCTCAATTTACAAATAGTGAATCATTTAATGCTGATTTAGCTTTAGAGTTTAAAGAAAAAGCTTTGGCAGAGCTTGAAGGAAAAGCAACATTCCCTATTAAAGTATTAATGCCTTATAACTCAGGTAGTCCTGACTGGGCGAACCGTACACAAGTTGTTGAACAACAAATGGAAAATCTATTAGGTAAAGACTATATCGATATTATTGTAGAGGCAGGACCTTCAACTGGATTCTTATCAGAGGTTCGTCGCCCGGGTAAATATGCGTTTATGGAAGTGAACTGGGGTCCAGATTTTGCGGATCCATCAACTTATACAGATCCGTTTACAATCGGCGGCACATACAATAAGCCTGAACTCGCAGAAGGCTATTTAGAGTCCAATGGTAAACCGAAGTATCAAAACATGGTTGAAAAGGCAAAAGCAACTATTGATGCTGCGGAACGTTATCAGCTCTTTGCTGAGGCTGAAGCCTTCTTAATAGAGGAAGCGTTTGTTATTCCGTATTCAGTACAAGGAGACGGGTACATGGCTTCAAAGCTAAATCCATTTGAAGCTCAGTTCTCTCCGTTTGGTGTAACGTCAGAGAAATTTAAAGGTCAAAGTTTACTAGAAAAGCCAATGAGTAATGAAGAATTTAAAGAAGCGAAAAAGATATGGGAACAAGAACGTGCGGAGGCATTAGCAGAGGTAGAACAATAGAAGGTTCTACACTCAGATATAAAGGGTGTTGAAACACTAAGAAGGAGATGGCTTCTCACCATCTCCTTCCTTCATATTCTCTTTACATAGGGGGGATTTAAATGCTTGCTTATATAGGGAAACGATTAATGCAGTCTGTCATTACGTTATTAGTAATTATCACGATAGTTTTCTTATTATTACGCTTATTACCTGAAGAGGGTTATTTAGGAGCGGCGGCTGAGAAAATGACACCTGAACAACAGGAAGTTTATTTAACGAATCTAGGCCTTAGAGACCCCATTCTTGTTCAATTGGGGAACTTTTACAGCAACTTAATTCAAGGTGATCTAGGAAAATCAATAACTTATCGTACTGATGTACCTGTTGTTGAAATCATTGCTGATAAAATTTTGTATTCATTATTTTTTGGATTAGGAGCTGTTGTTCTAGCCTTACTCATCGGTGTACCATTAGGGATTTTAATGGCGCAGATGAAAGGTCGATGGCTTGATCGGCTTGGGACAGGATATATCGTCTTCGTTGTGGCTGTTCCAGCTATGGTTTATTACTTATTAATACAAGTGTATGTTACGGACTTTTTCCGTTTACCGATGTTATTTGATGAAGACAGGCCAATTAGTTGGATTTTACCATTAATTTCACTAGCTTTAGGCCCGATTGCTTCCTATGCAATGTGGATGAGACGTTATATGGTGGACGAGCTAAACAAAGATTATATTCAATTAGCAAGAGCTAAGGGTGTAAGAGAGCGTACATTGATGTTTCGTCATGTCATGAGAAATGCTTTTATTCCAATGGCACAATATTTACCTGCAACTATTTTGTTTACTATCACAGGTTCGATTTATATTGAGTCACTATATTCCATCCCTGGAATGGGAGGCTTACTCGTTGATGCTATTCAACGTCAGGATAATGCTGTAGTTCAAGGGCTTGTATTAATCTTCTCATCCCTTGGGATTATTGGGTTGTTTTTAGGTGATATCGTCATGTCCCTAGTCGATCCTCGGATTAAGTTGGGTAGAGGGGAGAGTGTACGCTAATGGGGCTATTTTCAGAAGAAATACGTAATATTTCAGACAAGTCTAGTGAACAATTATTTCAATTTGCAGTAACAGATGAACATAAAGCTGAAGAAACTGGCTACTCGAATTATTCCTATTGGCGTTCAACCTGGAGATCGTTTTTAAAAAATAAAGTAGCAGTTTTTCTATTAATATTAGTGATCTCTATCGTATTTTTCGTTGTTATTCAACCTTATTTACCTAATCAGAAATCACCGACCGAAATATATTTAAATGAAGAGACAGGCTATCAATTACGAAATGTTGAACCAAACAGTGAATTTTGGTTTGGAACAAATTCAATTGGACAAGATTTATGGTCACGGATATGGGCTGGAACGCGTACGTCCCTACTAATAGGCGTTGTGGTAGCACTATTTGAAGTGATTGTTGGGATTACAATTGGTGCTCTTTGGGGTTACTCAAGAAAACTTGAGACGCCCATCTCTCATATGTACAACATCGTAGAAAATATCCCTACGACAATCGTATTAATTTTAATGTCTTTAATATTACGACCTAGTATTACAACGATTATAATCGCAATGTGTATAACCGGCTGGGTTGAAATGGCTCGGTTTATCCGAAATCAAATTGTCATATTAAGAGACCGTGAATACAACTTAGCATCTAGAACCTTGGGAACGCCAAGTCATCGCATTATTTTAAAAAATCTATTACCCTATTTAATCTCAATTATCATGCTTCGGGTGAGCTTAGCCATTCCTTTTGCCATTGGTTCTGAAGTATTTCTTACTTATATCGGGCTAGGTCTTCCAATTAGCGAGCCATCATTAGGAAATTTGATCAATGAAGGTCGAGTTCTAATGATGTCACCAGATTTGCGTTATCAGCTCATCTTTCCAAGTATCGTGTTAAGTGTCATTACGATTGCCTTTTATATTATCGGTAATGCATTTGCAGATGCAGCTGATCCGAAAAATCATAGGTAGGAGGGATGTCAATGACCACTATAGAATCAAATAAACCTATTTTATCCATTGAAAACTTAGTCATAAAGTTCAAACTACACGGGAGAATACTCACTGCTATACGAGATATATCACTAGAGTTATATAAGGGAGAAAGTTTAGCGATTGTTGGAGAATCGGGTTCGGGAAAATCGGTACTTGTAAAATCAATCATCGGTTTACTAGATAATAACGGCTATATCGATAAAGGAAGCATTTACTATAACAATGAAGATATAGCTAAGTATAAAATTGAAAAAGATTGGTTAAAAGTACGCGGAAAAGAAATTGCCATGGTGACTCAAGATCCAATGACATCATTAAATCCTTTAAAACCAATTGGAAAGCAAATTGAGGAAGCTATTGTCTTACATCAAGAGCTAATAGGGAAAGAGGCTTATGAAAAAACTTTACAATTATTAAAGGATGTCGGTATTCATGATGTAGAAAGACGATACAAACAATACCCTCATGAATTTTCAGGTGGTATGCGTCAACGAATTGTTATAGCAATTGCGATTGCCTGCAATCCAAAAATATTAATTTGCGATGAGCCAACCACTGCGCTTGATGTAACGATACAAGCCCAAATTTTACAGCTTTTAAAAAATTTACAGGAAAAATATATGCTAACTACAATATTTATCACTCATGATTTAGGCGTTGTTGCCAAGGTGGCAGATCGATTAGCTGTTATGTATGCAGGAGAAGTGATTGAGTTTGGTAAATCTGATGAGATCTTTTTTAATAGTAAGCATCCGTATACGTGGGCCCTTCTTTCTTCGTTGCCACAGCTAGGGGTGAAGGGAGAAGAATTATTTTCAATAAAAGGTACACCACCTAATTTGTTTAAAGACATAAAAGGGGATGCCTTTGCACCACGTAATCCCTATGCTTTAAAAATAGATTATGAACAAAATCCACCGTTTTTTAAGGTGAGTGAAACTCATTATGCAAAAACGTGGTTGCTTCATCCAAAGGCACCAAAGGTAGAGCCTCCCGAAAATTTGAAAGCATTTTTCGAAGAAGGGAGACGATTTGCAAATGAAGGATAGAGATGTACTCGTTGAAGTCAAAAATTTAAATGTGACCTTTGGTAAAGGGAAAAATAAATTTGTTGCCATCGATGATGTTAGCTTCAATATTTATAAAGGCGAAACTTTCGGGCTTGTTGGTGAATCAGGTTCTGGTAAAACGACAATTGGTCGCGCCATTATGCGGATTAATGAGGTTACTAGTGGAGAAATTCTTTTTAAAGGACAAAGAATAAATGGCAAAATCCAAAAAGAATGGGATCAACAAATTACGGAAAAAATTCAAATGATTTTTCAGGATCCTATGGCATCACTCAATGAACGGGCAAAAGTAGATTATATTATTTCTGAGGGACTATTTAATACAAGAAAGTATGCAAATGATAATGAACGAAAAGAAAGAGTACGAAGCGCTTTATTACAAGTAGGATTATTACCTGAATTTGCAAGTCGCTTTCCCCATGAATTTTCGGGTGGCCAACGTCAACGAATTGGCATCGCTAGAGCTCTTGTTATGGAACCAGAATTTATCATAGCGGATGAACCGATATCGGCCCTTGATGTTTCGATACGTGCACAAGTGTTGAACTTGCTTTCAAAATTACAAATTGAGAATAATCTTACTTACTTATTTATTGCCCATGATTTATCCATCGTAAGATATATATCTAATCGAACGGCAGTTATTTTTAAAGGAAGAATTGTTGAACTGGCAGAAACAGAGAAATTGTTCTCAAATCCCATTCATCCATATACACGAGCACTTATTTCTGCTGTACCTGAACCGAATCCTTATAAAGAACGAAATAAAAAAATTGAAATATATGACCCTTCTCAACATAACTATGAATTAAATCCCCCTTCATTTGTCGAACTGGAGGAAGGACATTATGTCTTAGCAAATGATGAGGAGATTTACCGTTATCAGCAAACTCAAAAAATGGGGGTTTAAAAATGAGGATACCGAAATCATTAAAAAAAGGGGATACAATTGGACTCATTAGTGCATCAAGTCCAACACCTGAGGAAGCACTTCCGAAAGCGATTGAAAAGGTTGAACACCTCGGCTTTAAAGTGGTTGTTGGTGAAACATGCCGTCAACGACATGGCTATCTAGCGGGGAAAGATGAATTACGCGCTCGTGAAGTCAATGAAATGTTTCAAAATCCAGACATAGATGGCATCTTTTGCATTCGAGGTGGTTATGGCGCAACAAAAATTCTACCATTATTAAATTTAGAAATGATAAAGGATAATCCAAAGGTATTTGCAGGCTATAGTGACGTGACTGCCCTTCACATTGTGTTTAACCAACAATGTGATTTTGTCACATATCATTCACCAATGCCTTCTACGGAGTTTATAAAACCAGAGATGGATGATTATACTTGGGATTCTTTTTTAAGTACTGTACGAGAAACGAATCGAGACTGTTATAATTTGGAAAATCCAATTGGTATGCCGATGAAGACCTTAGTTTCAGGAAAGGCAACTGGTCAGCTCGTTGGTGGAAATTTAACATTAGTTACAGCATCTCTTGGTACACCTTATGAAATTAATACAAAGGGTAAAATTCTATTTTTAGAGGATATTGATGAATATGAACGTAGTGTTGATCGCATGTTAACTCAATTAAAGCTAGCAGGGAAATTTGATGATGTAGCTGGAATTATATTAGGAGCATGGACGAATTGTGGTCCGCAAAATGCGATGCATCCAGAACAAAGCCTGAGATTGCAAACGATTTTTGAAGAAATACTCGTGCCAACAGGTAAACCAATTTTAATGGATGTCGTATGTGGGCATACGCTACCCACTATGACATTACCATTAGGTAGAACTGTTACTATCAATACGGATGATAACACTATTTCCGTTATGTTATAGGGGGGAAAATTTGAAAGAACAACTTGAAAGATTGATTGACTCAGTAGAGTATAACATTCATCTATTTATTAAAAAGGCAAAAGCTGATGATTTTCTTTATGCTAAACAACTAGATGAAGTAGTTTCAAGTGCTAGTCTTATTAAAGTTCCGATATTAATAGCCGTGTTAGAGTTTATTGAAAGGGAAAACATTTCGTTACACAAGGAAGTTGAAATTAAGCAACATCATAAAGTGGAATATAGTGTACTAACGGAACAAGATGTAAACAAGAGTACATTATATGAATTACTTGTTTGGATGATCATCACAAGTGATAATACGGCAACAAATGTGTTAATCGATTTTTTAGGGATCGAACAATATAATGCATTCTTTAGAAAAATAGGATTGACCCGTACTAAGCTGCAAAGAAAAATGATGGATTTTGCTAGCTTAGAAGAAGGCGTAGATAGTGTCACGACTGCAAGAGATATGGCACACCTATTCACACGAATTTATAAGCAGGATTTATTATCATTACAATTTAGTCAATTGGCTCTTGATATTTTGAGCAGACAAAGAATCAATGATGGACTAAAAAGGTATTTAATCGAAAATGTTAAAATGGCACATAAAACAGGTAATTTAGATAATGTGAGTCACGATGTCGGCATCGTTTTTCATGAGAAACACGATTACATCATCGGAGTTATGATTACAAATGTGGATGATGCCGATGAAGCGAAGAAATGTATTGGATCAATTTCTAAAAATGTTTTTCAATATTTCGACCGTATCGAAAGAGGTGGACGTACACTTTGAAAGCTGTTGTTACTTCTATGATTGCAAACCTTCATGCTAAACCAGAGGCCACTTCAGAATTAATCGACGAAGTTCTTTATGGAATGACCGTAGAAATATTAGAATTATGTGGTGAATCATGGTTAAAGGTCCGTACTTCTTATAGGTACGAAGGGTACTGTCAAAAAGAACATGTTCTTATAGATGATGAAATAACGAAACAGTGGCAAAATGAAGCGCAGCATATTATCATTCAAAACTTTGCTGATTTGTTAAGAGGGCCTAAAATTCAAAATGAGAAAATAATAACACTCGTAAAAGGTTCAATTGTTCAGTTGTTAGAAGATGAGAATTTAAATCATGAATGGTCGAAGGTGAAGTTAGTAACAGGTGAAGTTGGCTATACTAGAACGCAATGGATTCAAGAAAAAGTAAAAGAGATAAACATTTCTGAAGAAGAATTTCGTGAACGGGTTGTACAAACTGCTGTCAGCTATTTAAAGACGCCGTATCGATGGGGAGGAAAAACCCCACTAGGGATTGACTGCTCTGGATTATGTATGATGTCATATATGTTAAATGGATCGATTATATATCGGGATGCAAAAATAGTTGAAGGTTTTCCAGTTAAGCAAATCCCCTTTGTGCAAATTCAAAAAGGTGATTTAATTTATTTCCCAGGCCATATTGCCATGTATATGGGGGATGACTTATATGTTCATAGCTCTCTAGGTGGAAATGAAGTGTCAATCAATAGTTTGAATGAGAAACACCCAAATTACCGTCAGGATTTAGCAACAACCATTACAGCTATTGGTAGTATTTTTTAATTATCATGTTTCTCTAAAATAATGATGAATTTATATTCGTATCTTCTAAAATTTGGTATGATAATATCAAACAAAGGAGGATAATAATGGCAAAATATCAAAAAATAGCAGTAGCAATCGACTTTTCCGAGCAATCTAAAAAAGCACTAGAACGTGGAGTTAATTTGGCAAGGGATTATGATGCAACGCTTCAATTAATACATGTAGTGGATACAGTATCATTCGGTTCAATTGCAGCCTATGATTTAAAATATGCTGAAAAATTAAAAACTCAAAGTCTCTCTGAAATAGTAAAATTTAAACAGGAAGCTGAAGCACAAGGGGTTAATCGTGTAGAAGTAACTGTAGAAGAAGGTTCTGCAAAGTCAATTTTAACTCAGCTAAAAGATGTAGATTTGATCATATGTGGGGCTACAGGATATAATGCAATAGAAAAAATGGTTATCGGTTCAGTAGCGGAGCAAGTTGCTCGTACAGCAAAATGCGATGTGCTGATTGTTCGTTTATAAAATAGGTACACGTTTCAACTCGCGAAATGGAGTGAAACGTGTTTTTTTATTTCGTAAAATTCCCTCTAGATGGATGATTACATGTAACTTTCTATCAAAAACAAAGTCAAATTGCTAAAGGGGGGATTAATCTTGAAGAAAATAAAGATCTTTGTTATTTTTTCATTCCTAATAGCATTTTCATTTAATTTTACTGCTACTGAAACCTACGCTTGTTCATGTGCCGCTCCTGGAACACCAACGGAAGAATTAAACAGAAGTACTGCTGTGTTTTCTGGAGAAGTGATTAAAATAGTTGATCCTAATAAAGACGCTGACATACAATCTTCAGCAGATCTTCTTGAAGTCCAATTGAAGGTAAAGGAGACATGGAAGGGTGTAGATGAAACAGTTGTTACGCTTTATACTGCAAGAGAATCTGCAAGCTGTGGTTTTAACTTCACTTTGAATGAAGAATATTTAGTGTATGCAAATAAATCAGAAGACGCACTTCAAGTAAATATTTGTTCGAGAACAGCCCCGTTAATGACAGCTACATCAGATCTAGAAGAGTTAGGTGTTGGTGAAAAACCAACCGTAATAGTAGAACTGGGTCAATCAGATGAGAATGAAGATAACATTCTAGTTAAAAGTGAAAATGGGAATTCAAACATCCTACTCATTTTTAGTCTATTAGGGGCAATCATTATTGGGATTTCTCTGTACGCGATGATCAAAAAGAAACGACATTAATCATTCCGTTTATAATAAAATTTATATCCTATCTCAAACAAATGCTCAATTATTTGCGAGTAGAATGAAAACTATATTATAGTAATAAATACCATAGATTTTGATTAGGTATATTATGAGTAATGTTCCGTTGTGAATAACGAGCTGAATTGATTGTTATAAAGCATTACGTATGTTCTTAATAGTTGTACCTGAGAGCACTATCATATGGATGTGCTCTATTTTTTATTCTTCACCTAATGTATGTCGGTTTGATATTTTGCTCATATTTATAAATTTCATTTTGAAGTATGACATTTATCATTCATTTTTTGTTACATCTTACTCTTATGTTTTACCATTATATTGCCATAATATTAATTGAGGTGAAGGAAATGACGCAAGCAGTAATAGTTAAAAGTGCTTATAGTAAAAAAGAAGAATTTTGGAATGCTATGACCCATGGAGTAGGAGCGTTATTAACGATACCAGCCACATTTTTCCTAGCAGAGAAGGCTATTAGCAATGGATCAAAAATTGAGTTAATTAGTTATATAATCTTTGGAATTTCAATGTTCCTTTTATATTTAGCTTCAACATTATATCATTCGTGGCCAACACATAAACATTTCTTGAAAAAATTAGATCACAGTTCAATTTTTCTTTTAATCGCAGGAACATATACACCTGTTGCGTTGATAGCAATAGGCGGGGAAACAGGGTGGATTTTATTTGGAATCGAGTGGGGATTAGCATTAATAGGAATTGTTCTGAAACAGTTTTTTGTCCATCGTTTTCATGGAATATCACTTATAGTTTATATTGGAATGGGCTGGTTGCTTATCTTTGTGTACCAACCAGTAATTGACCATTTCACAATAAACGGAGTTTTAACATTACTAGCTGGTGGCCTTAGCTACACAATAGGAACTATTTTTTATAAAAACAAAAAAATCCCTTATAATCATGCAATATGGCATGTATTTGTAATGGGTGGAAGTTTATGCATGTTTTTAGCCATTTACTTTTTCATATAATTAAAAGCAAACGTACATTATCTTAGTGTAGATAATGTGCGTTTTTCATTTTTATACTGGTATTACAAGCTATGTTAAGACGAGTTGCTATTTTGAAATTCAATGGCAGTAATTCTGTTCATATCAACTACTAAAATATTTCCATTTGACAAAATGAAAGTGGCTAGCTGTTTTTTTTCATTTAAATCTACAAGTGATCGTACTGTGATAGGCTCGTTATCAAGATATATTGTTGAAATTAAATTACTAGGTACTTGCTTTTTTAGGGTTTCAATTATGAACCGGTTTGTTTGTTTGATTTCCTGGATACTTTCATTTAGTTGTTGTATTTGATGAGAAATTTCCTGCATTGTCATTGAATTTTCGTTACTTTTTGTATTAATAATTGAAATTAAATCACTAGGTACTTGTTTTTTTAAGGTTTCAATTATTGAATGATTTGTTTGGTTTATTTGGTTTATTTGGTTTATTTGGTTTATTTGGTTTATTTGTTCCTGGATACCCTCTTTTAGAGGTTGAATTTGACGAGAGATTTGATGCAACATCAGTGAATTATGATTATTTTTTAAGGTGTATGATAGGTAAAGCTTGTTCATCAAACTTATTAAATTGTTTATCGCGTATTCATTATCTTCCTTTAGTTTATCTTGTTTTTCGTTCAATTCATAAAGTACTTGTTTTATATCCGATACGTGTTCCTCCATTATTTGCTCTAAGTGAGAGCTGGAATAAGAATTTTGATTAATCGTGGGTGGTATGTTTGAAGTTTTTGTGAAAATTCTGGGTGTTGTCTGGTTTAAGAAAATGGAAGTAACCATAGCAGAGCTCCTTTAAGATCTTTTTTTAATAATAATATATGCTTTTTGCCTAGTTATGGTTATTTTCTATTTTTTAAAACCGAAGAAATAATGTGAAGTTAATTCAAATGAAAATCAACGCGTAAGTAATAATATGAAGTGCCCTTAAATGTCGTTTGACATGGTTAATTTAAGGTGATTTGAATAAATGAGGTCTGTACTGCACAAGGAAATGGTTTATTGGTGTATTATTCTATATCCTAGCGTTATAGAAAAATTAAACGGCTTGAGTCCATTAGAATTCAGGACTCAGGCCGTAAAAACATCATATTAATTATTTATATTGTAAACCTGAAAGGAAAGGGAGCACTTCATAGTTAAATGATACCTAACTATGAAGTGCAAATTCATAAAGTATCGACTATTTAGACTTCAGAATAATACTTTAAATCATTTTAATTATTGTTAAGCTGTAGTGTAGTTGATTGCATCAATCAAACTGCAATCTGCTACGATAATATCTCCGCCTGGTGTTAAAAATGATGCGAGGTTTGTATCTTCGTTGAATTGAACAAAGGAACTTACATCTTGTTGCTCACCTTGAACAACGATATATTCAAGAGTGGAAGTCGGATTTAATGTTGATAAAAAGCGACAGATAGGTCCATTTGAGCTATTTCTAGCCATAATTTCAACCTCCTTTCAAACTTTAAATTTATTAATATAGACTTGACGTATCCTAATATGGTCTTATAGTGCTCTAAATTCCACACTTCCAATTCTGTTACAGTCTACGATTAGAAACTTATCATCAGAAACTTTAAATACCACTCGTTCTGCATCTTCATTGAATGAAACAAAGTTTTCCACCGTTACTGTATATCCATTGATAATAATATTCTCCATCGGTGTTCCAGGGTTTAATGTTGCTAAAAGGTCACAAATAGCTCTGCTCATTTACTACACCTCCTTTAATATCTAATTTTAAATAGGAGATAAACTCCTAAGTATTGTTGCTAATATAGGTAATTTTCTTGGAATTACACTACACTAGCTATACGTATAATATTAATTTGTAATTTTAATAGATAGACAAGTGTCATATAAAATGAAAAAAATTTAGAATGATACCTATTTTTATTTTTTCATTATTTAAGCAGTTTTTTATCATTAGATATTTGTATATATATTCATGCCTATTTTTAGACTTAAACATAGAATTAGGCAAAACTATTTCGGGCAGGTGTATTAGAAAAAAAATACGGTTCACTCCAGTGTGAACCGTGAAAAATGGTAATAAATTAAATTACATAGATTTTAGAAAAATATAGATGATAAACACAAAAATTCCTCCATTATCTCATTTTCAATCTATAAGAAACTGTTAGGTATGGAGGAAATTAGTTTCATTTTTTATCAACTGTACCAAAAAGTAGGTAAATTAATCTGGTTTTTATTCATTCGAAATTCGAATAAGACTATATTACTCCTCATATATCATTTTCTTTGTCATACCACCATCAACAGTTAAATTGATTCCTGTTACAAAATCATTTTTTTCATCTGTTAAATAAAAGCATGCGCTGGCGATATCCTCAGGTTTTCCAACTCGACGTGACAAATGTTGTTCGTGATCGATTTCACGTAAATTTTCATAATCACCGGTTTCAATCCAACCCGGAGAAATGCAATTTACTCGAATTTTATCCGGAGCAAATGATCGAGCTAAAGCATGGGTTAATGAAACAATGCCACCTTTCGTTGCAGCATAGGATTCTGTATGTGGCTCAGACATGAAAGCACGTGTAGAAGCCATAGAGACGATAGCGCCACCATGAGCATTTTGTCTCATGAATTTTGCAGCTTCTCTCGAACATAAAAAAACACTTCGTAAATTAGTATCCATGATATTATCCCATTCATCTATGGATAAATCATAAGGAGATTTCGGGCAGAAAATACCTGCGTTGTTAATGAGAATATCAATTGCTCCAAATTTCTCTACTGTAAACTTCATTAGCTCAATCACGTCATGCTCTTTTCGAACATCCGTAGAGAGAAAAGTTGCTGAGTAACCTTCATTACGGATATTTTCACATACCTGTTGAACTAGTTTTTCGTTGTGGTCTGCTAATACGACATTTGCGTGAGACTTTGCATATTGAATTGCAATTTCTTTTCCTATTCCTTGAGCAGCACCTGTTATGACGACAACTTTATTTTCAAACATAAAAGTCCTCCTATTTTAAAATACAATAATACTCTCCTCCCATTATGCGGGAAAAATAAAAAATAAGACACCATCAACAATTAATGGTGTCTTAAAAACTATTCGAGCGGAACATCTAAGGTAAAATCTTCCCCAACTGTTTCGAAATCCTCATCAAATGGACCGCTTATATGAAGTGTTAATTTCTTAATGTTTTCATCATGCTTTAAGATCCACACTACATCATCCTCCATTGTAACTGCACCCATGAAGTCACCGCCAACTTCCCCAGAATACCAAAGATCAGCTTCTACTTGTTGTCCAGTATCTGTTACGAGTGTGGCTTGGTCAGGATAAAAGCTTATCGTTTGGTCTGTTGAATTTTTTGCTGTCATATTTATAGTCACCACAGTTGCAACATCTTGATTATCAAAGGACTCCTTAAAATCTTCGGCAACTTCAAGTGTAGCAACTTGAACAGCGTTTAATGTCAAACTCATTGGACCTGCTTCATGACTAAGACCTAACTCTTCATTTTTATAATCAATCGTTAATTTACCTAGCTCGGATTCTTGTACATTTTCATCTGTACTAACCTCTTCTTCATGTTCTGCTTCAGTATCAGTTTCAGCAGGTGTATCGTTTTCTGTATTCGTAGGAGTATCGTCTCCTGAACAAGCTGCTAGTCCTAAAGATAATAATAGTGCTAAACCTAAAAGATATTTGCTCATATTTCTCCCTCCTATGTATTTTTATTATGTACAGAACATGCTTTGAAAAAACGTAAAAATACGAGAGTTAAATTTCTTTTAAAGTTAAAAAATAGAAAAACACCTATGATAGGTGTTTTTCTTTAACATATTAATAACTTTTTACGATTTGTCGTTAGGGCTAACATGTAATGGGGGAGGAATAAGCCATCCCTTTGCCTTATTTAAACGTAACAGTTTCCCGCCTAACTGAGCCTTAGCCATATGGAACTGGCCGTACATTAAGGCAATATCTTCACGAGTACTTAGTCCCATTGTAGTACTACAAGAGATTAAACCTGATGCGATGTTTGATGACAAAATTGCACTTATTTCAGGATCCATATATTTTGCTCCTACTGGAATATCTTCAATACGAGCATTTGGACGTTCAGGAGGTGCAGGCGGTAAACCAACACCGTTAATTTTTAAAACATTTTTCACCTGTTTATTTTCTTCTTCTAATCCTGCAAGGACTTCTTCAATAATTTTAGCTAAATCCGCATCGCCTGTATGATTGTAAAGTGTTTGATAAGCTGCTATCATTCCGTTGTTCGTTAATACATGTGACCACATTGCAAAAATTTCACCATAGTGTAACGGTTCGTCTTTTGGATTTTTACTTAGAATCCCCATTTAAAGCTCTCCTTTATCATTAAAATGCTTAACTAGCACTAGGTTATACAAATGAGGAAACATTATTCAGATTTATGCGATTATTACTGAGATGAAAATTCAAGTTAGATTGAATGTTTGAATATTCAATCTGAGGTTTTATTAATGAATAATCAAGAATAAACAAATTTAATAATAAAACTTTTATTTGTTTAATGTATTGTTATTCGTTCTTCGATTAAATTTCATTTAAGCGGGTAACATTGATTAGTAAACCACAATATCGACTTTTAAAATTAAAGATAAAAAATGATGTTGTTGAAAAAGTGAAATAACTGTAAAATGACAATAATTATGGATACTTTTATAAGATTTTCATAATGAACAGCTTGGGAGTGAGACACATGAAAAATAAGAAGAAAAAAATAAAGGGATACAAAAATGTCGTCTTATTTCCTGGAACTGTCGAAAGATTAATTTCACAAGCCCATGAATATGTAGAGAACTATCAATTCGATCTTGCGAATCAGAACTTCTCAGAAGCATTGCAATATACTGAAGGTGATGAATTAACTTTAAGTGTATATGCTTACTCTTTATATGAAGCAAAATCCTATGAAAAGGCAAAAGAAGTTTGTGAACAGTTATTAAGTATAGGGCCTTCTATGTATTTAGAAGTGATGGAATTATATTTAACAGTTTGTATGCAATTAAAACAATTTAAGCAGGTTGAGAGCATCATTACATCTCTTCTCGAAGAAGGAGCAATTCCTGAAAATCAAGTTGAGAAATTTGAACGTTTAAAAAACTTAAATGGAAACATTGCACAAATAGATGATTCACAAGAAGTGTTCCATACTGAAAGTCAGCTAAACATGGATGATTATCATTTGGATCAATTTTTAACTTTAACTCCAAATGAACAATTAATAAAAATACAAGAACTTACTGAAGCAAATGTGCGTCCTATAGTTAAGCAGTTAAAAGGTATTATTGAAGATGAAAATTCCCATCCATTTATCAAAAGTCTAATATTAATTTTACTCGTTGAACAAGAAGTGAACATAGATATTAAAATAGATAAATTTCAGCGTACTATGGAAGTAAATCCATCAACGCTTCCTTTACCAACGAAGTTACCACAGTATCAATCCATTATTTCATTTATAATAGATAAATTAGAGCAAGAGCCTTCTAAACTAGAAATGCTTGAATATTTAATTTCAAAGCATGCGATCGTCACTTATCCCTTTGAGTGGATAGATTATGAATCGGAAGATGTGGCTTTAGCCTATATTGATCTAGTTAGCTTAATGTTTGGAGAAGTACAGGAAATGGATTATGAATTAGTAGACTTTTTGCAAAATCTCGAAAAGTTAACAGAACTACAAGAAGTATGAAAAAAGTTGAAAGTATAACTAACTATGATATACTAAAATGGTTGTCAAAATCGTATAAACGAAGAGTTTGTCAAACTGTAAAATATTTTTGGAGGTATTAATATATGTCAGCAAAATGGGAAAAACAAGAAGGGAATACTGGTATTCTTACAATCGAAGTACCAGCTGAAGAAGTAAATAATGCTTTAGATAAAGCGTTTGCTAAAGTTGTAAAAGAAATTAACGTTCCTGGTTTCCGTAAAGGTAAAATGCCACGTAACTTATTCGAAAAACGTTTTGGTGTTGAAGCATTATACCAAGATGCACTTGAAATCTTAGTACCAGATGCTTATTCAAATGCAATCGACGAAACTGGAATAGTTCCAGTTGACTACCCACAAATTGATGGTACTGAGAACTTTGCAAAAGGCCAAGCTTTCACTTTCACTGCAACAGTAACAGTTAAACCAGAACCTAAATTAGGTGAATATAAAGGTTTAGAAGTGAAAAAATTAGATACAGAAGTTACTGATGAAGAAATCGAAGAACAAATTCAAGAACAAGCTAGTCGTAAAGCTGAATTGGAAATCAAAGAAGATGAGCCAATTGTAGAAGGTGACACTGCTGTTATCGATTTCGAAGGTTTCGTAGGTGACGAAGCATTCGAAGGTGGTAAAGGTGAAGATTACCCACTTGAAATTGGATCTGGTTCTTTTATTCCAGGTTTTGAAGAACAATTAGTTGGTTTAAAAGCTGGCGAATCTAAAGATGTAAATGTTACTTTCCCAGAGGAATACCACGCAGCTGAACTTGCTGGTAAAGAAGCTACTTTCAAAGTAACAGTTAAAGAAGTTAAAACAAAAGTTGTTCCAGAATTAAACGACGAATTAGCAAAAGAAATCGATCCAGACGTTGAATCTTTAGCTGAATTACGTGCTGCACTTAAAATTAAAACTCAAGAACAAAAGAAAGCAGATGCGGAAAGCTCTTTACGTGATGAGTTAGTAGAAAAAGCAGCTGAAAATGCTGAAATCGAAATTCCTGAAGCAATGACTCACAACGAAATTCATCGTATGATTGATGAATTTGCTCAACGTTTACAAATGCAAGGTATGAGCTTAGATCTTTACTATCAATTCTCTGGTCAAGATGAGCATGCTTTACATGAGCAAATGCGTCCAGAAGCTGAAAAACGCGTGCGTATTTCATTAACGCTAGAAGCAATTGCTAAAGCTGAAAATATCGAAGTAACACAAGAAGATATTGATGCGGAACTAGAAAAAATGGGCAAACAATTCAACATGGATAAAGACCAAATTGTTACTGCTTTAGGTGGTTCAACTGAAATTTTAGAAAATGATATTCGTACTCAAAAAACAGTAGAATTTTTAGTAGAAAACGCAAAAATTACTGAATAATTAAGTGATATTTAGTAAAATAGTAAAGAACAAGGTGCGGTGTAATCCGTGCCTTGTTTTATAACATATAAAAACAATAAAATACATAATTTATGTCCATGGAAAATACATCCATAGGTATAATAGAGTCAACATATTTGATAAAGATATAAGAATCTTGTAAGATAGTTCTCGTGAATAGGGGTGAAGCAAGTTGTTCAAATTTAATGATGAAAAAGGCAATTTGAAGTGCTCGTTCTGTGGAAAGCCACAAGAACAAGTTCGAAAACTAGTAGCAGGTCCAGGAGTATATATCTGTGACGAATGTATCGAACTATGCTCTGAAATTGTTGTTGAAGAATTAGGTGTTGAGGAAGAAATTGAATTCCAAGATATACCGAAGCCAAAAGAAATCTTATCTATATTAGATGAATATGTTATTGGACAAGAGCGAGCAAAAAAAGCCCTTGCTGTTGCAGTGTACAATCACTATAAACGTATTAATTCAAACAGTAAAATTGATGATGTTGAATTATCAAAATCAAATATCGTATTAATTGGACCAACTGGTAGTGGTAAAACATTACTTGCACAAACACTTGCAAGAATTTTAAACGTACCTTTTGCAATAGCAGATGCAACTTCATTAACTGAAGCTGGATACGTGGGTGAGGATGTTGAAAACATCTTACTAAAATTAATACAAGCTGCTGATTACGACATTGAACGTGCAGAAAAAGGTATTATATACATCGATGAGATCGATAAAGTTGCCCGTAAATCCGAAAACCCTTCAATTACACGTGATGTATCTGGTGAAGGGGTTCAACAAGCATTGTTAAAGATTCTTGAAGGAACTGTAGCAAGTGTACCTCCACAAGGTGGACGTAAACATCCACATCAAGAATTTTTACAAATTGATACGACAAACATTTTATTTATCGTTGGTGGTGCCTTCGATGGTATTGAACAAATTATTAAACGTCGACAAGGCGAAAAAGTAATTGGTTTTGGTTCAAATAATGTTAAGAAAGAAGAGAATGAGTCTTTACTTTCAAAATTAATTCCAGAGGATTTGTTAAAATTCGGTTTAATTCCAGAATTTATTGGACGTCTACCAGTTTTAGCATCTTTAGAACAATTAGACGAAGTGGCACTTGTTCAAATCTTAACTAAACCGAAAAATGCATTAGTAAAACAATATCAAAAAATGTTTGAGCTTGATAAAGTTGAACTTGAATTTGAGGATGAGGCACTCAATGCAATTGCAAAAGAAGCAATTGAACGTAAAACGGGTGCTCGAGGTTTGCGTTCTATTATTGAAACAACAATTTTAGACATGATGTATGAGCTTCCTTCACGTGAAGATATTGTAAAATGTATCATTACGAAAGAAACGATTACAGACAATAAGCCTCCAAAATTGATTTTAGAAGATGGTACCGAATTAGAAGGTCTAAACGATAAAAAAACATCAGCATAAGCAACTGTGTTGAAACAAAGTAGGTAAATGAAAAGCTGACTTCGAAAGATGCGCAAATATTCGCGTAAAAGTCGTAAGTCAGCTTTTTCTGCCAACTTTAATGAACATATCGTTCCTAAATGATTTTTGATACATAAAATGTTAATGACTTATGTACATGTAGAGGATAAAAACTGTAAACAATATGCAAGAGAAATGTTTTGTTTTTATCTCATAATAAGTGAGCGGGTTGATACGCAAAATTCAAATGGAGGTGATTACCCGCATGAGCAAAAAAGATAAAAAACCATTACTGCCTTTGCGAGGATTACTAGTCTACCCTTCAATGGTTTTACATATTGATGTAGGTAGAGCAAGATCAGTAGCTGCGTTAGAGTACGCAATGTTAAATGATAATCACATTTTCTTAGCAACACAAAAAGATTTACGTATTGAAAAGCCTGAAAAAGAAGATCTTTATACAATTGGTACATTAGTTAATGTTAAACAAATGTTAAAATTACCAAATGGTACATTACGTGTGTTAGTTGAAGGTGTTAGTAGAGGAGAAATCATCGATTATTACGAAGATAAGGACTTCACTTCTGTTAGCATCGAGTTACATGAAGATAGTAAAGTAAAAGATCCAGAAATTGAGGCGTTAATGCGTACACTTCTTAACTATTTTGAAAAATATGCGAAGTCCTCTAACAAAATAACAACAGAAACAATTGATTCTGTTTTAGATATTGATGAACCAGGTAGGCTAGCGGATGTCATCGCATCTCACCTACCACTTAAAGTAGCGGAAAAACAAGAAATCTTAAGTATATTTAACATAAAAAAACGTTTGGATCATTTAATTATTCGATTACATGATGAACAAGAAGTATTGAATTTAGAAAAGAAAATAAATTCAAAAGTTAAGCAAGCAATGGAGCGTACTCAAAAAGAGTATTATCTACGTGAACAAATGAAAGCTATTCAAGCTGAGTTAGGCGATCGTGAAGGGAAAACTGGCGAGGTAGCCGATTTAAGAAAACGTGTTGAAAACTCAGGAATGCCAGAATCAACAAAAAGTGTTGCTTTCAAAGAACTTGATCGCTATGAAAAGTTACCTGCCGCAAGTGCTGAAAGTGGTGTAATTCGTAATTATATCGAATGGCTTGTAACAATCCCTTGGACTGAAAGCACAACTGATCGATTAGATATTCTACATGCCGAAAACATATTGAATCGTGATCATGATGGTTTAGAAAAAGTTAAAGAGCGTATTTTAGAATATTTATCTGTACGACAATTAAAAAATTCCGTCCGTGGACCAATACTTTGTTTAGTTGGACCTCCAGGAGTAGGGAAAACGTCATTAGCGCGCTCAGTAGCTGAAAGTCTTGATCGAAACTTTGTACGTGTATCACTTGGTGGAGTTCGTGACGAGTCTGAAATTCGAGGCCATCGTAGAACTTACGTCGGTGCAATGCCTGGTCGAATCATTCAAGGAATGAAAAAAGCTAGTACGATAAATCCTGTATTTTTACTAGATGAAATTGACAAAATGTCAAATGATTTTAGAGGAGATCCATCAGCAGCGATGCTTGAAGTATTAGACCCAGAACAAAATCATAATTTCAGTGACCATTACATTGAAGAACCGTATAATTTATCTCAGGTAATGTTTATTGCTACTGCAAACGATTTAAGTACGATACCAGGTCCTTTATTAGACCGTATGGAAGTCATTTCAATTGCTGGTTACACTGAAATGGAAAAAATCCAAATTGCCAAAAATCACCTAATACCGAAGCAAATCGAAGAAAATGGATTGAAAAAATCTCAAATCGTTGTAAAAGATGAAGCGATTGTTGATTTAATCCGTTACTATACGCGAGAAGCAGGTGTACGAAACTTACAGAGACAAATTGCAGCACTTTGCCGTAAAGCAGCAAAAATAATTGTTTCAGGTGAGAAAAAACGTGTAACAGTTAACCAAAAAGTATTAGTTGATATGCTAGGAAAACACAAATTCCATTACGGTCAAGCAGAAACGGAAAACCAAGTTGGTGTAGCGACAGGTTTAGCTTATACAACTGTTGGTGGAGATACATTACAAATCGAAGTATCCTTAACTCCTGGTAAAGGTAAGATTCAATTAACAGGGAAGTTAGGGGAAGTAATGAAAGAGTCCGCTCAAACGGCGCTTTCCTACGTTCGTTCTTTATCTGATAAGTTAAATATCGATGCGAATTTCTTTGAAGAGCATGATATTCATATCCACGTTCCCGAAGGTGCTGTTCCAAAAGACGGTCCATCCGCTGGTATAACAATGTGTACAGCATTAGTATCGGCTATTACAAATAAACCGATTAAACGTGAAATTGGTATGACAGGTGAAATCACATTACGTGGTCGTGTTTTACCAATTGGCGGCTTAAAAGAAAAGTCATTAGGTGCACATAGAGCAGGTTTAACAACAATTATTATGCCGAAAGACAATATTCGCGATATTGATGATATACCAGATAGTATTCGAGAGCAGCTTACATTTAAACCAGTATCTACTGCTGACGAGGTGCTAAATTTAGCACTAGTTGGAGGTTTTAAAAATGAAAGTAAATAATGTTGAACTGGTAATTAGTGCTGTAAGACCAGAACAGTATCCTGAGGGTGGTCTCCCAGAGTTCGCCTTAGCTGGACGTTCGAATGTGGGGAAATCATCATTTATTAATAAAATGATTGGCCGTAAAGCTTTAGCACGCACGTCTTCAAAGCCAGGGAAAACACAAACCCTTAATTTCTACAAAATTGAAGAACAATTGTTTTTTGTAGACGTGCCAGGCTATGGCTATGCTAAGGTTTCAAAAACCGAGCGAGAAGCATGGGGGAAAATGATTGAACGATATATTACAGCACGTGATGTACTACGTGCTGTACTATTAATCGTTGATTTAAGACACTCACCGACGAGTGATGATCGAATGATGTATGACTTTTTAAAGCATTACAATATACCAACAATTGTTATTGCTACAAAAGCTGATAAAATTCCAAAAGGTAAATGGGATAAACATAAAAAAGTTGTGAAAGACACGTTAGATATGGAGAAGGGCGATCCATTAATCGTCTTTTCATCAGAAATAGGTCTAGGTTTTGAACAAGCTTGGGCTGAAATTGAAAAAAGGATGTAACGAATCGTACATACCCAAATTTCACAACTAAATATGTGAGAGGGGAGATGTTTTGATTTGAATCGATTTTTTTCGATTTTTACGAAACATCTTTTCTTAATTAAGGGATAATTTAAATAATAATGAGAATCATTTTTATAATCCTACTTATTTAATCTTAAATCATTGAAGAATAGATAAAACTTTGTTACACTTAATTAGAATTATTCTAATTTAAAAATAAAACCAATTCATAGCATGTTCACAATTTAGTTGATGGATAGCGCTTTCTTTGTGTTACAATAGGAGTTGGAAAAAGACAGTGTGAGGTGTAAGTTCAATGCATACACTTGTAGTAGGCTTGAATTATAAAACTGCGCCAGTCGAAATTCGTGAGAAATTGTCGTTTATCGAAAGCGATTTACCGAATGCGATGGCTGCGCTAAAAAAAGAAAAAAGCATATTAGAAGATGTAATTGTTTCGACATGCAACCGTACGGAAATTTATGCTGTGGTCGATCAATTACATACTGGTCGTTACTATATAAAACAATTCTTAGCGAAATGGTTCGATATTCCGGTAGAAGAATTTGATAAACATTTATATATACGTGAAAATGACGATTCCCTAAACCATCTATTCCGAGTTGCATCTGGTATTGACTCGATGGTGTTAGGTGAAACACAAATTCTTGGTCAAGTTAAGAAAAGTTTTTTAGATGCTCAGGAAATTGGCACAACAGGAACGGTTTATAATCACTTGTTTAAACAAGCAATTACCTTTGCTAAACGTGCTCACAATGAGACAACGATCAATGAAAACGCAGTATCAGTTTCGTATGCTGCTGTTGAATTAGCCAAAAAAATATTTGGTTCATTAAAACATAAGCATGTAGCAATACTAGGTGCTGGCAAAATGGGTGAACTGGCAGCGCAGAATTTAGCTGGTAGTGGTGTTGGTAAAGTAACGGTTATTAACCGTACATTAGAAAAAGCACAAATACTTGCAGAAAAATTTAATGGACAAGCAAAATCAATGCAAGAACTACAATGTTCTTTATTGGAAGCGGATATCCTAATCAGTTCCACTGGTTCTACAGAATATGTAATTGATTATGAACTAATGCAATTTGTAGAAAGATTAAGAAAAGGTAAGCCATTATTTATGGTAGATATTGCTGTTCCACGTGACTTGGATCCGAAGATTGGTGACTTACCTAACGTTTTCTTGTACGACATTGATGATTTACAAGGTATTGTTGAGGCGAACCTTGCGGAACGTGAAAAGGCAGCTCAGGATATATCTAAGATGATAGTGAAAGAAGTAGACGAATTCAAAGATTGGATTGCTACTTTAGGTGTTGTGCCTGTAATTTCTTCATTGCGTAAAAAAGCTAGTCGAATTCAAGAAGAGACGATGATGAGTATTGAAAATAAGATGCCCAATTTAACAGATCGAGAACGAAAAATTTTAAATAAGCATACGAAATCCATTATCAATCAATTATTGAAGGAACCAATTCTTCAAGCAAAAGAACTAGCGAATTCACCTAAAGCGAAGGAACAGCTTCAATTATTCCAACAAATTTTTGGTATTGAAGATGCAGTTCAAGAAGAATTGAATAATCTGCAAGTTAAGGAGAAGTTAGCAACAGAAAATATTGAGACAGTGGGAAATCCTAAATTGTCTTATTAATATAAGTTGCAATGGAAACTTAAAAGGATATAAATGAGATAAGGCGTTTTCGTATCAGTATGTTAAACTAGATACGGAAACGCTATTATTTTGGCGTGATTCTATAGATAACACCCGATAAAAATCATTTTTTGATGGAGAAGGGATGCTAATGACTGAATTAGCGATGACTAGATTATATGAGATGATGGTTATCCTATATGCGATATGTATTGTTTTATATTTTATAGATTATTTTTACAAACAAAATAAAATCAGGCGAATTGCCTTTTGGCTCGTTTCGATTGTGTGGATTATGCAAACAGCATTTTTATTACTTTATGTAATGGAGACGAAGCGATTCCCGATTTTATCGTTGATTGAAGGTGTATATTTCTATGCATGGCTATTAATTACTATTTCAATCATATTACATTGTATCGCACGCGTAGATTTGCCTGTTTTCTTTATTAATATTCTTGGATTTATATTTGTAACAATTCATTTATTTGCCCAAGATCAAATTAATCCCGCTTTAGGGGAAACAGTAATTTCAGAGATGTTGGTCATTCATATTAGTTTTGCAATTTTAGCTTATGCAGCGTTTACGTTAGCATTCGTCTTTTCAATTTTGTATTTAATTTTATATAGAATACTGAAAGAAAAAAAATATTCTAAGCTATGGAGTCGCTTACCTGCACTAAACCAGATTATAAATTGGATTAATAAATCGATATTAGTAGCTATACCAATCTTCCTTATAAGTATTCTTTTAGGATTGGAATGGGCATTCATGACGATGGAAAAATTCTCTATTATTGATGCAAAAATTCTTGGTTCCTTTGTAATCACGATTATATATTTCATAATTATGATCTTACATCGTAAAGGTAAGCTAACAGGAATTAGTTATTCCTGGGCTCAGATTTATACATTTTTATTAGTGGTAATTAATTTCTTTTTAGGAAGTAAACTTTCAGGATTCCATTTATGGTATTAAAAAACTAATTGCGAATATAAACTCAAGGGCAAATTAGTCAGGTGTAATTGAATAGAAGGGTAGGAATTATTTTGAGAAAAATTATAGTAGGTTCAAGAAAGAGTAAATTAGCACTTACACAAACAAATTGGTTTATTAATGAATTAAAAAAAGCAGGTGCACCTTTCGAGTTTGAAGTAAAAGAAATTGTAACAAAAGGCGATAAGATTTTAGATGTACAACTCTCAAAAGTTGGTGGAAAAGGCCTTTTTGTTAAGGAAATTGAACAAGCCCTTTATGATAAAGAAATTGATTTTGCTGTACATTCTATGAAAGATATGCCAGCTGTTTTGCCTGAAGGTTTTGTAATTGGTTGCATTCCACCTCGTGAAGATGCACGTGATGCTTTTATTTCAAACGGTCATGTGAAGTTCAAGGATCTACCGAAAGGAGCGGTTGTTGGGACAAGCTCTCTTCGCCGCAGTGCTCAAATATTACAAGCTCGTCCAGACTTAGAAATTAAATGGATACGTGGGAATGTTGATACACGCTTAGCAAAGCTTGAATCTGAAAATTTCGATGCAATTATTTTAGCTGCTGCTGGCCTAAAACGTTTAGGTTGGAGCGATACAATTGTCACTGAATATTTAGATACAGATCTTTGTTTACCTGCCGTTGCACAAGGCACTTTAGGTATTGAATGTCGCGCTGATGATGAAGAGTTATTGGCAGAACTAGCAAAATTGACGGATCCTACAACTTGGAATGAAGCCTTTGCAGAAAGAGCGTTTTTAGGTGCAATGGATGGCGGATGTCAAGTTCCAATTGCAGGATATGCAACAACAGATGGAGATGTAATAACATTAACAGGACTTGTTGCAGCACCAGATGCTTCTGTTTTCTATAAAGAAACGTTAACAGGAAAAGATCCAGTAGAGCTAGGAAAAGAAGTGGCGCGTAAATTAACTGAACAGGGTGCATTTGATTTGATTCAAAAAGTAAAGGCTGAGCTTGATGCTTAAGCAATCACTTCATGGTAAAACCGTTATATTGACTGGTTCTTCCATAACTCGTTCGATTGTAAATAAAATTCAACAATTGGGTGGAGAAGTACATATCTTTCCACTCATTAAAATTTTTGAAATAATAGAACCGTATGATCATATGCAACTGGAAATGGCACGGAATTTTGATTGGCTTATTTTTACAAGTCAAAATGCGGTTGATGCATTTAGCGCTAAAATGCTTAGACATCAACTTTTACCTTCAATGCTAAAAGGAAAAATAGCTGCTGTTGGGGAGAAAACGAGAGATCGATTAGTAGCTAATGGTCTAACGGTTGATTTTATGCCATCCATCTATAGTGCTGATCATTTTATAGAGGAATTTCCAAAAATCATAGAAGGAAACCCACGTTGCTTATTCGTAAGAGGAAGTAAAGCGAAGGATACTATAAAAAATGGTGTACCTTTTTCTGTGGATGAGTGGATTGTTTATGATACAGAAGATTTTCTAGAGCATATTCAAAGTTTAGTAAACGTTATTAAATCGAAGGATCAACCCATAATTATTTTTGCTAGTCCTTCAGCTGTAAATGTTTTTGCAATACATATTGCGCCAATTGTTGGATGGGATAGTGTAAAATTAGCTAGCATTGGACATATAACAGCACAAGCAATAGAAAAACGTGGTGGCCATGTTACATATCAGCCTAATACGTATACATTGGAAGCAGTAATTAATGAGATTAGTAATGAGGAGGAAAAATGGAATGACTGAACTAAATTTCAAAAGACATCGTCGTCTAAGAACTTCAAAAACAATGAGATCAATGGTGAAAGAAACATATTTACACAAAGAGGACTTAATTTACCCGATTTTTGTAATCGAAGGTGAGAATATTAAAAACCCTATTAGTTCTATGCCAGGCGTCTATCAGTTTTCTTTGGACACGTTGAATACAGAAGTAGATGAGGTTGTTGAACTTGGTATACCAGCGATTATTTTATTTGGTATTCCGGCTGAAAAGGATGCAGTTGGGACAGGAGCATTTCATGATCACGGAATCGTACAAAAAGCAACTCGTCAAATTAAAGAACGTTACCCGGAATTACTTGTGATTGCAGATACTTGTTTATGCGAGTTTACTGACCATGGTCATTGTGGATTAGTAGAAGGTGAGAAAATATTAAATGACCCATCACTTGATGTTTTAGCTCGTACAGCTGTTTCACAGGCAAAAGCTGGTGCAGATATTATTGCACCATCAAACATGATGGATGGATTTGTTGCGGCAATTCGCGTAGCTCTTGATGAAGCAGGTTTTGAGGATGTACCAATTATGTCTTATGCTGTGAAATATGCATCAAGCTACTATGGCCCATTCCGTGAAGCAGCTGATGGAGCCCCTCAATTCGGTGATCGTAAAACCTATCAAATGGATCCAGCAAATCGCTTAGAAGCATTCCGAGAAGCTGAGTCAGATATTGAAGAAGGTGCAGATATTTTAATCATTAAGCCTGCATTGTCATATTTAGATATTATCCGTGATGTACGTAACAACTATAATTTGCCAATCGTTGCTTATAATGTTTCTGGTGAATATGCGATGATCAAAGCGGCAGCACAAAATGGCTGGATTGAAGAAAAATCAATTGTTCTTGAAACATTATTAGGTATGAAACGTGCAGGAGCAGATATGATTTTAACTTATCACGCAAAAGATGTAGCTCGTTGGTTGGAGGAGAAATAAACTATGAAAACATTTACGAATTCAATTAATGCCTTTGAAGAAGCGGTTAATTTAATGCCGGGTGGAGTGAATAGTCCAGTTCGAGCATTCAAGTCGGTAAATTTGAATCCAATTTTTATTGAGTCAGGAAATGGCGCAGTAATTCGTGATATCGATGGCAATGAGTATATTGATTATGTTTTAAGCTGGGGTCCACTTATTCTAGGTCATTCTCACCCTGATGTAGTAAAAGCGATTCAAGAACAAGTAGCTAAAGGATCTTCCTTTGGTGCACCAACATTACTTGAAAACAAATTAGCAGAAATAGTAATTGAACGAGTTCCTTCAGTTGAGATGGTACGTTTCGTATCGTCGGGTACAGAAGCAACAATGGCTGCCCTTCGTTTAGCGCGTGGATTTACAGGTCGAGATATTATTTTGAAATTCGAAGGTTCTTACCACGGCCATGGTGATTCATTGTTAATAAAAGCAGGTTCGGGTGTAGCAACACTCGGTTTACCTGATAGCCCTGGAGTTCCATCGGACATTGCAAAAAATACAATGACTGTCGCATATAACGATATTGATGCAGTGAAAGTTGTCTTTGAAAAATTCGGTAAGCAAATTGCCGCTGTGATTGTTGAACCAGTAGCAGGTAATATGGGTGTTGTTCCTCCAAAACCAGGGTTCTTAGAGGGGTTAAGAGAAGTAACGAAAGAACATGGCTCACTATTAATTTTTGACGAAGTCATGACAGGATTCCGTGTCGATTACAATTGCGCCCAAGGTTACTTTGGTGTTACACCTGATTTAACATGTCTAGGTAAAGTTGTTGGCGGAGGTCTACCTGTTGGAGCATTTGGTGGTCGCCGTGACATTATGGAGCATGTTGCACCGGCTGGACCAGTATATCAAGCGGGTACTTTATCTGGAAACCCTCTTGCGATGACTGCAGGAATCGAAACATTATCAAGACTTACTCCTGAATCATATGAATACTTTAAAACACTTGGAGACATGCTTGAAAACGGTATTCGTGAAGCTGCTCAAAAATTCAATATCCCACACACTGTTAATCGTGCGGGTTCAATGATTGGTTTATTCTTAACAAATGATGATGTTGTGGACTTTGCTTCAGCGAAGACTTCTGATTTAGAATTATTTGCTGAATATTATAAGTTAATGGCTGAAGAGGGGATATATTTACCACCTTCACAATTCGAAGGCTTATTTATTTCAACTGCACATACGAAAGAACATATTGAAAAAACGATTCAAGCATTTCACATTGTGTTTGAAAAATTATCACGATAGAATTTATATAAGTTAAACTCCCAAGTATAAATGGTCCCTTCTATTCACTTAGAAGGGGCGTTTCTTATTTTTATATCTACTGAAAAATAGTAAGAAAATAAGATTTTATTCTCCAATTCTTCTAATAAAAATAATAGTTACTATATTTTGCATACTTAAGAATCACGCGCATATTGTAGTAGCGGGAGGGATATAAGTGCAAAATTATAACTGGGATCTTATGACGCAATTCGTTTTTCCTGAAGAATATGGGATAGTAGAAGAAGTTGTTTCAGTTGATATAAAACCACGATGGCAACAAATTGAGACTGAAGATTCTCTAAGACTAGTTGGAATTTATCATATTACTTCAACAGTTCGCTTTAATCCGAAAGAGTTTCCTGAATATAGTGAAGGAACACTTATTGAGCATTTAGAAATGAACGGAAATGAAGGCTATTTCGAATATGCTTTACCACTGGAAGTTAATTTACCAAAAGAAAAAGTTCAAGAAGGTTGGACTCCTCAGTTAAATGTAGAGGATGTTAATTTCTTTGTTTATGATGGGTCAAGTTGTACATTTAAATGGGATATATGCTGTACAATTTCAGAAGAAGTTGATGAAGTAGATTTTGAATTTGAAAATGAATTCATCGAACCTGAATTGCCTAATCTAGAATATATTGATTCTAGCAGTATTCCTCTAGATATTCCAAGTGTAGAAGCCTTTGCTGAAATGATAGAGGAACGACCGAGTTATGAATTGGAAACGAATATTCCGAAAGTGCAAGTTGAGCCTAAAGTTGAACCAAGCTATGAAGAAAGTTATAGCAATTATATAGAGCCAGAAAAAATCCTACAAACAACGAATGTTTTGAATCCAGAGGAAACTAAGTTAAAAGAGCCAGAATTACTACAACCTAAATTACCAGAAGTAGAGTTACCAAAAGAAATAACTGAGGAATTTGCAGAAGCTGAATTAACTGTTGATGAAGAGCTTCAAACTAAGTCACCTGAATTAGTAGAAGCTGAAAATATTCTCTTACAAGAAAGAGAAAATGAAGAACCATCTATCTTCCCGTTTGAAGAAGATGATTTCTTCTCAGATTTAACAGAATCTTATACGCTACTTGATTTAAGATCAAATAAAATCAATCCAGAGTAACCAAGTGATAAAAATTAATAATATTAACAATAAGAAATCGCCCGTTGTAGGTAAAAATAATGTTCTCAAGCCTTGAAACACTGCGATTGGAATAAGCATTTGTTTACAATAAAAACGAACTTTTCTTAGCCAAGGTGGCAATAGATATGGATTATAGCTTTTTCTTCTTTTCCTTTTCATAATTTTTCATTCCTTTCCTTTTCGTTGTAACTTGAAAACTAATGACGTAATATTATACAATATGTACAGTTCAAAAAATTAGTTCAATATAGATGCAATGAATAGGAAGAGTAGAATGATTTTGCATGCATTAGAGAGGAAACGGTAGCTGAAAAGTTTCTGCCTGCAACCATTTGAAAGTAGCCTAAGAGCAACTTTTGTGAAATAGTAGTAACAAAATGTCGGTTAAACACCGTTATCGTAATGAGAGCTAACTTCAGAAAAACACATGATATACGTGTATTTTGTTTTCTGATTAGAATAAAGGTGGTACCGCGGAAAAATGATAAAACTCCTTCGTCCTTTTTTGACGATAGGGGTTTTTTATTTTTGTTTTCTAATCATAATCGTACTAAGGAGGAATTCATTATCATGACAGAACAAAATATTTCAATGCCAACAAAATACGATCCACAAAGTATAGAATCAGGACGCTATGAATGGTGGCTACAAGGTAAATTTTTCGAGGCACAACCAGAAAGTGGGAAACAACCATATTCAATCGTTATTCCACCTCCAAACGTAACAGGAAAGCTTCACCTAGGGCATGCTTGGGATACTACATTACAAGATATTCTAATACGTATGAAGCGTATGCAAGGTTTTGATGCATTATGGTTACCTGGAATGGACCATGCAGGTATTGCAACTCAAGCTAAAGTTGAAGCAAAACTGCGTGAAGATGGGGTGTCAAGATATGATCTTGGCCGCGAAAAATTCCTTGAAAAAACATGGGAATGGAAAGAAGAATATGCAAGTCATATTCGTGAACAATGGGCAAAGCTTGGTTTAGGGCTTGACTATACACGTGAGCGTTTTACCCTTGATAAAGGTTTATCAGATGCTGTTAAGGAAGTTTTTGTTAAGCTATATGAAAAAGGCTTAATTTATCGCGGTGAACGTATTATTAACTGGGATCCAGCAGCAAAAACAGCTTTATCGGATATCGAAGTAATCCATAAAGAAGTTGAAGGTGCATTCTATCATATGGAATATCCACTAGCGGATGGCTCTGGGGTATTACGCGTTGCAACGACACGTCCGGAAACAATGTTAGGTGATTCTGGTGTTGCTGTACATCCAGAAGACGAACGCTACAAACATTTAGTAGGTAAAACAGTCATCCTTCCAATCGTTGGTCGCGAAATTCCAATCGTTGCGGATGATTATGTAGATATGGAATTCGGTACAGGTGTGGTAAAAATGACCCCTGCTCATGACCCGAACGACTTTGAAGTTGGGAACCGTCATAATTTAGAACGTATTCTTGTCATGAACGAAGATGGCACAATGAATGACTTAGCTGGTAAATATGCTGGAATGGATCGTTTCGAATGTCGTAAACAAATTGTGAAAGATTTACAGGAAGCGGGCGTACTTGTTGAAATTGAGCCACATACACACCAAGTAGGTCACTCAGAACGTTCAGGAGCAGTTGTTGAACCTTATCTTTCTGCGCAATGGTTCGTAAAAATGGGACCACTTGCTGAGCAAGCGTTAAAGATACAAAAAAGTGAAGATGAAAAAGTCAACTTTGTACCAAATCGTTTTGAAAATACTTATAATCGTTGGATGGAAAATATCCATGACTGGTGTATTTCTCGTCAACTATGGTGGGGACACCAAATTCCAGCATGGTATCACAACGAAACTGGCGAAATTTATGTTGGAAAAGAAGCACCAGAAGATGTTGAAAACTGGACACAGGATGAAGATGTACTTGATACTTGGTTCTCATCTGCATTATGGCCATTTTCAACAATGGGTTGGCCAGATACTGAAAATGAAGAGTTTAAACGTTACTACCCTACAAATACACTAGTAACTGGCTATGACATCATTTTCTTCTGGGTAAGCCGTATGATTTTCCAAGGAAAAGAATTTACTGGAGAGCGTCCATTTAAAGATGTATTAATTCACGGCTTAGTACGTGATGGTGAAGGGCGTAAAATGAGTAAATCACTCGGTAACGGTGTTGATCCAATGGATGTAATTGACCAATACGGTGCAGATTCCCTTCGTTACTTCTTAGCAACAGGATCATCACCTGGTCAAGATTTACGATATACTACTGAAAAAGTAGAAGCTATATGGAACTTTGCCAATAAAATATGGAATGCTTCTCGTTTTGCTCTTATGAATATGGAAGGTTTAACGTATGATGAAATTGATTTAACAGGTAATTTAAATGTTGCAGATAAATGGATTTTAACTCGTTTAAATGAGACGATTGAACGTGTAACGAACCTTGCTGAGCGTTATGAATTCGGAGAAGTCGGGCGTGAGTTATATAACTTTATTTGGGATGATTTCTGTTCATGGTACATTGAAATGGCGAAGCTTCCACTGTATGGTGAGGATGAGCAAGCAAAGAAAACAACAAGATCTGTATTAGCTTATGTTCTTGATAACACAATGCGTTTACTTCATCCATTGATGCCATTTATTACAGAAGAAATTTGGCAACACCTACCACATGAAGGTGAGTCAATTACAGTTGCAGCTTGGCCTCAAGTTCGAGCTGAATTTAATTTTACAGATGATGCAGCGAGCATGAAGCTTCTTATGGACATTATTCGTTCAGTAAGAAACATCCGCGCGGAAGTAAATACACCGATGAGCAAGAAGGTTCCGTTATACATTAATGCTAAAGATGCTAAAACTGCTCATGTGCTAGAAGAAAACCGAGCATATGTTGAGAAATTCTGTAATCCTGAAACTTTAACAATCGGTGAAAACATTGAAGTGCCTAGTCAATCTATGACAGCGGTTGTTACAGGGGCGGAATTATTCTTACCATTAGCTGGTTTGATCAATCTTGAAGAAGAAATTGCTCGCCTTGAAAAAGAATTAGAGAAATGGGCAAAAGAAGTAAAACTAGTATCAGGAAAGCTTTCAAATGAAAAATTCGTATCAAAAGCACCAGAAGAGCTAGTTGCGAAAGAACGTGAAAAACTAGCAGATTACCAGGAAAAATACGAAGCAGTTGAAAAACGTTTAGCAGAATTGAAAAATATGTAATATGATAAGGAATGTCCTAGTTATTACGCTAGGACATTTTCTAATGGTTAATTAAATTGTAGGAGCGATCACTATGTTCCATTCCATCGAAGAATGTACGAATTTTATCTTTCAATTAAGAGCAAGTAGGTATAAAGGACAACCTCTTGAAGCAGTTCAAATTATTATGAATGAATTCGGAAACCCGCATCAAAAGGTAAAATTCATTCATTTTGCTGGTTCAAATGGCAAGGGCTCTACACTTAATGCAACAAAAGAAATATTAATGATACATGGTTTGAAGGTTGCCGCATTTACTTCGCCCCATCTTGAGAGGGTAAATGAACGCATCACGATTAATGATGAGCAAATTACGGATGAACAATTTGTTACTTATGCGAATCTAGTGTCTGAAATGATTGAAAAACATCTTAATGGACTTTATCCTAGTTTTTTTGAAGTGGTCATGCTAATCGCTTTTTTACACTTTGCTAATAGTGATGTTGATGTCGCTCTAATCGAAACAGGTATCGGAGGGCGTGTCGATTCAACAAATATGATAACTCCAGCTGTATCTGTAATTACGACCATTTCACTTGAACATACAGAAATTCTTGGAGATACTTATGAAAAAATAGCCTATGAAAAAGCAGGTATTATAAAAAAGAATATTCCTGCTGTTGTTGGTGTGAAAAATGAAGAAGCGCTTCATGTCATTAAACAAAAAGCAAAAAGCTGTGAGGCTGATTTATATATTTTAGGAAATGACATTCAAATACAATCAATTTCAAAAACAAGTCCCCAAGTATTTAATTACCAATTCAATGGCAAAGAAATAAACGGTATTCAACTTGCCATGGAGGGGGAACATCAAGTAGAAAATGCAGCACTAGCTATTACAGCATCTTTACTTTTTGATTCCACGATTTCTGAGGATACAGTTTATGAGGCGCTTGCTAAGGCTAGATGGCAAGGGCGCTTTGAAAGAATGAATAGACAAATCATTATTGATGGAGCTCACAACTCTGAAGGGACAAGGGCATTAATTCGAACTCTACATGCTGTGGAGCCAAATAAACGTTATAAGTTTATATATGCAGCTTTGCAGGATAAGGATCATCAAAATAGCATTGCTATGATGGATGAAGTAGCAGACAAAATATGTTTTACAGAAATCACTTTACCTCGTGCCGCAAAGGCTGAGTACCTTGCATCACAATCGAAATGTGAAAACATAGCAGTTGATGAGGACTGGGAAGGGCTTATCGAGCGAGAAATAAATAACTTAAAGCAAGATGAGCTATTAGTAATAACGGGGTCTCTCTACTTTATTGCAGAAGTACGTAAGTTTTTGCAAACAATTATTTAATATGTTTTGAGAAAGAAGGATATTCTCAGATGATACCAAAACTAGATGAATATAAAGCAAAGTGGAATGTTAAAAGTGATGATTCCATAAAACCGGGTCTTACTGCAATTCAAAATGCATTAAATCACCTAAACAATCCTCAAAATGACTTGAACATCGTGCACATAGCAGGTACAAATGGAAAAGGCTCGACATTGGCATTTATTGAAAGCATATCGATGGAACACGGCTTAACTGTTGGTAAATTTACTTCACCTTGCATTAAAGATGTTCATGACCAAATTCAGATTAATGGAAAGCCTATAGCGGAAATAGATTTGGACGAGGTATTTAAAATAATGCATGATGCACAGCTTAGTGGGTTACTTACTGATTTTGAGCTATTAACATGTGCAGCGTTAATTTATTTTTTCAATAAAAAAGTAGATTTAGTTTTATTTGAAGCAGGTATGGGTGGATTGGAGGATAGTACAAATGTTGTTGTCCCGATCGTTTCAATTATTCCAAGTATTGCACTCGAACATACAAAATTTTTAGGGAATTCAATTGAAAGTATTGCTCGTCATAAAGCAGGAATTATTAAACATGAGCGACCGGTGATTGTCGGAAAGCTACCTATTGAGGCTAATAAAATAATTGAACAAGAATCCGTAAATAAAAATTCAATACTATATCGTTTAGGTCACCAGTTTCATGTTCGATTCCAAAATGAAGGGGATTTGTATGTGAATCGCGAGAGAACTATTCAAATTAGTGGATTGAAACGTTCGCTTATTGGTGAACATCAAGGTGAGAATATGGCACTTGCTATTACTGCCTTTTTGGAAGTCGCGAAATTCTTTCAAATGAACTGGGATGAAGAAAAAGTTCGAAAAGGTGTATATGCTGCAATAGTTCCTGGTCGTTTCGAGCAAGTAATGGAGAATGTATATTTGGATGGTGCTCATAACCCTGCGAGTGCAGAAAAGCTAGCACAAACTATAAAACATCAATTTCCTAATGAACCAATACGTTTTGTAATTGGAATGTTAGCTGATAAGGATGTTAAATCTGTATTAAAAATTCTTGAAACAGTAAGCGATGAATTTTATTTTATTAATTTTACGAACAGCCGTGCAATGAAAGCAGAAGAAATGATAAATTTGTCGAATGCTACTAAAAAATATGTCATAAATGATTTTTCGTCTTTTATAAAAAGTGTTAGTTTTAAGGAATGTAAAACTATTGTAACAGGTTCACTTTATTTGTTGACTGAGCTGCGAGATAAAATATTAGGAGACTAGATTAAGCGATTTGTGTAAAATTCATTCATTTAAATATAAAAATGAATTTTAAATGTTTAATTATATCGATTGATAGTATATTTTGCGAAATATTTTATTGGCAAGACGACAAAGGTCTTGTCTTTTTTTGTTCTTTGTTTGGTACGGTATACTAGAGGTGATATGCATGAAATTTACAAGAATGATCGGACGCAAAGAACTAATACAAGCAGCAATTTTCGGATCTTTAGCAGGAGTTGTCGGTGTAATTTTCTTTATTTTTATGTTGAATTCTATGAATAATGAAGACGTTCAAGAAGTAGCAGAGAAAGGTGAAGAAGAGGTTGTTCCTGTTTCATCCGATGGGGAATCTTCTACACCTTCAGTTGATTTATCTGCACTACAATTTTATGCAAATCAACATGGCGTTTTTTCTTCGTTTGAAGGGGCGACAGATTTTATGGCTGGTTACCCATCATTAAATACTGCCACAATTATTGCAGTAGATGGAAGTTACTTCGTATGGTCGGAAGTCACACCAGTTCAAGAAGGGATAGTAAAATCCGAGAATCCGCCTTCATTTGCAAAAGCTTTTAAAGTATCTAGTAGTGCATGCCAGAATCCCACAATACAAAATGTCCCAACTCTTTTATCGAGTGAAGATCGCGGAAAATTTTATTTTGAACAAGGTCAAGCACCGGACAATTTGCCACAAGATTGGCAGTCGATAACATCTGCAATGGCAAGTCTTTCAGACGATTTAGATGTAACGCGATTACACCTGTTGAAGCATTATTACGAACAAAATGATTGTCTCAAAATTCAATTTTAAGTTTTAAAAATGGACCGAATTTGAATTTTCTATCTACCATTCAAAATTTTCAAAACAATACTTCTCGGTTAAAATAGTAGTAGGAGGAATGGAAATGAATTTTACTACTAATCATCAGCTTGTTTTAGCATCATCTTCACCTAGGAGAAAGGAACTTTTTTCAAAATTAGGTGTTCCCTTTGAAGTGATAACTAGTAATGTAGAAGAAACTTCCGTTGAGGCTAATACAGTTGTTGACTATGTGCGGGAAGTGGCTTTATTAAAAGCACGAGATGTGAAAAAAAGAGTTATCAATAAAACGGTTATTGGTGCAGATACAATTGTCGTTTTTGAAGAGACTCTATTACACAAGCCAAAATCAGAGGAAGAAGCGATTGCACATTTAAGCAAACTATCTAATAATGTGCATTCAGTATTTACAGCTGTTGTCATAATTGACCGAGATGGACATGAAGAAACAATTGTAGAAGAGACAAAAGTGTTTTTTAAAACATTATCACCTAATTTAATCAAAGCTTATGTTGATACAGGTGACCCTTTTGATAAAGCAGGTGGTTATGGAATTCAAACAGATGGAGCATTATTTATCGACCGAATTGAAGGGGATTATAATAATGTAGTTGGATTTCCTTTAGCAACTGTTTTTGAAAAATTAATTTCTTTAAACATTTTACATATTTAAAGGAAGTGATTTTTGAATGGTAGTTAGCGTATTTCCAGAGCTCATGCTACGTGATGTTCACGTAGATGATCGTCCAAGGGAACGGCTAATGAAGCAAGGTGCACAAAGTTTATCAAATCAAGAGTTAATTGCTATATTGCTTCGAACTGGTACAAAAAAAGAATCCGTCTTAGCTATCGCAAATCGAGTATTAAATTACTTTGAAAAAATCCATGAATTAAAACATGCCACCATTGAAGAAATAACTTCAATAAAAGGAATTGGAGAAGCAAAGGCAATACAGTTATTAGCGGCAGTTGAACTGGGTAGACGATTGGCTCAAATCCAAGTAGATTCACGTTTCACTATTCGATCTCCTCAGGATGCTGCAAATTATTTAATGCCAGAGATGTCCTCGTTGAATCAAGAGCATTTCGTCGCTTTATTTTTAAATACGAAAAACCAAATCATCCATAAACAGACCATTTTTATTGGGAGCCTCAATTCATCAATCGTGCATCCAAGAGAAATTTTTAGAGAAGCTGTAAAACGCTCTGCTGCTTCTATCATTTGCGCTCATAATCATCCAAGTGGTGTTGCAACGCCGAGCCCAGAAGATATAGATGTAACAAAAAGGCTGCAAGAAGCAGGATATATTATTGGTATAGAATTAATCGATCATATTATAATAGGTGACCACCAATTTATTAGTTTAAAAGAAAAAGGCTATATGTAGATTAATGTAATGTAACATAAAAAGTCGATATTCCTAAAACATTGGAATATCGACTTTTTAGAGTCAAAAATTTTTTCTAATATTACATATTCATTTCAAAGAACCTTTAAATTGTTAATTCGTCTTGATATTAGATACGAATAGTCATACGAATGTAATAAGTTAAATAAATTTTTTATTTGTTTCATGGGCAAAATAGAAATAAAATGAATGATGTTGATAAAAAATCTATCAAGTTCTACAAAATACGAGGAATAGCTGTATTCATACTATAAATTTTTACATTAATCCGCTATAATAAATCTTATGATTTAAGGACAGCGAAGTATGGCTTAAAGAAAGGGAGTACACAATTTGTTTGGATTAGGAAACAAAGATGTCGGGATCGATCTTGGCACAGCGAATACATTAGTTTTTATTAAAGGAAAAGGTATCGTTTTACGTGAACCTTCTGTTGTTGCGAAAAACACAAAGACTGGTGAAATTGTAGCAGTAGGAAATGACGCAAAAAACATGATAGGCCGTACACCAGGTTCTATCGTAGCTATTCGTCCAATGAAAGATGGCGTTATTGCAGATTTTGAAATTACGACAGCTATGATTCAATATTATTTAAGACAGGCTTTAAAAAACTCAGGCTCTAACTGGAAAAAACCGAATGTCATGATTTGTGTTCCATACGGAATTACAACGGTTGAACAACGTGCGGTTATTGATGCAAGTCGCCAAGCTGGTGCAAAAGAAGCGTTTACAATTGAAGAACCATTTGCTGCAGCAATAGGTGCTAACCTACCTGTTTGGGATCCAACTGGTTCTATGGTTGTAGATATTGGTGGAGGTACGACAGAAGTCGCTGTTATCTCATTAGGAGGAATCGTAACAAGTGATTCTGTTCGTATTGGTGGTGACGCGATGGACCAAGCTATTATTAGCTATATTCGAAAAGCTTATAATTTAACGATTGGTGAACGTACTGCTGAAAATATTAAAATTGAGATTGGTACGGCAAGAGTGGATGGCGATAATCAAACAATGGAAATCCGTGGCCGCGATTTAGTAACAGGATTACCGAAAACTATTGATATTACATCTCAAGAAATTTCTGAATCTTTAAAAGAGGCGATTACCTCAATTATTGATGGTGTGAAGAAAACATTAGAACAGACTCCTCCTGAATTATCTGCAGATGTTATGGAAAGAGGCATTGTTTTAACAGGTGGTGGAGCATTACTAAGAAATCTTGATAAAGTCATTAGTGATGAAACGAAAATGCCTGTATTTATTGCGGAAAATCCATTAGATTGTGTAGCGATCGGTACAGGTAAAGCGTTAGATCATATTGACTTAGTCCGTTCACAACAATTAAAAAAATAAGGAGGAATACCAATGCCACACTTTTCAAACAAGAAATTAATATTGCTACTTGTTAGCATGATTTTCATTGTGGCATTGATTAGCTTCTCATTACGTGATCGTCAAAATGCAACGTTACCCGAACAGTTTATTAAAGATACAGTTGGTTTAGTTCAATCATTTGTCGCTAAACCAACGAATTACATAACAGGAGTTTTTAGCGATATTAATTCTTTATTAAATACTTATGAAGAAAATAAACGTTTAAAAATGCGTTTAGAGGACTTTGCTGTTTTACAATCACAGGTTAATACATTGCAAAGCGAAAATGAATCATTGCGTGAAATAGTAGAGAAAGAGGATAGTTTGAGAGATTATGTACCAATCCAAGCAACTGTTATTTCTAGAAACCCGGACCAATGGGAAGAAAAAATCATTTTAAATAAAGGTTCATCCCACGGAATAGAAGTAAATATGGCAGTCATGACAGCTCAAGGATTAATTGGTAAAATTAGTTTAGTGACACCTTTAACATCAGAGGTAGAGTTACTTCAAACGAATAATCCGAATTTTAGAGTTTCAGCAGTTATTCAAGGGGAAAATCAAGAGATTTTTGGTTTGTTAGAAGGATATGATGTTGAGCGTAATGAATTAATAATGAAGCGAATCGATTCTAGCTTAGAAGTAAAAGAAGGCGAATTGGTAATTTCATCAGGTTTAGGTGGGATTTTCCCAAAAGGAATATTAATAGGTGAAATTACTGAAGTAACAACAGATGATTTCGGTTTAACAAAATTAGCATATGTAAAACCTGCTGCAGATTTTTCTATGCTTCAAGATGTGATTATTGCCAAAAGAAATGTCATCACAATTGATGAACATGAAGAGGCAAAAACTCAAGCTGAAACAGATGAGGGTGAATAACAATGTATGTTCGAGCCCTTATCCCGTTTGTAGCTGTTGTTTTGTTTTTGCTTGAACCTGAATTTGCTCTGTTTTCTCCAATTCAATTAAATGATCAAATTATTTATTTAGTCCCAAGATTTTTAATATTATACTTAATTTTTGTATCAATCTATTACAGTCGCCAAAGAGCTGTAGTATATGGATTGATTTTTGGGCTCTTGTATGATGTGTTTTACATTGATATTATTGGATTATATACCGTATTATATCCACTTATCTGTTTTTTAGCAGGATCAACTGTGAAATTTATCCATCAACATTTGAGTATTACTACCATCCTATCATTAGTTTTAGTTGCATTAATGGAGATTGTTCTGTACAACTTCTTTGCATTTATTAATTTTACAAATATTACATTCTCAGATTTTATGATGAATCGTTTAATCCCAACTTTAATCGCTAACCTATTGTTTTTAATCATGTTAGGCTGGGCGTTTAAATATTTGATTAACGCACGTGTATTGCAACGAGCACGTGAAAATAATTAGAAATTAGCGTGAGGTGTCACTTTTTTATGAAAAAACAGCTTGTCCATATAAAAGGGACAAAAGATGGGTTGGTTCTTCGACTTGATGACAGTTGCGCCTACGCAGATTTATTAGATGAATTAGAAAACAAAATCTCTGAAGGCGGTATCGATAACAAAGTTGATGTTCATCTTGATATTGGATATCGTTTTTTAACGGTTGAACAAAAAAACGAATTGGTACAAATGGTAGAACAATCTGGAAAAATGCACGTATTACACGTTCATAGTGAAGTTATAAGCTTGACTGAATGTAATGAACAAGTTCAAGCAAGCATACGAGACACATATGTTGGTATCGTTCGTTCAGGACAAATTGTGAAAGCTTCTGGCGATATCATTATTGTTGGTGATGTTAATCCGAATGGTCGTGTTGAAGCTGGAGGAAGTATTTTTGTACTAGGTAATTTAAAAGGTTTAGTACATGCGGGGTTAAGTGGAAATGATAACGCTATTATTACAGCTTCCCATTTCGAACCAACGCATGTTTATATTTCTGATAAAATAGACGTAATGTCTAATGAGAAACCATTTGTAACAGAACAAAGAGAACAAATCGTTGCCTATATTGATGAAAATGGTGTAATTGCATATGATCGTTTGCAAGAGGTCAGAAATTTACGCCCATTTTTATATAGTGCAAAAGGAGGAAGCTAATGTGGGGGAAGCAATAGTTATTACTTCAGGTAAAGGTGGTGTTGGTAAAACAACAACTACTGCCAATCTTGGAACTGCATTGGCTCTTCAAGGTAAAAAAGTATGTTTAATCGATACAGATATCGGATTACGTAATCTTGATGTTGTTCTCGGCTTGGAAAATCGTATTATCTATGATTTAGTCGATGTTGTTGAAGGTCGATGCAAACCACATCAAGCACTTGTTCGTGATAAACGTGTAGAGGAAAAACTATTTTTATTGCCTGCTGCTCAAACAACAGATAAAAATGCTGTGAATCCAGAGCAAATGAAGAGTCTAGTAGATGAGTTGAAACGTGAATTTGATTATGTTTTAATCGATTGCCCTGCTGGTATTGAACAAGGATATCGAAATGCAGTAGCTGGTGCAGATCAAGCAATTGTTGTTACGACACCAGAAATATCAGCTGTACGTGATGCTGATCGAATCATTGGACTACTAGAACAAGAAAATATAGAGCCGCCAAGACTTATTATTAATCGAATTCGAAAAAGCCTTATGAAAAATGGAGACACCCTTGATATTAATGAGATAACAGCACATCTTTCAATCGATTTATTAGGAATTATTATTGAAGATGAAAATGTGATCAGCTCTTCGAATAAAGGTGAACCTATTGTCATGGATCCAAACAATAAGGCTTCATTAGGCTATCGCAATATTGCTCGAAGAATTCTTGGTGAATCAGTGCCTCTTATGACATTAGATGAGGAACATAAAGGTATGTTTGCAAAATTTAAATCTATTTTTTCAAGATAAAGAGTACTAAAATGTCCCACTTACAAAAGTTTTGTAGTGGGACATTTTTTTTATTTTTCTAAAAGAATTAATAGTTTCACCTTAAGTAAAATATAATTCTAATAAGTTTAAAAGAACGGGATAATATTATCCTGTTGTTTTAGTAATGATTCTCCTAGAATCATAATTTTATATTCTTCATATACTATGAAAAATTAGAATGGATGATCATGTGTCTAAAAAATGGAAATGGATTGGTGCAGGGCTTTTATGTGTTGCGGTTCTTGCAACGAATCATTTACAACAAAATGGACAAATAAATACGGATATTAAAAAAATTGTATATAGCTCTGAGGATTTGAATTTTATGCGCAATGTTTTAAGAGAAGCCTTTGGGACTGAAGAAGACCCAACAATAGCTGTTTCACAAGAAGCGGTTGACAATCAGCTTTTATCTTTTATTGCAGTAAAACCATATGATGATGGATACTTATTAACGTTTGAGAAGCCACTTCCAATATTAGCGATTGAGAATGGCTTAATTGTATTTACCGGGCATAATACGAATATTGGAAGAACAATATCTGTTTATTATGAAAATAATACAACGGTTACCTATGGCTTTTTGGATTCATTTTCAGTGTTACCCTACACTTCAGTAGCTAAAGGACAAACAATTGCAAATAAAGATGAGGCCGGCGATCTTTATATACAAATAGAGACGAATGGGAAATCATTGAATTTAGAAGAAACGATTAAATGGATGAGAGAGTATGTTCAATCGTGACTCGAATGGTAATCCACCCATTATTCCTACCATTATTATTTGGTATGGTTTTATATGGTGATGTAGCGTATTACGCAATGATTTTAACATCTCTAATTGTCCATGAAGTAGGTCATTTAATAGCTGCTTGGCTAGTCAAGGTAAAGGTGGAGCGTTGTGTCATAATGCCGTATGGTGGAGAAATTGAGTTGCAGAGTGGTTTTGCGCTTAATCCTTCAAAACAACTGTTTATAGCTCTTGGAGGTCCTATTGCAACATTAGGGTGTATATTGGTTACACCATTGTTAGATCCTTTGTTTGCAGAACCCTTTTTAAAAATACAAATGATATTATTATTGATTAATTTAATTCCTATTTGGCCTTTAGATGGCGGTAGGATTGTTTTTTCTTTAATATTGATTTTTAATGGGAATGCTAGAAGTTATGAATTTTTTCTAGCCATATCCTTAATTCTTATTATTTTTTCAGTACTTATCACATTTATTCTTTTACCTCGCTCTCTTTTTATTTTTATTTTAAGCTTGTTTTTATTAATGAAAATTATAAGTGAATGGCGTTATCGAAAATATCGATTAGCTTTTGAAAAACACGTAATGAAAAGATTGACTTAAAAAGGACGCTGTGTTAGTATTTTAATGTTATTGTTTGTAGCACCCGTGCTACAACCGCTCTGGAAAGGTTTATAAGAATCTGTTGATCACCTTTCATATCAGGCGAGTCTGAGTCTAAGAGGAGGTGCAGTAAAATGTACGCAATTATCGAAACTGGTGGTAAACAAATCAAAGTAGAAGCTGGACAAGAAATCTATGTTGAAAAACTAGGTGTCGAAGCTGATGAAGTAGTAACTTTTGATAAAGTTTTATTCGTAGGTGGCGAAACAGTTAAAGTTGGAGCTCCAACAGTTGAAGGTGCTACTGTAACAGCGAAAGTTGTTAAAGAAGGTCGCGCTAAAAAAATCACTGTATTCAAATACAAAGCGAAGAAAAACTACCGTCGTAAACAAGGTCATCGTCAACCTTACACTAAATTAGTTGTTGAATCTATCAACGCTTAAGTCAGAGGTGAAAAGATGATTACGGTAACTATACAAAGCGATGAAAATCGTAAATCTTACGGGTTTGAAATATCTGGCCATGCATTATCCGATGTTTATGGTCGTGATTTAGTTTGTGCAGGTGCATCAGCTATTGCTTTTGGTACAGTTAATGCCATTGTACAAATTTGCCAAATAGAACCTGAAATCGAGCAAGGAGAACAAGGCGGATATTTATCTGTCCAACTTCCTACCGATTTAGATACTGATACAGACTCAAAATTACAAGTCATCATGAACACTATGGTAACGCAATTTTATACTATGGTTTCTAGTTATGGTGACTACATTGAATTAAAATATAAAATGGTGTAGGAGGTGGAACCAAATGAAATTATTCCTATCTTTAGACCTTCAGTTTTTCGCTTCGAAAAAAGGAGTAGGTTCTACAAAGAACGGACGTGACTCTGAAGCAAAACGCCTTGGTGCTAAACGTGCTGATGGTCAATTCGTAACTGGTGGTTCAATTCTTTACCGTCAACGCGGTACAAAAATTTACCCAGGTACAAATGTTGGCCGTGGTGGGGATGACACTCTTTTCGCTAAAGTTGACGGCGTTGTGAAATTCGAACGTATGGGCCGTGACAAGAAAAAAGTTAGTGTATATCCAGTAGCTCAAGAAGCATAATCGAAAGGACTGCTCAGGCAGTCCTTTTATATTGTCAAAGAAATCAAGCAAGATTACCTAAGGGGCTGCTTTATGCAGTCCTTTTTTTATGATGAATAATTGGAATTTTCATAAGTATTTACTCATTATTATTATTGCGAACAAGAAATATATAGAAAAACTTGTTATACTAAGAAATACATAACTCTCATTATCAGTTGATTTTTACGTCAGTTATATTTGGAGTGAATAATATGAAACAACAACCACTTTCAATCATCGAGGTTTTGCGATATGCAAATCATGATTTTATGAATCATCTTCAAGTATTAAATATGAATTTAGAGTTAGGCCGTACCGAAGAATCAAAAGGGATTATAAAAGAAATATCTGAAAGTTATAGAACATTTTCAGACTTAAACAAGTTGGATTTACCTAAAACAGCTGAATGGCTACACACGGCCCGATGGCGATTCCCTTCAATAAATATTCATCTAAGTTGTAATATAGTGGATGCTAATGAAACGCAAAATGATGAGGAAATTGTAGAATACTTAGAAAAGACAATTATTCATGTTTACGATGGTCTAGATGCATATACAGAACAACATCTTTTCATTCAAATTGAATCCAATAAAGAGGTGTTTAAACTAACCTTTCATCTTCAAGGGAAATGGAATACAGATGCATTTAAACATGAAAAATTAGCGAAATTGAAAGTTCAAACATATGAAGAGACAAATGAATCTTGGAAATATGAATTGACCTAGAGAATAGGAGTGAAATCAATGTTTGTTGATCACGTGAAAATTTATGTAAAAGGTGGAGACGGCGGGGATGGTATGGTCGCTTTTCGCCGTGAGAAATTCGTTCCAAATGGTGGTCCTGCTGGTGGCGATGGAGGACATGGTGGGAATGTAGTCTTCCAAGTTGAAGAAGGCTTACGTACATTAATGGATTTTAGATATAAACGTCATTTCAAAGCTGAACGTGGTGAACACGGAATGAGTAAAGGAATGCATGGGAAAAAAGCAGACGATTTAATTATTAAAGTGCCGCCTGGAACTGTTGTGATAAATGAAGAAACAAAAGCTGTTATTGCAGATTTAGTTGAGCATGGGCAAACAGCTGTCATCGCTCGCGGCGGTCGTGGAGGTCGTGGTAATTCAAGATTTGCGACACCGGCAAATCCAGCGCCTGAACTTGCTGAAAAAGGTGAGCCAGGACAAGAATTAAATGTTATATTGGAATTAAAAGTTTTAGCAGACGTTGGTCTTGTTGGGTTCCCAAGTGTCGGGAAATCAACAATTTTATCCGTTGTATCTGCTGCAAAGCCGAAAATAGGTGCTTATCATTTTACTACTATCGTGCCAAATTTAGGAATGGTGGAGACAGATGATGGTCGAAGCTTTGCTATGGCAGATTTACCAGGATTAATAGAAGGTGCCCATCAAGGCGTTGGACTAGGTATGCAATTTCTTCGACATATTGAACGTACACGTGTAATAGTTCATGTAGTTGATATGAGCGGTGTAGAAGGACGAGACCCATACGAGGATTACATCACAATTAATGAGGAACTAAAACAATACAATTTACGTTTAACTGAACGTCCCCAAATTGTTGTTGCAAATAAAATGGATATGCCAAACGCAGAAGAAAACTTAGAAGAGTTTTTAAAGAAAGTTGGAGACTCTGTAAAAGTGTTCCCGGTATCAGCACTTTCTCGTCAAGGATTAAAGCCTGTCTTATATGAGATCGCAGACTTATTAGAAGTAACACCCGAATTCACACTCCATGAAATCGAAGAAGAAACAAGTAACGCTACAGTACTTTATAAACATGAGAAAAAAGGTGAAGACTTCGAAATTACTCGTGATGATGATGGAGCGTTTGTCCTTAGTGGATACTCAATTGAACGTTTGTTTAAAATGACAGACTTCAGTAGAGAAGATGGTATTCGTCGTTTTGCTAGACAACTTCGTGCGATGGGTGTAGACGAAGCATTGCGCGAAAAAGGTGCAAAAGACGGGGATACAGTAAGATTGTTAGAATTTGAATTTGATTTTGTAGATTAAAGACTTTACGTATTTAAACTAAATTGTTGTTAATGTCTGGGGGGCCGTGATATGTATGATTGAAGATTCAATTATTCTATGGCCTCCAATTCGCTTTTTGCGAATGAATTATGAGGGGGTAGCGTATGAAAAACGTTGCAAATCAAAAGTATTATTTGGTAAGAGAAGATGTATTGACTGATGCGATGCAAAAAACTCTAGAAGCAAAACAACTTTTAGAAAGTGGTACAGTTTCTTCAATTTGGGATGCTGTAAAAAAAGTTGATTTATCAAGAAGTGCTTTTTATAAATATCGTGATGCAGTATTCCCATTCCACTCAATTGTACAAGAACGAATTTTAACGATTATCATCCAGTTACAGGATCAAAAAGGGACACTTGCAAAGCTTTTAGAAATTATAACAATAGCTCATTGTAATGTTTTAACAATACATCAGACGATTCCAATACAAGGACGAGCAAATGTAACATTATCACTTGATGTGACAAGCATGTCGATTGATCTAAATGAACTAATTGAGCAAATTAATAAGCTAGAATTTGTAGAAGCAGCAGAGGTTATTAGTTCGGGGGCATTATAAAAAATAGATACTTAACTTTAATATTCACTAGGGGGCAATGAGTGTGATAATTGAGCAAGATAAAAAAATCGCCTATTTAGGACCAGAGGCATCTTTTACATATATAGCGACAAAGGGGCTTTTTCCCGATAATCAGTTAATGCCAATGACAACCATTCCAGAATGTATTGATGCGGTTGTAGAAGGTAAAGTAGAGTATGCTGTGGTTCCTCTTGAAAATGCATTAGAAGGAATCGTTCCATTAACGATTGATTATTTATTTCATGAAGTTAATTTATATGTTGTAGCAGAAATTTTAGAAAAAATACAACAGCATTTAATGGTGAATAAATCGCAAGTTCATAATTGGCAGCATGTTGAGGAAATTTATTCCCACCCGCATGCACTTGCTCAATGTCACAAATATTTGTTTTATCGATTTAGTGGAGTACCATTAAGTCAAATATCATCAACTTCAGCGGCAGCTAAACTTGTCGCAGAGACTCCTGAACGTTGTATAGCAGCAATAGGGAATGCATCATCAGCAGAAAAGTATGGCTTAGAAATAGTAGAAAAAAACATTCATGATTTTCACTTTAATCATACGCGCTTCTTTGTACTCTCTCGTCATAATACTAGATTGCCAGTGGAAACAGCTGAGGCGAATCCAAAGACAACTATTATGTTTACACTTCCTTCAGATGAATCAGGAACACTGCATCAAGTTTTATCAGTTCTTGCATGGAGAAAGTTAAACTTGAGTAAAATTGAATCTCGACCATTAAAAACTGGATTAGGTCATTATTTCTTTATTGCAGATGTGCTTGCTGATGAAAATGATGTAATGATGAAAGGTGCCTTTGAAGAGCTAAATTCAATTGGTGTTACTGTTAAATCTTTAGGTACTTATTATACACATTTGACACCAGAAGGGTAATTTTACTTAAAAAAGGGTATTTAAATGTAATCCTTTCATTTAATTCATATTAATAACATATAAATTTCCAACTAAAAATTAAAAGGATGTGCCATTACTGATTTTGATCAGCTGGCCATCCTTTTTTTTACTCTTCTACTAGATATCCTTTTTCTCTTAAACGTTGCACCGCTGAGTCTAGTTGTTCGATACTTGGAGCTGAAATAACATGCAAATGTGTTCCATTAGTAAGTTTAGAAAGTAAGCTTGCTTTTGTATCCTTCACACGTTGAATAAAGTTTTGTACCTCTAAACGATTTGAAATCATCATGGAAGCGGTGATTTCTCCATACAATGGGTGTTCTACAATAACATTTTTTAGAGTTACTCCACAATCAACAATTGTCGACATTTCATCTTCTGCTTGTTCAGTCGTATGTAAACAAACAATTTTACGTTCATAGGTATTGCTTTGCTCGTCGGTTGTTAAATATAAATACCCTTGACTTGTTGCTATAATTGGCTCATTACGAGCTTTTAACAAATTCATATCATTAACAATTACTTGACGAGAAACATTTGCTTGTTTTGCTAAATCAGTTCCAGTAATCGGTTGTTTTGAGTTTTTTAATAATGTAAGAAGTTCCTTACGCCGTTCTTCACCTAACATTTTTTTCAATTTTAAAAAGCTCCTTTTTTCGACTTTTTATGTATATAAATTGATACCACATTCATAGTTTATCACGAGGAAGGAAATCATCCGATATTTTTTGTGTCCTTTTTTATTGCTTCACATATTATAAAACGAGAAAAGGAGGATGTATTGTGCGAACTCATGTTGTTCAAAAGGGAGATACACTTTGGAAAATTGCAAAACAGTATGGTGTTAATTTTGAAGAATTAAAGAGTCTTAATAGCCATTTAGCTAACCCAGATTATGTAATGCCAGGTATGGAAATCTTTCTACCTGATAATGTTTCAACTGGATCAAATAGAGGGAAAACAGCTACTACACGAACTACAAGTTATAAAGAAAAACTAACTGAACCAATTATCCCAATTTCAGAAGCACCGACAGCACCAGTACAAGAACCGGCGCCAGTGGTAGAGGAAGCACCAGTGCAGGAGGTTCCCTCTTCAAAAGAGAAACTGACTCAACCACAACCATTACCAGAATATATTATGCCACAACCAGTACCAACACCACCACCAATGCCACAACCACAACCAGAAGTAATGCCTGATTTTCATTTAGATTTTGCTCCACAATTACATTTTACACAACCAGTTACCCAAACCTTGCCAACTCCGCAGCCACAACCTGTTCCAATGCCAATGATTATGCCGCAACAGCAACCACAACCTATGCCAATGCCAATGCCGATGCCAATGCCACAACCAATTATGATACAAATGCCAAAGCCTGAGGTTGAGGAAAAAGAAGTGACGAGAACAGAGTTTGTTCCAGTGCCACAACCATATTATGTGTACATTCCATATATTCCAGAGCAAGTGATGCCAGTTCATCACCCATGTCCATCCCATCATCACCATGTTAAACCTTGTGGCTGTGGAGGAAATCAGCAATTGCCTATGCATATGCAATATGCACCAATGCACATGGAACAAATGCCAATGATGGAGATGCCTTGTGGATGTGGTGGCTCTCAACATTTTGACTCTAATTTTATGGAACCTCAGTATTTTGAGCCAAATTATGACATTGCTCCTGTGATGGTAGATGGCGATAAAGATTCAAATTTACCAGATTGGTTAGAAGATTCATCTTCTTCAGAAGATAATAATTTAGGTCATGAATTAGGGTTTGACCACAAGTATAATTACGATGATTATTCACAGTTGCAAGAAGCTTCTGTTCCAGAATTTTATCAAGGTAGCCCAAATGAGCATGTAATGGGATATCCAATGCAACAAATGCCGTATATGCCTCATTATGTAATGCCTGATCAAATGATGCCTCACCACATGATGCAGCAACAAATGATGTATCCAATGTACCAAAACTACCCATTTATGAACCAAAATTTACCGCACCAAAACCCTTGGAATTATTAAAATGCAAATAAAAAACAATATATGGAAAGAAGAAACACCAAATGAAACACTATTTATAAAAAAGTATGACAATGATTTAGTTGTAGATAAAGTAAAATTTATACATGAGCAATTAGAGCAAATTAAGTTTCCATATGTTATTCCATTAAAAAAAACAAGAGAGCCTAATTTATTAGTACAGAAATGGCAACCAAGAAGCTATAGTGCCGATTTCTCTAACAAATCCGATCGTAAACATGCGGTGAAAATATTAAAGGCATTACATCAAACAAGTAATGTAATTGACTGGAAAAGTAAAAGTCTTATACCAAGACAAAATTTACTTCATAAATGGACAGTTCGATTAGAACGTTTTTTATCTTATGAAAAAGAGCTAGTTCCATATTTGCAGCATGGATATTATGATATTACGCTTTACGCAAATCGAGTTTTAAGGAAAATGAAAAAAACCCTTGATAACAAATCTCCACAGCTCACTTTATTACATGGTGATGTGGTACATCATAATTTCCTCGTGACACTCGAGGGTATGAAATTGATTGATTTTGATTTAGCTGTCCTTGGAGATCCGTCTGACGAATGTATACTTTGGTTGCATCGAGCATTACCAACAGTCGATTATGATCTTCAATTATTATTAGATGAAAATCAATATTTGGTTGAAAAAAGTAGCCATAAAATGTTCTATCTTCAATATCCAAATGAACTATTAAGAGAATGGCTCTATACTTTGCAGCTTGGAGATATCGAAAAGGAAGCCTTTCTAGACTATTTAATGCCATTTACAGAAAGAGCTTTAATGCATTGGCCCGAGTTAATAGCAAAAACCGAAAAAATATAAAGATTAGTCGAAACCATTCATTTATGATAGAATAATTGAATCAAAATAGTTGCAATTGACCGTCTTTTAAAAGGCGGTCTTTCTTTTCGTGTTTGCTCCGGTAGATTCGTTAATCAAGTGTCAGAATATGCTATAATGGAAAGCAGTGAATGTGAGGGATTGTAATGTATGATTATATTATTGGACAAGTAAAGCGAGTAACACATGAGTATATCGTATTAGAGCAACAACATATAGGGTGGTGTATTTATACCCCAAATCCATTTGTATTCCAAGTAAAAGATGAATTACAGCAAGTGTATATACATATGCATGTGCGTGAAGATGCACATCAGTTGTTTGGATTTAAATCATTAGATCAAAGAGAATTATTTCGAAAGCTTATTCAAGTATCGGGAATTGGTCCAAAGGGCGCATTAGCAATATTAGCAGGTGGTAATCCAGCACACGTTATTTCTGCAATAGAGTCCGAGGATGAGGCATTGCTTGTTAAATTTCCTGGTGTAGGAAAGAAAACTGCTCGACAAATGATACTTGATTTAAAAGGAAAACTCGGAAATTTAGCTATTCAACATGAAATTGTTATACCAAGTAAAGAAGATGAACTCCCATTATTCGGTGTAAATCCTAACCAACATCTTTTAGAAGAAGCCTTTTTGGCACTAAGTGCTCTTGGATATTCAGATAAAGAACTATTGAAAATAAAACCAGACTTAGAACAAAACGAAAATCTATCTACAACTGAAGGATATATGAAAGTAGCTTTACAATTATTATTAACATCGAAGTAAGGGGGAAAACAGATGTCTGATCGAATCATTTCAAGCGAAGTAAGCAATTACGATGAGCAATTTGAACTTTCCCTAAGACCTCAAAAGCTAAGTCAATATATCGGCCAGCAAAAGGTGAAAGATAGTTTAAAGATATTTATAGAAGCTGCTAAGCTACGCCAAGAAAGTTTAGATCACGTTTTGTTATACGGTCCTCCTGGTCTTGGGAAAACCACATTAGCAAGTATTATCGCTAACGAAATGAATGTTAATATTCGTATGACAAGTGGACCGGCAATTGAGCGACCTGGTGATCTAGCTGCTATTGTTAGTTCGTTAGAGCCGGGGGATGTGCTATTTATTGATGAGATTCATCGTCTTTCAAGATCGATTGAAGAGGTACTTTATCCAGCTATGGAGGATTTTTGCTTAGACATTGTCATTGGAAAAGGAAACGAAGCCCGTTCTATTCGGTATGATTTACCACCATTCACATTGGTTGGTGCAACTACGAGAGCCGGTGCCTTGTCCGCTCCTTTTCGTGACCGTTTCGGAGTCATGTTACGTCTAGATTATTATGATGAGCAGTCTCTTATTGAGATTGTAATCAGGAGTGCTAATCTTTTCGAGGTAGATATAGAATCATCTGCAGCGAAAGAAATTGCTAGACGTTCTAGGGGGACACCGCGTATTGCTAATCGATTGTTAAAACGAGTAAGGGACTATGCCCAAGTAATCGGTGATGGCATTATATCCCTTCCAATCGCCAATCAAGCCCTACAACTTCTACAAGTTGATCCCCTTGGTCTGGATCATATTGATCATAAGCTTTTGAAAAGTATGATAGAAGGTTTCCAAGGTGGACCAGTAGGCCTTGATACACTTGCTGCATCAATTGGTGAAGAAAGGGTAACAATTGAGGATGTATACGAACCTTATTTAATGCAAATTGGTTTCATTCAACGCACTCCTCGGGGACGTGTTGCAACACAATTAGCATATGAACATTTTGGTTACTCACAACAAACATAAAAAAGGAAGTTTCAATAATGAAAGTAGAAGATTTTGATTTTAATTTACCTGAAGAGTTAATCGCTCAAACACCACTAGAAGATCGTACTGCTAGTCGATTAATGATAGTGGATCGTAAAACTGGGGAAGTTGAACACCATCATTTCCCTCAAATTGTAGAAGAACTCCAAAAAGGGGATTGCCTAGTTTTAAATGATACTCGTGTAATGCCTGCAAGACTTCTTGGTGTAAAAGAAGAAACAGGGGCTCACATTGAAATATTGTTATTAAAACAGGGTAATGCAGACGAATGGGAGACTTTAGTTAAACCAGCAAAACGTGTGAAGATAGGGACAGAGATTACATTCGGTGACGGTTTATTAAAAGCTACTTGCACTGGTGAACTAGATCATGGTGGACGTCTCTTTAAATTTAGTTATGATGGTATTTTTTACGAGATTTTAGACCAACTAGGCGATATGCCGCTTCCACCTTATATTCATGAAAAATTAGAGGATCGTGAAAGATATCAAACGGTTTACTCTAAAGAAATTGGCTCGGCTGCTGCACCAACAGCTGGATTACACTTTACAAATGAAATTTTAGAGCAGATTAAAGCTAAAGGTGTAGAAATTGTATTTATAACATTACATGTTGGACTTGGAACTTTCCGCCCTGTTAGTGTAGATTCCATCGAAAATCATGATATGCATTCGGAATTTTATAGCGTAACAAAAGAAGCGGCAGAGGTAATTAATCGTACAAAGAAACAAGGTGGAAAAGTTATTGCAGTTGGTACAACATCCACTCGAACACTTGAAACCATTGCGCAAAAATATAATGGAGAAATTCGTGCAGAACAAGGATGGACAAATATTTTCATCTATCCGGGTTTTGAATATAAGGCTATTGACGGGTTGATTACGAACTTCCATTTACCTAAATCCACTTTAGTTATGTTAGTAAGTGCACTAACATCTAGAGAAATCATCTTAAATGCATATAAAAAAGCTGTTGAAGAAAAGTATCGCTTCTTTAGCTTTGGAGATGCAATGTTTATTCGACCGAGCCGTGACTAAATAAAGTATAGATTTAAAGTTGAAATCGGGGAAACTAGAGAATAATAATTCTGGCATACCTAAAGACTGATTGAAGTACTGTTTTTACTTCACAAGAGAGGGAATAAAAAATGACAAAACCTGCAGTAACCTATGAATTAATTAAAACTTGTAAACAAACAGGAGCTAGACTTGGAATAGTCCATACACCACATGGCTCCTTCGAAACACCAGCATTCATGCCAGTAGGGACTCAAGCTACGGTCAAGACGATGTCTCCAGAAGAATTAAAAGAAATGAATGCGGGCATTATTTTATCTAACACATATCATTTATGGCTACGACCAGGTAATGATATTGTAAAAGAAGCTGGTGGCCTTCATAAATTTATGAACTGGGATCGTCCTATTTTAACAGATTCGGGTGGCTTCCAAGTGTTCTCATTGAGCGAATTCCGTAAAATTGAAGAAGAGGGCGTCCATTTCCGTAACCATTTAAACGGGGACAAGCTATTCTTAAGCCCAGAAAAAGCGATGGAAATTCAAAATGACCTAGGTTCTGATATTATGATGGCATTTGATGAATGTCCACCTTATCCAGCAACGTATGAATATATGTTGAATTCCGTTGATCGTACGACACGTTGGGCAAAACGTTGCAAAGAAGCTCATAGCAGACCTAAAGATCAAGGGTTATTTGGGATTGTACAAGGTGGAGAATTTGAGGATTTACGTAAACGTTCAGCAGAAGCGTTAGTGGAACTTGATTTTCCTGGATACGCAGTGGGAGGCCTTTCTGTTGGCGAGCCGAAGGATATTATGAATCGCGTACTCGAGTTTACAACTCCATTATTACCAGAGAATAAACCACGTTATTTAATGGGTGTTGGTTCTCCAGATTCATTAATTGATGGTGCGATTCGTGGAATTGATATGTTTGATTGTGTATTACCAACACGTATTGCTCGAAATGGCACATTGATGACATCAGAAGGTCGTTTAGTTGTGAAAAATGCGAAGTATGCTCGAGACTTTGGCCCAATTGATCCAAACTGTGATTGCTATACATGTAAAAACTATACTCGTGCTTATGTCCGACATTTAATTAGAACAGAGGAAACATTTGGTATTCGTTTAACAACATATCACAATCTGCATTTCCTATTAAAATTAATGGAGCAAGTACGACAAGCGATCCGCGAAGACCGTCTAGGTGACTTCCGTGAAGAATTCTTTGAAAAATACGGTTTTAATAAGCCGGATGCTAAAAATTTCTAGAATATTTTAAGTAAAATTATTTAAAGTAAAATATTTCTAATTTTATCTACTTTTAAAAAAATATGAAATATTTCATAAAAATGATAGTTTCAAATCGCTTTTTATAGTCAATTTATAATATACTATTTAAGTGAGATTAGGAAAGGGGGATTTACAGTATGGAAGGTTTATATCAAATTCTACCAATTATTATTATGTTTGTAGCTATGTGGTTTTTCTTAATTCGCCCAGCTCAAAAAAGACAAAAAGCAACTGCGCAAATGCAAAATAGTTTGAAGCGCGGTGATCGCGTTGTGACAATTGGTGGATTACACGGTGAAATTGATGCGATTGAAGATACTTCAGTATATATCCTAGTTGATGGAAATACACGTTTAAAATTTGAGCGTCAAGCAATCGGACGAGTAGTAACTGAACAATAATTGAAAAAAAGCCTGCGAATTTGGATAACTCTAAATTCGCAGGCTTTTTTCATTTTCAATATTTGAATAGTTCAGATGAAGAGTGCAAACAATGAGTGAGGAAGGGGAGTTTGACAATGGAAGTCTATTTTGAAATATTATATCGCACAGTACTTTTATATATCTTCGTACTAATTATTTTTCGGATGATGGGAAAAAGAGAAGTTGGCGAACTAAGCATTATGGATTTAGTTATATTCGTTTTAATTGCAGAATGTGTTGCCTTCTCTTTAGATGATATGGAAAAACCTATCTTACAAACAATTTTCCCAATTCTTATTTTGTTAGGGATTCAATTTTTGAATTCAATTATTGCATTAAAAAATAAAAAATTCCGTGATTTAGTAGACGGAGACCCATCCTTAATCGTCCGAGATGGTGTTATTAATGAAGAAGAAATGAGAAAACAGCGTTACAATCTGGATGATTTATTTCAGCAATTACGTGAAGAAAGAGTACCATCCATTCAAAATATTGCCTATGCTTATTTAGAGCCTTCGGGGAAACTATCTATCTTTTTAAAAGAAGAGGATCCACTCATTTTACCATTAATCATTGATGGTAATATAATTGAAAAACATATAACCATGATTGAAAAGGATAAGTCATGGTTATATGAGACATTAAAAAAGAAAGGTTATGATAATCCTGACGATATTTTCTATTGTTGCTATGAAAACTATGATTTACATGTTCAATTAAAGCAAGCGGCAACTAATCAGAAGACGACTAATTAACACTATTTTGAACGTGAAACAACAGATTTTAAATATTTAAAATCACTAAATCTGAACTGGTTAAATAGTACGAGTAAAACAGTGATAATACCTAATGTGATTGCACCATTTGTCCAAAAATCAAAGCTTAACCTTGGTAATAAATAGCTTTGAATGATGCAAGTTACAATAAAAACAAAGTAAGGAATAATAAAGAAACGGAAGCCCCCGGCAATCATTTTATTTTGACGAATCGTTGCAATATGTAAAAACGAAGTCATCAATACGCCAAAACCAATAGCAATAATCGCACCATTTTCGGCAATAGAGGCCTGTGATGCTAAAACGAACATAACAAACAGTTTTCCTAAACCACCATAGATGGAATTCATCATGGCAGCGCGTGCTTCATCCACTGCTTGTAAAATGGAATGTAGAGGACTTTGAATATAGTAAAAATAAAAGATCGGAGCTAAAACACGCATGTATCCTTTTGTTTCTTCAAGTCCGAAAAGTTGTGCAGCTAGCTGATCTCCATGGAGGAAGAAATAAGTAGCTGCATAACAACCAATAATTGAAGATAATCTTAAAGAAAGCTCAATACGCTCATTTAATAATGAATAATTATTTCTTGCAACAGCACTGCTAACCGCGGGTATTAACACAATGGCAAGAGCATTTGGAATAAATGACGGGAATAATAAAAGTGGAATATGTACACCAGAAATTACCCCGTATAATGTTGTTGCACCAGCAGCAGTAAATCCTGCTAAAGTCAATGCTTTTAAAAAAACAATTGGTTCCAAAAACCATGTAAATGTTCCGAAAAGTCTACTACCTGCTGATGGAACTGCTACCCTTAATAAAGGCATTGATGGATATGACTTTACTTGTTCAGTTGATTTTAGTTTTCGTTTGGACCATAAATAATGTAAATATAAATATAAGAATGAAATTACTTCTCCCATGAGTGTAATTGCCATCGCATAGGCTGCTGTTATTTCTGGATTATCTGGAACAACAAACATTGGTAAAACCATTGAAATAAGTGCAATTCTTACAAGCTGTTCGATCATTTGGGACCAAGCAGTCGGAGAAATTTTCGTTATGCCTTGTAAATAACCTCTTATTAAACCGGAACATACGACAATTGGTACTGCACCTAAAGCGATATATAGGGTTACCGTTGTTGCTTCATTATGTAATAATGTGCCTGCTAAAAATGGAATAAAGAAATACAAAATTGGAACAAAAACGATGATTGACACGATTGACCATTTTGTCGCTGTTTTCATAACAGCCTTGAGTTGTCCAAGACGTTTCTTTGCATATAATTCAGCAATGATTTTTGCAACAGCTATAGGTAGTCCAATTTGAACGAGTGACATGAAAAAAATAAAGGCAGGGTATGCGGTCATATAAACCCCTACAGCTTCTTCTCCAGCAATCCTCATAAATTGCATTCTATATACAAAGCCTAACAATTTAGATAAAAAGATGACAAACATTAGAAAAATAGTACCTCTAACGAATGAAGCCATTAATTCAATCCCTTCTCAATTAAAGAAATATCAGCTACAATATTTGTATGCTTGTTCTATAGATGTTAAAACAAATGCTTGGAGTGAATCATATGATAATCGAACATAAAGATATATATGAAAAAGTAATGCCAGCGTTACAAAGTAAGGTGGAAGAATTTGAGCATTTAGGTTATGAAGGGATAACTCTTGAATCTATTTGGAACTATTGTATAAATAAAAAATGGCGTAAAAAAATTATTGAGGAATTAAAAATTCATGAAATTGTTGAAACAATTTTCTCTTTATCAGCATCTGAGATTGTAACCTTTACACAAATTAACTCATTCCAAACTACTGATTGGTTTGGGGAAATACGTAAAGATGAATTAAATGAATTATTAAAAATCGAATCAAAGAAAGAGTAACGTTAACTTTTAAAATATCTTTATTTGTGTTGATTTGACAGTATGCAAATCGTGATTCATAATAGGTTTGTTGCATATAAGAAAGAGTTTTATGGCATAAAAACTAGGAACGCATCAAGCGTTTTTTTGTTTATCGTAGTAGTGTACATACACCTGAGGAGGATTAGGCATGAAATTAAAAAGCCGTGTAATAGCTTTTGTAGCTATTGTTGTTGTGCTATTTGCAGCAATGGGTGCAACAGTTAAAGGAGTTTTAGATGATGTAAAACTCGGCTTAGATTTACAAGGTGGTTTTGAGGTTTTATATCAAGTCGAACCATTAAAAGAAGGACAAGATATAACACCCGATGTTGTAACCGATACAACGACAGCTTTGTTAAATCGTATTGACCAATTTGGTGTTAGTGAGCCAAGTGTTCAAATTGAGGGAGAGGACCGTATTCGCGTACAATTGGCAGGGTTAGATGACCAATCTTCTGCTCGTGAGTTATTATCAAGTACTGCGAATTTATCCTTCCGTGATGTGAATGACAATTTATTATTGGATGGTACAGATTTAGTAGAGGGTGGAGCTGCTGCTTCTTTTGATCAAAATCGTCCAATCGTTACTCTGACATTAAAGGATGCATCTAAATTTGCAGATGTAACAAGAAAAGTTGCCTCAATGCCACAAGGTCAAAATTTACTAGTCGTTTGGTTAGATTTTGAAGAGGGTGTTGATTCTTATGTTCAAGAGGTTTTAAAACCTGAAGAACAACAAAAATTTGTTTCAGTTGCTGGGGTAGATGAAGTTTTAAATACAACGAATGTTATGATTAGTGGAAGCTTTACTGTTCAAGAAACAAAGGATATTGCAAGTGTTCTGAATGCAGGTGCGTTACCTGTTAAGCTTACAGAAATTTATTCCACATCCGTTGGGGCTCAATTTGGTGACCAAGCATTAAAAAGTACGGTTTATGCTAGTATTGTAGGGGTCCTAATCATCTTTGCATTTATGATTCTTTATTATCGTCTACCAGGATTTATATCGGTTATTACGTTAACAGTATTTACTTACCTTGTTTTATGGGTATTTAATGGAATAGGAGCAGTTTTAACATTGCCAGGTATTGCTGCACTAGTGCTCGGTATTGGTATGGCTGTTGATGCGAATATCTTAACTGCAGAGCGTATTAAGGAAGAGTTAAGGGTTGGCAAAAGCGTGAAGGAAGCATATCAGCTAGGTTCCAAACAATCATTAACGGCTATCATTGATGCTCAGTTGACTACGTTACTTGCAGCTGCTGTATTATTCTATTTTGGTACAAGTTCTGTAAAAGGATTTGCTACAACGCTTATGATTTCAATTGTACTAAGCTTTGTCACAGCTGTATGGTTATCAAGGATATTATTAGGATTGCTAGTTAAAAGTGGTTATTTAGATAAACCGTTTTTATTCGGTGTATCGAAATCAAAAATTCATGATGAATCTGAGGGACTTACATCTTTAGATTTATCTACGAAGTTTGATCGATTTAATTTTGTCCAACACCGTAAAAAATTCTATTCATTATCATTATTGATACTTGTAGTTGGTGCGATTATCTTGGGTATTTTCCGCTTAAATTTAGGTATTGACTTCTCAAGTGGTACACGTGTTGAAATTCTCTCTGATGAGACAATAACACAAGAGGATATGTCAAACTATATTGATAAAATCGGTTTCCCATCGGATGAAGTTGTCATTTCAGGTGAAAACAATGAAACGGCAGTTATTCGTTATAAAGATGACTTAACTCAGGAAGAAATATTACAATTCAAGGAAAATGTTATGACAGATTTTGGACATGAACCGAGTGTAAGTACAGTTTCAGATACTGTAGGTAAAGAATTAGTAAAAAACGCAATTTATGCTCTTGCAATTGCAGCGCTAGGTATTATTATTTATGTTGCAATTCGATTTGAATGGCGTATGGGTGTTGGTGCTATCGTATCTTTACTACATGACGTATTCTTTATGGTTGCGATTTTCAGTTTCCTACGTTTAGAAGTTGATATTACATTTATCGCCGCAATTTTAACGATCGTCGGTTATTCGATCAATGACACGATTGTTACGTTCGACCGTATCCGTGAAAATATAGATAAAAAAGGCGAAATCTCTTCTGCTGAAGAGTTAGCAGAAATTGTGAACAAGTCCCTTCGTCAAACAATGGGTCGTTCTATTAATACTGTTTTAACAGTTATCATTGTTGTTGTGGCATTACTAATTTTAGGTGCTCCAGCAATTCAAAACTTCTCAATTGCATTACTAATTGGTTTAATTACAGGAATGTATTCTTCAATCTGTATCGCTGCACAGCTTTGGTACACATTAAAAGTTAGCCAAATGAAGAAAAAAGGCACAAAAGTTGTGAAAAAAGAGAAGAAACAATGGGGGACAGACGAACCTGTTGTTTAATATAAAATAAAATTTAAAGGTGTACTGTATCTCTTTTTAGAGATAATATAGTGCACCTTTCTTTTTTAAGTTTTTACTATTTTTCCTACATTTTTCAACTTATAAAAATTATAATAATGATGGAAGTGTAGCAAATTACTTGATAGAAGGAGTGGCTCTAGTTGAAAGAACAATGGAGATTAATATTAGGACTTATAATCGTAATCATAATTGCTGTATTTGCAATCGTAAATGTTGAAGAAGTTCCCGTTAGCTTTGTCATTGGTGTAGCGAGCTGGCCACTGATTTTAGTCATTTTAGGCTCTGCTTTTTTAGGGGTCATTATCAGCTCATGCTTTGCTGGTATTAAAATCTTTAAACTAAAAAAAGAAATTCTAGAGCTTGAACGTTTAATCCCAAACTACGATAAAATTAAAGCAAGAAGAAAAGAAGAGGAAGCAGTAGAAAAAGCAAGGAAAGAACAAGCTAGAATAGAAAAAGAGCGAGCAAAAAAGGAAAAAGCCCGATTAGAAAAGCTTGAAAAAGAAAGACTTGAAAAAGAGAAATTAGAAAATGTAAAAAAGGATTAGAAAATATACTTCAAACGAAAAAATAATAGACATTTATTTGAAAGTCAATTTCTTACTAATTGGCTTTTTTATTTGTTTTAGGTTGCTCATTGAAAAAAAGGAAAAATTTAATGACATATTAAAAAAAATAATAGTTTCCTAGAACGATATTTCTCTAGATTTTCTGTATAATGAACTTCGTGAGGAAGTGACGAAGATGATTCAATCAAATAAAAATTGGGTTGTAGAAAAGCTTGATGAACAAGTGGTTAAGCAATTACAACAAGAGCTGCGAGTTTCTTCTATCTCAGCAAAAATACTAGCAGCTAGAGGATATCTTAATTCAGAGGAAGCTCATGCATTATTAAACATAGATGAAAGTCAACTACATAATCCGTATTTATTAAATGGAATGGAAGAAGCCGTTCAACTGATTAAACAGGCAATAGACCATGAAGATAAAATATTAATCTATGGAGACTACGATGCAGATGGTATTTCAAGTACAACGGTAATGCTACGTACATTATACGATCTAGGTGCAAATGTTGACTTTATGATACCGAATCGTTTTACCCATGGTTATGGTCCGCACGAGGAACTTTTTCAAAACGCATATAAAAATGGGGTCAAATTAATTATAACTGTTGATAATGGGATCAGTGGGATAGAACCTGTTCGTGTTGCAAAAGAACTTGGAATGAAAGTGATTGTAACGGACCACCATGAGGCAGGGGATGTTTTACCCTCAGCAGATGTCATTATTCATCCAAGAGTACCGGAAGGGCATTATCCATTTGGAGAATTAGCTGGAGTGGGTGTTGCATTTAAATTGGCTCAAGCTCTATATGGTGAAGTACCTACCCATCTTTTTGAATTTGTAGCAATTGGAACAGTTGCCGATCTAGTACCTTTAGTAGGAGAGAATCGATTTTTAGTACAGCAAGGTATTAAACATATGCGTAGATCTAATAATCCTTGGGTACGAGCATTATGCGAGGTTGCGGGAGTTGAGCAACGTGAAATTGATGAAGATACAATAGGTTTCTATTTTGGCCCTAGATTAAATGCGATTGGACGACTAGGAGATGCTTCACCTGGTGTGCAATTTTTAATGAGTGAGAATTCTGTGACTGCCATTGAAGGGGCAACTCAATTAAATAAGAAAAATTCAGAGCGTAAAGCGATTGTCAATACAATAACAGAAGAAGCAATTGCTATGATTGAAAATGACGAAAAGATTGCCAATTCCTTAGTTTTAGTTGTTGCAAAAGAAGGTTGGAATCCAGGGGTTATTGGTATTGTAGCATCACGTTTAGTTGAAAAATATTACAGACCAACCATCGTTTTATCTTTAGATTATGAAAAAGGGACTGCAAAAGGGTCAGCACGTAGTATAGAAGGGTTCCATATGTATAATGAGCTTGCAAAAAATAGAGATATTTTACCTCATTTTGGTGGGCATCCTATGGCAGCAGGTATGACCTTTTCATTAGAACATGTGGATGAATTACGCCAAAGACTAAATTCCCAAGCTTCTGATTGTTTAACAGATGAATTATTAATACCAAAGTTAAAAATAGATGTGCCACTAGATTTAGGGGAAATTACGGTTGAGGCAATCGAGGAAATAAAAAAACTCGGTCCTTTTGGAACAGGTTTTACGAAACCAATTTATGCAATTGAAAAAGTTAAGGTCCGTTCCATGAAAGTAATTGGTGCAGCAAAAAATCATATTAAGATGGAACTAGAAGATGATTTTGGCGTTATTGATGCAATTGGTTTTGATAAAGGACATCTTCACGATGAAATTTCATATGGGGTCAACTTATCTTTTGTAGGTGATTTACAAATAAATGAGTGGCAAGGTAAGAAAAAACCTCAATTAATGATTTCTGATGTACAAACAAATGAATGGCAGCTCTTCGATTATCGGGGAAAAGGGAATGCTACACGATGGATTCATCATGTTCCAAAAGAGGATTGCCTATTTATCGCCTTTAAAGAGGAAACTGTTCAATATTTTCAATCAATTATTTCAGCACCTATTTACTTGTTTAATAAAGAAGAAGTGATGCAAAATGAGAAAGCCTATATTGTATTTTTAGATTTGCCTTTATCAATTGTAGATATTGAAATGGTAGTTAACAGATTGAAACCAAAAAGAATTTATGCAATATTTTATACGGAAAACCCACAATTTTTCAATGGCATGCCGACAAGAGAGCACTTTGGATGGTATTATACATTTTTAAAGAAAAGACCATCCTTTAACTTAAATGCTTCTATTGAACAATTGTCTAAACATATTGGGTTGAATATTGAAGTAATAAAATTTATGACAACCGTGTTTTTAGAGCTTGGTTTTGTTACAATAAGAAATGGTTTGACGAATGTGGTTGAAGAAGCTCCTAAACGATCATTAGAGGAAGCACCTACATATAAATTACGTATGCAACAATTAGAAATAGAGCAAAAGTTTTTATATGCAAATTATCAGGAGTTAAAACAATGGTTTGATGCAATATTAATGGAATATGATTATTCCTATTAGGAGGAATTAATAATGGATCTAAAACAATATGTTACAACAGTGGAAAACTGGCCAAAAGAAGGAATAAGTTTTAAAGACATCACGACAATTATGGATAATGGCCCAGCTTTTAAATATGCAGCAGATCAAATCGTAGAATTTGCTAAAGAAGTTGGAGCAGATATTATCGTTGGCCCAGAAGCGCGCGGATTTATCATTGGTTGTCCTGTTGCTTATGCACTTGAAATTGGTTTCGCACCAGTTCGAAAAGAAGGTAAACTACCTAGAGATGTTGTTCGAGTAGAATATGGTCTCGAATATGGAGTGGATGTTCTAACAATGCACAAAGATGCGATTAAACCAGGACAAAAGGCTTTAATCGTAGATGATTTACTAGCTACTGGTGGTACAGTTGAAGCAACGATTAAGTTAATCGAAAAATTAGGTGGTACGGTTGCTGGATGTGCATTTATTATTGAACTGTCCGAATTAAACGGACGTGGAAAAATTGGCGACTACCCAATTAAAACATTGATTTCTTACTAAATTTAAAATACCTCTTTCATTTATTTTAAAAAATGAAAGAGGTATTTTTACATAGTGCTAGTGGCATGATAAAATTGCCTAAAATAGATGCTTTGTTCAAAAAAAAGACAAAAATTCATGTTTTATTCATGGATTCGACTACATGTCTTTACATACTATATATAATTTTTATACAATAAAATTTATATATCTATTATGAAAATATTTTAGCAAGGTGGACAACTAATGGCGAAAGAGCAAATTTTGACGCCCGAGGATGTATTCGCGAAAGTCAAAACTTATATGAATGAAGAACATGTGAATTTCGTTAAAAAGGCGTACGAAGTTGCTAATGAAGCGCATAAGGAGCAGCTTCGTAGTTCAGGGGAACCTTATATAATTCATCCAATACAAGTAGCAGGAATCTTAGCAGATCTTCAAATGGATCCTGAAACAGTTTCTGCTGGATTTCTTCATGATGTTGTTGAGGACACATCTGTTACACGTGAAGATTTGGTAAATGAGTTTAATGAAGAAGTAGCCGTGTTAGTCGATGGTGTTACAAAGCTTGGTAAGATTAAATATTTATCTAAAAAAGAACAGCAAGCAGAAAATCATCGAAAAATGTTTGTTGCTATGGCACAAGATATACGTGTTATTCTAATTAAACTAGCAGATCGTTTACATAATATGCGTACATTGAAACATTTATCTTCCGAGAAACAACGAAGAATTTCAAATGAGACTTTAGAAATATTCGCACCACTTGCTCATCGCCTAGGAATTTCAAAAGTCAAATGGGAATTAGAAGATACAGCATTACGTTATTTAAATCCTCAGCAATATTATCGCATCGTTAGTCTCATGAAGAGAAAACGAGTAGAGAGAGAAGCTTATCTAGAAAATGTAATGTCAGAAATTAAAAGTCAACTTCAAGAAGTAGAAATTGATGTAGAAATATACGGTCGACCAAAACATATTTATAGCATTTACCGTAAAATGGTTCTGCAAAATAAACAATTTAATGAAATATACGACTTATTAGCCGTACGTATTATAGTAAATAGTATAAAAGATTGCTATGCGGTACTAGGAATAGTTCATACTCTTTGGAAACCGATGCCAGGCCGCTTTAAAGATTATATCGCAATGCCAAAGCAAAACCTTTACCAATCACTTCATACAACAGTTATAGGTCCTTATGGGGATCCATTAGAAGTTCAAATCCGTACTCGAGAAATGCATCAAATTGCTGAATACGGGATTGCTGCACACTGGGCATATAAAGAAGGAAAGAACGTTAACAACAATAAAGAAAGCATTGACCAAAAGCTCACATGGTTCCGAGAAATATTAGAATTCCAAAATGAATCTTCGAATGCGGAAGAATTTATGGAATCTTTAAAATTTGATTTATTTTCGGATATGGTTTATGTTTTCACACCTAAAGGAGAAGTCATTGAACTGCCGTCTGGTTCAGTTCCTATTGATTTTGCCTATCGAGTCCATTCGGAAGTAGGTAATCGTACAATTGGTGCGAAAGTCAACGGCAAAATGGTACCGTTAGATACACCATTGAAAACAGGCGATATTATTGAAATTTTAACGTCCAAACAATCCTTTGGGCCAAGTAGAGACTGGTTAAAAATTGCTCAAAGCTCTCAAGCTAAGCATAAAATTAAACAATTTTTCAAAAAGCATTTACGAGAAGAAAATGTGTTGAAGGGTAAAGAGCTTGTTGAAAAAGAAATTAAGGCTCAAGACTTTGATGTGAAGGAAGTTCTTTCATCTGAAAATATAAAACGAGTCCTTGATAAACTAAACTTTACAAATGAAGAAGATCTTTATGCGGCAGTTGGTGTTGGTGGTATAACAGCACAACAGCTTGTTAATCGACTTGCAGAAAAGAAACGACGAGAACGAGAGCAAGAAGAGGCTCTTGAAAAAATTGTCAAAGAAATGCAAAATCCAACAACAAAAAAACGTACAGAGTCAGGTGTTGTCGTTAAAGGAATCGATAATCTACTAATCCGCTTATCCCGCTGTTGTACACCAGTACCTGGTGATGAAATTGTTGGTTTTATCACAAAAGGAAGAGGGGTTTCAGTTCATCGAGCAGATTGCCCGAACATTAAAGATGGTGACAATGATCGACTAATTGAAGTTGAATGGGAGCATAGTGAAAATCATTTAAGAAAAGAATATCCGGTTGATATTGAAGTTTCTGCCTTTGACCGACCTGGTATTCTAAATGATGTAATGCATGCGGTGACGGATACAAAAGTAAATATTTTAGCTGTGACTGGAAAGGCAGACTATAATAAAATTGCAACGTTACATTTAACAATCTCAATTTCCAATATTACGGCATTGCATAAAGTGGTAGAACGGATTAAACAATTACCGGACATTTATTCTGTACAACGGGTTATAAATTAACTTTACGTTAGAAGGGTTAAAAATGAGAGTAGTAATACAAAGAAGTAAGCAAGCTTCCGTCACTGTAAATGGTGAAGTTACGGGCGCTATCGAAAATGGATATGTTCTATTAGTCGGTCTTACCCATTCCGACACGATTGAGGATGTAAAGTATGTAGCGAAAAAGGTTTCTGAAATTCGACTTTGGGAAGATGAAGAAGGTAAAATGAATCATTCTATTTTAGAACATGGTGGAGACATTTTATCAGTTTCTCAATTCACCCTTTATGCGGAAACAAAAAAAGGTAGAAGACCTAGTTTTGTTGAGGCAGCAAGACCAGAAAGTGCTTTGCCACTATGGGAAGCCTTTAATGAGGAATTGAAAGCGCTCGGTTTAAAGGTTGAAACAGGTATTTTTGGAGCAATGATGGATGTGTCACTTATTAATGATGGTCCAGTAACAATTATTGTAGAATCGAAATGATAAAAATAAATGCGTGCAAATGGTGTTATAGCCATTTGCACGCATTTTCTATTCGATTTGAGCATCAAAATAATTTAAAATCCCATTATAAATTCCGAGTGTAGCCTGCTCACGATAAAAATCTGTTGTAATAATGCGTTCCTCAGTTGGATTACTCAAATATCCAAGTTCTATTAATATCGCATTTTGATAATTTTCTCTCAACACTAAATAATTACCTAATTGAGCCCCTCTGTTTCTCAATGCTACTTTACTCGCTAACCCTTCATTTACATATTGTGCAAGTTCTTGTTGATATGAGTGGTAATAATAAGTAGTAAATCCAGAAATAGACGTATCCTCCGTTGCATCATAATGAATGCTAATAAATGCATCAGCGTTATTCATATGTGCAAAGGAAACCCGTTTCCGTAAATCGATATATTCATCGAATTCTCGAGTTAAATAAACAGTTGCTCCTGCATCTTGAAGTTTCGATTTTAGTAATTCGGCTGTAATCAATGTCACTTCTTTTTCAATAGTTCCTCGATACCCAGCAGTTCCTTGATCATTTCCTCCATGACCTGGATCTAGAACAATTGTTAATCCATCAAGTGTTCCTTTTTTACGATTTACTTTTGGTTTATCTTCAAAGGTAGGGCTGCTTTGTTTTGAATTCGTTGAAACGACCCAATTAGCAACATATGCATTCTGTTCAGAATTAATGGCGATTTCATACCATTCACCATCACTTGAGACAATATTAAAAGAATCACCTGCATTTGCTCGAGTAACAACAGAAGAAGTGGTAGAAGGAGATTCTCTTAGATTTGTGCCGTTATAAATAATCGTAACAGTATCGTTTGAAACTTCAGATTTGGAATTTGATTGGAATGTTCCGTAAAATTGATAAATCCAACCTTCATTATCCTGATCTAATTGTATCTTCACCCAATTATTTTTTACTTCTAAAACAGTAAACTCATCATCCTTGTTTGCAATACCAATAATATTGGATGATAAATTTGGTTGTTCCCGAACATTTATTTCATCAATTTTAATTGTAAAATGTTTAATTAAATCTTCTGTCTTCTCTTGTGTCGTATTTTGATTGATTTCTTCACTTTCTTTTTCGTTTATAGCAACATAGTCGGTAGACACCCAACCATTAACTTCATTATGATTTGTAACTTTTGCCCAATTTTTTTCTATCTTCTCTATATACATTTCATCCCCTGTAAAAAGCTGCTTCACAACAGATGCGGATGTTGAAGGCTGTGAACGTACATTTAAACCATCAACTTGAGAAATTGCTATTTTAATCTTTGAACTATCAGTTTGTTTGTTATTAGATGTTGTTTGCCATGAAGGGGCCCAACCTTTCTTTTTATCGGCCACAACATAAATCCATTCACCTTGTTCTTCTATTACTGTAAGAGTTTGTCCTTTTTTGATTTGATTAATAGGAGGATAGGACAACCCCGGTCCTTCACGCAACGATAGATTCTTACTAGAAACAACAAGATCATCGCTTGCATTAGCAGTCATCTCAGATTCATTCCCCTGTGTAAATATGAGGATGATTAAAACGATAAATACTAAAGAAATATATAAATAGATTTTTTTCAAAATATACCTCCTTCATCGGTGGCGGTTTTACATAGAAATTAAGATAAAGTTCAAATTATTGTTTCTTCTATTGTAAAAGGAAATAAATGATAAAATCCATAGTTATTTTGTTGAATTGATATAAATATATCATTGGAGATTGATAGATTTTAAGGTTAGATTAATAGAAAGACTATGTGTGTATTAGAATATAGAAAATGGTTGACAATTAATAAGTCCTAAACGTAAGATAAGAAGTAATGTGAATAAAAGAATCTATGCCAATGACCAAGAAAGTAACATTAACCTATTCTGACAAGAGAGGGAAAGACCTAGGCTGAAATCTTTCCTACAGTAAGTTTATGCGAACAACACTTGAGAGGCTTTCCTTCGAACTACGTATGTAAAGTAGGGGGAAACGGAATCGGCCGTTATCCGAGAATTGAGAGGGTGTACATAATTTAAACAAAAGTACATCAACTAGGGTGGAACCGCGGAAGTCAACAGCTTTCGTCCCTTGCATTTTGCAATGGACGGAAGCTTTTTATTTTGCCTTTATTTCACTTAAAATAAAGCCGCGAATGTTGTACTAGTCCAATTTTTATAAGGACAAAGATAACCTCATTATGAAAGGAGCAAAATTCAATGACATTTAAAGTACCTCGAGGAACACAAGATATACTGCCCGAACAAACGCCAAAATGGCAAAAGGTTGAGTCAGTCCTACGTGAAATATCTCGTGTTTATCGTTATAAAGAAATTCGTACACCAATGTTCGAACAAACAGAACTTTTCCAACGAAGTGTTGGTGATACAACGGATATCGTCCAAAAGGAAATGTATACATTTGAAGATCGAGGTGGTCGTTCATTGACTCTTCGACCAGAAGGAACTGCTTCAACGGTTCGCGCCTATGTTGAACATAAAATGTTTGGTGTACCAGATCAACCGATAAAGCTTTCTTATATTGGGCCAATGTTTCGATATGAACGTCAACAAGCTGGACGCTATCGTCAATTTGTGCAGTTTGGTGTAGAAGCCATCGGAAGTAGTGATCCTGCAATAGATGCAGAGGTTATTGCACTGGCAATGGATGTCTATCAATCGGTAGGTCTTAAAGATATTAAACTACACTTAAACTCATTAGGGGATAAAGAGACACGTGATGCACACCGTACAGCACTTATAAATCACTTTAAGCCTTCCATCGGTGAGTTTTGTAACGACTGTCAAAATCGTTTAGAAAAAAATCCATTACGAATTTTGGATTGTAAAGTGGATCATGAGCATCCTTTAATGGGTACTGCACCAAAATTAACGGATTATTTAAATGAAACTTCTGCAAGTTATTTTGAAAAAGTGAAAGAATATTTAGAGATACTTGGAATTGATTATGAAGTTGACCCAAATCTAGTACGTGGGCTTGATTATTATAATCATACAGCCTTTGAAATTATGAGTACTGCTAGCGGGTTCGGTGCAATCACAACACTTTGTGGCGGAGGACGCTACAACGGGTTAGTAAGTGAAATGGGCGGTCCTGATTTGCCAGGAATCGGCTTTGCTTTATCGATTGAAAGACTTCTTTTAGCATTGGAAGCTGAGGGAATCGAGCTAGATGTAGAAGATTCACTCGATATTTACGTTGTGGCAATGGGTGAAGAGGCAAAGAAAAAATCTGTTGAATTATTAAGTTCATTCCGAGCAAAAGGAATTTCGGCTGAAATGGATTATATTGATCGTAAAATGAAAGCGCAAATGAAATCAGCTGACCGTCTTGGAGCAAAATATGTAATCGTTATTGGAGAAACAGAGCTTGAAGAAGCAAGTGTAAATATTAAAGAAATGCAAACAGGCAATGAAGAAAAGGTTAAACTTAGTGAATTAGTGAATTACTTACTAGAACATAAATAGGAATACAATGGAGGAAATAATCATGGCTCAAAGAACACATGCTTGTGGGGAATTAACAGAACAGCACCAAGGACAGAAAGTTGTGTTAAAAGGATGGGTACAACGACGTCGCGACTTGGGTGGTTTAATTTTCGTTGATGTGCGCGATCGTACAGGAATTGTTCAAGTTGTCTTTGGTGATCAAGCACCAGAAGCACTTACAATTGCGGATAAAATTCGTAGCGAATACGTAGTTGAAATAGAAGGGGAAGTTATTTTACGTGATGAAAGTCAAGTAAACCCGAATATTAAAACAGGTAAAATAGAAGTAGTTGCTTCAAATATTATTATTATTAACGAAGCAAAAACACCTCCGTTTGCAATCGAGGACAAAGTTGAAATTAATGAAGAAGCTCGTTTGAAGTATCGTTATTTAGACTTACGCCGTCCGGTTATGTACAACACGTTTAAATTACGTTCTGATATTACTCGATCTATTCGTAATTTCTTACAAAATGAATCATTCTTAGAGGTAGAAACGCCGATTTTAACAAAATCAACGCCAGAAGGTGCACGTGATTATTTAGTACCATCACGCGTACACGAAGGTGAGTTTTATGCATTACCTCAATCACCACAGTTATTTAAACAATTATTAATGGTTTCTGGCTTTGAAAAGTATTTCCAGATTGCTCGTTGCTTCCGTGACGAAGATTTACGTGCTGATCGTCAACCTGAATTTACACAAGTGGATATCGAAACTTCATTTATGTCGATGGATGAAATTATCGAAATGAATGAAAGATTACTTCAAACGGTAATGAAAGAAGTTATGGATATTGAAATTCAGTTACCATTACAACGGATGCCGTATAAAGAAGCGATGGACCGCTACGGTTCTGATAAACCAGATGTACGTTTCGGTTTAGAATTAATCCAGCTTTCTGAAATCGTTAAAGATTCAGCATTTAAAGTATTTGCTCAAGCAGTAGAAAATGGTGGAGAAGTAAAAGCGATAAACGTAAAAGGAAATGCAGACAAATATACTCGTAAAGATATTGATGCATTAACTGAATTTGTATCAATTTACGGTGCAAAAGGTTTAGCATGGATTAAAGTAACAGATGAAGGTTTCACAGGGCCAATAGCTAAATTCTTTGAAGGTCAAATTGTAGAGGAAATTACAAGTGCGACAAATGCTGAACCAGGTGATTTATTATTATTCGTTGCAGATAAATCACCAGTCGTAGCGGCATCTCTAGGTGCATTACGTATGAAATTAGGGAAAGAGTTAGGTTTAATTGATGAGTCTCAATTTGCCTTCCTTTGGGTTACAGATTGGCCATTACTTGAGTATGATGAAGAAGCAGGTCGATACACTGCTGCTCACCATCCATTCACTCGTCCATTTGATGAAGATATCGAAAAAATGGATACAGATCCAGCAGCGGTACGAGCGCAAGCATATGATATCGTATTAAATGGTTATGAGCTTGGTGGTGGTTCATTACGTATTTTCGAACGCGACCTACAAGAAAAAATGTTTAACTTACTTGGATTCTCTAAAGAAGAGGCGCAAGAACAATTTGGTTTCTTACTAGAAGCATTTGAATATGGAGTTCCGCCACATGGTGGTTTAGCATTTGGTCTTGACCGTTTTGTAATGCTTCTAGCAGGGCGTACGAACTTACGTGATACAATTGCATTCCCTAAAACAGCAACTGCAAGCTGTTTACTGACAGATGCACCAAGTGAAGTTTCACCAGCGCAATTAAAAGAATTGCACCTAAAAGTAAATAATTAAGAAAAAGACTCGGCCAAAATGGAATTGAGGCTGGGACAAAAGTGATAAATCTGCTATTCAGGTACAAACTGATTAGCAGATTTTTGCTTTTAGCATTATGTTACTTTCCACTTTGGCGGACGCGCATCCAGAGCGAGCTTCGAGCCTCCTCAAGCTTTGCTATGCGGGGCTCGGGGGTCAACAGGATGTTGGCCACAGATCTTTTTCTGCATCGAAAGCGAAACGGCAGGTGCAAAGGCGTTGCCAAGAGGCCAACAGGACGTTGGTCATGTCGCTGATGCATGAGGAAGTGGCGTTATCAGCGACAAGTGGCGGTTTTAGCCTTTGTTCCTTTATTCCTTACATCGCTCAGGAAGGCTTTGCCTTGCATCGAAAGCGTAAGGGCAGGTGCACTCGTCACCTACGTTCCAAGCAACAAATACTCTTAGCCAATTTTATTTATGCCCCAGCCTGTTTTTGCCATTTGTTAGTTTATCTGTACTTGAAGGACACACATTTGGGGTAAGAGAACTGCTCTTTAAATTAAAAGTGAAGTAACAGCTGAACTTGTTATCTGACAATCCAATTAAGGTGAGATATGTAGTAGCAAAGTGTTATTTTTGTTTAGGTTGTTCTAAGAATTCACTCTTTAGGGCAGCTTTTTCGTTTTAATAAAATAAAAAATATAAAAATTTTGTAAATGTAATTTGAAAATTCTGATTATTTATGATAATATAAAACCAACACGAATCCTGAAATGTTTACTAAACAAATAACAAGTTTTGACCGAACAACAAATCGTAGGGAGTTCATATTTCTACTTGGCAAACATGCCTGCAATAGTACAGGACGTTTAAAAAGTAGATGAGGGCACCCACCTGTAAGCAACGGGTTCAAAACAGATTTGAAAAGAACATGGCACTTTGGGATTCGTAATTCCTAAACTCCTTACTTGCTCTCCTCAGAATGAGGGGAGTTTTTTTAGTTTAAAGTGACAAACTAACAATAATCAATAAAGTTTCTTTCTACAAATAATTAATTGTGTTATAATCCCGAGTAGAATAATATAGATTGAGAGGCATTTTAAATGTTACACCAATTTTCGAGAAATGAATTAGCGATAGGTAAAGAAGGTTTAGAAAAATTAAAAGATGCAACCGTAGCCATACTGGGAATCGGTGGTGTAGGTTCATTCGCTGCTGAAGCATGTGCAAGAAGTGGCGTAGGTCGAATCATACTAGTAGATAAAGATAATGTAGATATTACGAATGTTAACCGTCAGCTAGTTGCGTATCTTTCAACTGTCGGTAAGTCAAAATCTGCAGTAATGAAGGAACGAATCGCAGATATAAACCCAGAGTGTGAAGTAATTGATATGCATATGTTCTACACAGAAGAAACTTATGAGAAGTTTTTTGAACAGAATATTGATTATGTAATTGATGCTTCAGATACAGTGATGTACAAAATCCATTTAATGAAAGAATGTTTAAAACGAAATATCCCAATTATTTCAAGTATGGGAGCTGCAAATAAAATGGATCCGACACGCTTCCAAATTGCAGATATTTCAAAAACTCATACAGACCCTTTGGCAAAGGTAATCAGAACAAAATTACGTAAAGAAGGCATTAAAAAAGGTGTCATGGTTGTCTTTTCTGACGAATCTCCAATCGTTGTACGACCTGATGTTGTTGAAGAAGTAGGAAATCCAAATGCACAAATTCGTAAAGCAAAAATGCCACCTTCTTCAAATGCTTTTGTACCTTCAGTTGCTGGATTAATAGCCGCAAGCTGGGTAATCAATCAAATATTAAAAGACATTCACATTACACGAGTGCAACAATAAACATACGGCGACAAAATCATTCAATGATTTTGTCGTTTTTTTATTTTAATATTTGTGACATATGTTAAGCTTGTAAAGAAATAGTTTGCACGAAATATTAATATTACTTTCATAACATAGTATATTTCGACAATATATGATTTTGTAGAAAGAAAAATCAAAAGTTAGATTATTCTTAAAAATAACTGTTTTTGACGGTTATATCGCAAATTTTCAATCACTTTTTATTTTAATGAAAATCATATCGATATTATTGTTATAGTATTCTTGCAAAAAGTATTAAGGGGAGCAAAGGAGAGATGTGTGAATGTTGACAAAACTTTCTGTTACAGGTAAAGATTTGAATTTGTTGAAGTTTAAAGAGGATATGGATGAAATTGTTTTTAACTATATTGATACAACACAAAAATGGGAAAAAGCTTATAGTCAACTTGATGAATTATTAAATGGCGCAGTGCAATATTTTAATAGTCATATTACAGTTGATGGAATTCCTAAACAAAATACTTATTGGGTATTATTCTTGGATATCACATCAAAATTGATTTATTTCCATACGTTGGCCTATCAACAATTGAAAATAATACAAAATGAAGATGTGACAAGAGAAGTTTTACAATTATATTTAGTTGCAGCAAACTGTATTCCGGATGTTCAAAAATTGGCTAATGCTGAATTTTTAATGGAAATTGCTCATAGCTATGAAGAGTTAAAGTTATACAATAAAAAACAAGGTGAATTTGAGAAAATTATACTTAAACAAAATAATTCTGCAGATAAATGTATACAAGCATTTTATGAATTTGCGAAAAGCTTTAAATAATGTAAGAAAACGGAGAAATTGTTTATTCAACTTTTCCGTTTTTTATTGTGTGCCAGGCATGGCAACTATCTAGGTGGTGAAAGTCCACTGTGGGGGTACACATCGACCAACCACTAAGGAAGCGCAAGGTACTTATCGTGAGATAAGGGCTGGAGGAAGCGTGGAATAAAATCTTGGCTCGACGAACAGAAATCTGATACCAAGGCTCTACAAAGGGATAAGGCTCCAATACAAGTCAAAGTCCAAAAGATGTGCGTAACTTTGTAGGGTAAATCAGGCGAGTAAAAGAGGAAAGATAGTTGTCTTACCCTGGGAGGTCTTGCGGATGTATAAAAAAATACAGTCGAAAACGGTTAGTCGCAAGAAGTCAGCAGAAGCCATAGTAATGACCATTGGTCATGAAGGGCCGAACAATTTATAGTGTTTCAACACCACAAATGCGTAAGCGACGGACTCCGAATGTGTTAATGGTGAAAGTATGAGCGTATCTCAAATGATAACCAAAATGGAGGTATTACTTACTACGTGAGAGGAAATGGAGAAACGAGTGTGCAACTTTTAGAAAAGATTCTAAGCAATCAAAATATGAATGAAGCCTACTTACGTGTCTATAGAAATAAAGGTGCAAGTGGGGTCGATGGAATAACGGTTGATGAACTTAAACAGTATCTGAAAGAGAACAAGGATGAACTACGTCAGCGCATCAGAACTAGAAAATACCAACCACAAGCTGCCTTACGAGTGGAAATCCCAAAAGAAAATGGAAAGATGCGCAAACTGGGAATACCAACAGTAGTGGATAGGGTGGTTCAACAGGCAATTCATCAAGTACTCAGTCCGATATTTGAAAAAGAGTTTAGTGAATACAGTTACGGTTTTAGACCAAATAGAAGTTGTGAGATGGCAATCATAAAAAGTCTCGAATTTCTGAATGATGGATACGATTGGATAGTGGACATTGACCTTGAAAGATTTTTCGACACAGTCAACCATGATAAACTCATGCGAATCATATCCAATACAATCGATGATGGAGATGTCATTTCTTTAATTAGAAAATACTTGGTCAGTGGGGTCTTGGTAAAGGGTAAATATGAGGAAACACCGATTGGAACTCCGCAAGGAGGAAACCTCAGTCCACTATTAAGTAACATAATGTTGAATGAACTGGACAAGGAACTAGAAAGTAGAGGACTCCATTTCGTGAGATATGCGGATGACGCTCTTATCTTTGTGAAGAGTGAGAAAGCTGCAAATAGAGTGATGGAATCAGTCGTGAAGTTTATAGAAAAGAAATTAGGGCTGATAGTCAATGCAGAAAAGAGTAAAATCGCTCGTCCAAAAGACTTAAAATTCCTGGGGTTTGGATATTACTACGATTCAAAAGACAAGAAATATCAAGTTCGACCACATACAATCTCAGTACAGAAATTTAAAAGGAAACTTCGACAACTAACAAAGCGAAACTGGAGCATTCCGTTAGACTACCGAATATTGAAACTAAAACAAGTAATATTTGGTTGGGTAAATTACTTTAGAACTGCAAACATGAAAACGGCTATGCGTGAAATTGATAAGAAACTACGCTCAAGAATAAGAGTAATCATTTGGAAACAGTGGAAGGTACCAAGAAAACAGATAAGGTCACTAATCCAATTGGGGATACCCGAAGAAGAAGCCAAGGGCTTAACATTCTGTAGGAAAGGTTATCGATTTATCGGATTATCTAAAGTTGTTCAAAGAGCAATTTCAAATAAAAGGCTAGAGCAGAGGGGAATACCCTCTGCTCTACAACGTTACTTAAAAGTACACACTGTAATATAAATTGAAACGCCGTATACGAGATCCGTACGTACGGTGTTGTGAGAGGGGCGAAAATTAGTTAACTTATTTTCCCTCTACTCGATTACTATTAATTGGTTTTATTATTTGCAAAGTAGAAGGAGTTGCCATTTCTATTTCATGGCAACTCCTTAAAAATAACTAATCCTTCTTAAACGATTTTAGCTTTTCATAAATGCTAGCCATACGTTTCTCTTCACCAGCGATAACAGGTTTGTAAAACTCCATCCCCTCTATCTCGTCAGGTAAGTATTGCTGATTAGTCCATCCTCCATATGTACCTATTGGTGTGTCATGTGGATATTTATATCCGACATGACCTAATGCAGCAGCACCTGCATAATGACCATCACGCAAATGTAGAGGTATATCACCTGTTTTACCTTCGTGGATTGCTGTGATTGCCGCATCAAGTGCCGAATATGCAGAATTCGATTTCGGGGATAGGCACATTTCTATCACTGCATTGGCAAGCGGTATACGAGCTTCTGGCATCCCTAAGCGTTTTGCTGATTCGGTAGCTGCAAAAACATGTGCCCCAACAGCTGGATTCGCTAAACCAATATCTTCATACGCCATTACTAGCAATCTTCTACATACGGCAACTAAATCACCAGTTTCTAAAAGGTGTGCAAGATAATAAATAGCTGCATTTGTATCGCTACCGCGTACTGATTTTTGTAATGCGGAAAGCAAGTTATAAAAATGAGAGCCAGCTTTATCTCCATATACACCAATTCGTTTTGCTAAATGCTCAATTATATGATCTTTTACAATTGCTTTTCCATCTTCCTCATCAGAGGCGAAATACACTGATTCCATTAAAGTTAAAGCTTTTCGTGCATCTCCATTTGCACTTAACGCAATTTTATTTAATTGTTCTTCTGTTATTTCAATTGTATGTTTACCGAGTCCTCTTTCCTCATCATTTAGTGCATTTTGTAGTAATTGCACAATATCTTCTATCGAAAGTCGTTTTAATTGTAATATTTCACCACAGCGAGAGCGGATGGCTGGATTGACATCATGGAATGGGTTTTCTGTAGTTGCTCCAATTAATACGATAGATCCGTTTTCGACATGTGGTAATAGGGTATCTTGCTGTAGTTTATTAAATCGATGGATTTCATCTAAAAATAAAATGACCTTTCCAGCTAATCTTGCTTCCACAACGATTTGCTCCACATCTTTTTTTCCTGCATGTGTTGCATTGAGTGAAAAGAAGGGAAGCTTGGAACTTCCGGCTATTGCATAGGCAATCGATGTTTTCCCAATTCCCGGTTCGCCATATAAAAGCATGGAGGGTATATGGCCATTTTCGATCATTTTAAATAGAGCTGTATTTTCTCCGATAATGTGCTGTTGGCCTACAACCTCACGAATATTTCGAGGACGCATTCGATATGCTAATGGTTCATTTTGCATTGTTAATCCTCCGTAATAAAGACTTTATATTAATTTATCATACTTATCTCAGATTAACTGTTGATGAGCCTCAATGAAGTAAAATCCGTTTTGTATAGTGTTTAATAGGGAAATGAGGGAGGGCAAAGATGAAATTAAACCTTTTCCAAGTGGAATTAAAGGTGTTATGGTATACTTGAGCTTATAAATGGACAAGTAAAATAGAGGTGTTTATAATGAAAATTTCTACAAAAGGTAGATATGGCCTAACGATAATGATTGAATTAGCGAAACATTATGGGGAAGGGCCAGTACCATTACGTCAAATTGCTGAAGAAAAGAATTTATCTGAAGCTTATTTAGAGCAACTTGTATCTCCACTGCGAATTGCGGGCCTTGTAAAAAGTGTACGTGGTGCTTATGGAGGGTACTTATTAGCGCTACCACCCGATAAAATCTCTGCTGCTGATGTCATTAAAGTGTTAGAAGGTCCAATCCAACCTGTTGAAGGAATTGAAGAGGAAGAATCTCCGCAACGTGAACTATGGATTCGAATTCGTGATGCTGTAAAGAATGTACTTGATACAACATCCCTTGATGATTTAGCAAAAAATAATGATGATACTGAATATGACGGATATATGTTCTATATTTAATGAACACCGCCAGTTTAAAGGAGTTTTTGATAAACAATGGAAACAATTTATCTAGACCATGCAGCAACTTCACCAATGCATCCAGAAGTAATTAGTGAGATGGCGAAGATAATGTCCGAAATATACGGTAATCCTTCAAGTATTCATACTGTAGGGCGCAAAGCTCGAAAGGTTTTAGATGATGCAAGGTCGGTATTAGCTCGTGCCATAGGGGCAAAGGATAACGAAATTATTCTAACTAGTGGTGGAACAGAAGCTGATAACGCAGCAATCTTCGGTACCGCATATGCATTGAAAGCTAAAGGTAAACACATTATTACGACTAAAATCGAGCACCATGCCGTAATGCATGCTTGTGAAAAGCTAGAAAAAGAAGGCTTTGAAGTAACATATCTTTCAGTAGATCGCACAGGTCGTATTTCAATGGATGAGTTTAAGAAAGCATTAAGAGACGATACCATTTTAGTCACGATGATGTATGGAAATAATGAAGTCGGTACAACCCAACCTATTTCTGAGATTGGTGAGATGTTAAAAGATCATCAAGCAACATTTCATACAGACGCAGTTCAAGCTTTTGGAATTGAGAAGCTCGATGTCAATGTATTAAATGTTGATCTGCTAAGCGTTTCTAGTCATAAATTAAACGGACCAAAAGGAATTGGTTTTTTATATCAAAAAACGGGAATTCCATTAATACCAACCTCATATGGCGGGTCACAGGAAAAGAAGAGACGGGCTGGTACTGAAAATGTTCCAAGTGCAGTGGGCTTTGCGAAGGCCGTTGAAATTGCACAGCAGGAAATTGAATCAAAGCAAGCTAAATTTAAACAATATCGTCAACTGTTTATTGAAGAGTTAAATAAAGAGAATATTTCATTTGAAGTGAACGGCAATGTTGAAAATACATTACAGCATGTTTTAAATATTAGTTTTAAAGGAATGGAAGTTGAATCATTCTTAGTGAATCTTGATATGGCAGGCGTTTATGCATCGAGTGGATCTGCTTGTACAGCAGGCTCAATTGATCCATCCCACGTTTTAGTGGCAATGTTCGGGCGCGATGCAGAGGAGTTAAGAAATTCAATACGATTTAGTTTTGGTCTTGGATTAAGTGAAGATTTAGTGATTGAAGCTGCTAAAAGAACGAGTAAAATTGTAAAAAGACTTGCGAATTAAATTAGAAAAGGTGAAACGACAATGGTAGAAACAAGAGACCCATCACAAATCCGTGTTGTTGTTGGAATGAGCGGTGGGGTCGATTCGTCAGTTGCTGCCTATTTATTAAAGCAACAAGGCTATGACGTCATTGGGATTTTTATGAAAAACTGGGATGATACAGACGAATTTGGCGTTTGTACAGCTACAGAAGATTATGATGATGTGATTAAAGTATGTAATCAAATTGGTATACCGTACTATGCGGTGAACTTTGAAAAACAATATTGGGATAAAGTATTTACATACTTCCTAGAAGAATATAAAGCTGGACGAACACCCAACCCTGATGTGATGTGTAATAAAGAAATAAAATTCAAAGCATTTTTAGATCACGCTTTAAAATTAGGAGCGGATTATTTAGCAACGGGGCATTATGCACGCGTCATCGAACAAGATGGAGAAGCCGTTATGTTGCGTGGTGTAGATAATAACAAAGACCAAACATACTTCCTTAACCAATTATCTCAAGATCAATTAAAGCATGTGATGTTCCCGATTGGGGATATCGCAAAGCCTGAAGTTCGTAAAATTGCGGAAGAGGCTGGTCTTGCCACTGCGAAGAAAAAGGATTCAACAGGAATTTGCTTTATTGGTGAACGTAATTTTAAAGAATTTCTAAGTCAGTATTTACCAGCTCAACCTGGTAAAATGGAAACCTTTGATGGGAAAGTAATGGGTACACATGAAGGACTTATGTATTATACAATCGGTCAACGTCATGGTTTAGGTATTGGTGGTGATGGAGATCCTTGGTTTGTTCTTGGAAAAGACTTAAAACGGAATGTTTTATATGTTGGACAAGGTTTCCACCATGATGCATTATATTCTACATCATTAAAAGCAGTAAAAATGGGCTTTACTTCAAACCATTCAAAGCCTTCCAAATTTAGCTGTACGGCAAAATTCCGTTACCGCCAAGAGGATACTCCTGTTGACGTTGAGTTACTTGAAGACGGAACAGCACATATCGTATTTGCAGAGCCAGTTCGCGCTATTACACCAGGTCAAGCAGTTGTCTTATATGATGGTGAAGTATGCTTAGGTGGCGGCACAATCGATGAAGTATTTAAAAATGGAGAAAAATTAACATACGTTGGATAAAGATTAGTTTTCTTATTTTTGAAGCTGAAAAAATATTTATAACAATGGCTTACCGATAATGGATACGGTAAGCCAAAGTTTTGTTATGAGGTGAAATGATGGATTATAACGAAATAGGAATTAAAGCTTTTCAGGAAAAACGTTATGAAGACGCTGCAAAGGCTTTCAATGAAGCAATAGAAAACAATCCAGAGGACGCACTGGGATATGTGAATTTCGGTAACTTACTTGCAGTAATGAATGATATAGAAAGAGCAGAGCGCTTCTTTCAAAAGGCAATTACATTAGATGAAAAGGCTGCTACAGCCTATTATGGTTTAGCAAATCTATACTATAACGCTGAACGATATATTGAAGCTGCGAAATTGTATCAAAAGTCGATTGAATACGGTATACAAGGTGCAGATGCTTACTATATGCTTGCAAAATCATTCGAACGTGAAGAAAAACATAAACTAGCATTGCCTTATATGCAAAGGGCTGCAGAAATTGCACCAAGGGATTTACAAATTCGATTATCTTACGGTATACTACTCTGTACGCTAGAAATGTTTGAGTTAGCAAAAAGCGAATTGGAATATGTACTGGAAAATGATGAGAAAAACGCAGATGCCCATTATAATCTTGGCGTGTTATATGCAGTATCAACAGAAAATACAGAACAAGCAATGTACCATCTAAAACAAGCCTATACAATTGAACCATCCTACGAACAAGCGAAATACATCTATGATATGGTAAGTCAACGTTTTAATTAATATTTATTACTAGAATATTATTACGAGTCGACCTATATTTCGGTCGATTTTTTATTTTGTTTTTTTCTATTTTTTTCGCATGAAACTGCTGAATAGTAGAAAAATAAGTGTAAGAAGAAAGGTGAGAATATGAATATTTTATGGGGCTTAATTGGGATTATTATTGTGATTGGTATTGCCTTTTTATTTTCAAGTAGTCATAGATCAATCAATTGGAGAACAGTCTTTGGAGGCTTATTAATTCAATTATTATTTGCATTTATCGTTTTAAAGTGGGAGCTTGGTCGTGAAGTATTAGAGAATGTTTCAAATGGCGTACAACATTTAATTTCCTATGCTAATGAAGGAATTAGCTTTTTATTTGGAGCATTAGCTGATAGTGAAAAAATGGGGACAGTGTTTGCTATACATGTGTTGACAATTATAATTTTCTTTTCAGCTTTAATTTCAGTTCTATATTATCTAGGAATTATGCAAATAATCATTCGTATTATTGGCGGTGGGTTATCAAAAATTCTTGGAACGAGCAAAGCAGAATCGGTCAATGCTGCTGCAAATATTTTTGTCGGTCAAACAGAAGCACCTCTAGTGATTAAACCATTTCTACAGAAGATGACTAAATCAGAATTGTTTGCAGTTATGACAGGTGGGTTAGCTTCAGTTTCAGGTTCTGTATTAGTAGGGTATTCTTTATTGGGTGTACCATTAGAATACTTATTAGCTGCAAGCTTCATGGCAGCACCTGCAGGCTTAATAATGGCGAAACTAATTTTACCTGAAACGGAAAAAGTAGATGATTCAAATTTCTCTTTAGATAAAGATAGTGATTCAGTAAATGTAATTGATGCAGCTGCTCGTGGTGCAAGCGATGGGTTAAAGCTTGCAGTAAACGTTGGTGCGATGTTGTTAGCGTTCATCGCTTTAATCGCATTACTTAATGGTATTATTGGTGGTATTACTGGTTTATTTGGCTATGAGGGAATTACGTTACAATCAATTTTAGGTTTTATATTCTCGCCATTAGCTTTTGCAATCGGAGTTCCGTGGGCAGAAGCAGTTGAAGCAGGATCATTTATCGGGCAAAAACTTATTTTAAATGAGTTCGTAGCTTATTCAAATTTCGCGCCGGTAATTCCGGACTTATCAGAAAAAACAGTAATGATTATTAGTTTTGCTTTATGTGGCTTTGCGAACTTAAGCTCAATGGCAATTCTAATTGGTGGCCTAGGGTCTATGGCTCCAAGCAGACGCCCAATCATTGCAAAATTAGCAGTGAAAGCTGTTATTGCTGGTACATTAGCTTCTTTACTAAGTGCGGCGATAGCTGGGATGTTTCTATAATAAAAAGCATACGATTTTTATGAATCGTATGCTTTTTTATTTATTTTGAGCAGTAAGCTACTACATCTTCATATTTTAAATCTCCACCAAAAATATCTAATGCGCTACCGATTGTGATATGAAGCTTGCCACCTGTAATTTCATTGAATTTTTTCAAATCTTCTAATGAACGTACTCCACCAGCATAAGTTGTTGGGATGGAAGTCCAGTTTGTTAAATCTTTAACCAGTTCCTCTTGCATACCGCTTCTTTTCCCTTCAACATCTACAGCGTGAATTAAAAGCTCATCGCAATATTGTTCAATAAAAGGAATGCTTTCTTCATTCACTTCAAAATTACTGAATCTTGTCCATTTATCGGTTACGACAAACCATTTACCATCTTTTTTTCGACAGCTTAAGTCGATAACAATATGTTCTTTTCCAACTGCTTCAATTAATGATTGTAATCTTTCCATATCTAAAGCACCATCATGGAAGATAAATGAAGTTACAATAACATGTGATGCTCCTGCATCAATATATTTCTTTGCATTTTTATCATTGATGCCTCCACCGACTTGAAGTCCATTCGGATAAGTGTTTAAAGCTAATATTGCTGCCTCATCATTGCCAGAACCTAACATGATTACATGTCCACCTGTTAAACCATCTTCTTTAAACTTATTAGCATAATAGGCAGAATCTTTTTCAGAAATGAAATTTTCAATAACAGATTTGTTTTCATAGCCTAATGTACTACCGACAATTTGTTTTACTTTCCCATCGTGTAAATCAATACAAGGTCTAAATTCCAAAATCCTCACAAGCCCTTCTTCGTAACTTAAAAAATATCATAACATTTTTTCTAAAATGATTGGAAAAAAACTGATTCGAAAAATATGCTCGTTTGGAGAATAATGAGATTTTAGATAATAGACAAAAACGGGGGGAATATAGACAACGGAGTATATTGAATAGACAAAACAAGGTGAATAATAGACAAAGTCAAATAGAGGTTTTACATTATAGACAAAAGCGGATGGATATTAGACAAAAAACTGCATTTAATAGTCAAAATCAGGTGAATTATAGACATCGTCAAAAAAGGGGACTTTAGTTCATACATAAAGAAGCGCATCTAATACACAACCCGCCTATGTAAAATAAAGCTATACGAAAAAGACAGTTTAGAATAGTTATGATAAAATCGAAAATACAAGAAAAGTTAGTAAGGAGGTGGAAGAATGGATAACTTAAATTTATTTGAAGAAAATAAATTATTTGTACTTGGACGTCCAATCGTATCCATTTTTCATAATCCTTCCAATATGTATTCCATCACAAGAATAAAAATTCAGGAAACAAATTTGCAATTCGATGAGAAGGAAATTATTGTTGTAGGATATTTCCCTACGTTAGCAGAGGACGAATTATATCGTTTTACGGGTGTTCTTAAAAATCATCCAAAATACGGTCAGCAATTTCAAGTGGACACTTTTGTAAAAGAAGTACCTGCAACAGAACAGGGGGTTGTTCATTATTTATCAAGCGACTTGTTCCCAGGAATAGGACGGAAAACAGCAGAAACAATTGTTGAGAAGCTTGGAGGAGATGCAATAAAAAAGATAATGGAAGACCCAGATGTTCTTGATGTAATACCAAGATTAAACGAAGAAAAAAAACTAACCATTCGCCAATCATTAGAACAAAATTTAGGTCTTGAAAGGATTATAATACAATTAAATGAATGGGGATTTGGACCTCAGCTTGGAATGAAAATCTATCAAACCTATCGAGAAGATACCCTTTCACTTTTAACAGAAAATCCCTATCGATTAATCGAAGATGTGGAAGGTGTGGGTTTTGGAAGGGCGGATGAGCTAGGTGCAAGACTAGGCATGACGGGTAACCATCCAGATCGAATTAAAGCAGCAGTGCTTCATGTATTAACAAATGCAGCATTATCTGATGGACATGTTTATATGGATGCAGAACATGTATTACCACTAGTCAAATCAATGCTCGAGCAGAGTCAAGCTGAAGAAATCCCATTTGAGTCTATTTCAAAAGCGGTCATTGAAATGAGAGAGGAAAGTAAAATTTGTGGTGAAGAAACAAGACTCTACTTACCTTCCTTGTATTTCAGTGAGATTGGTATTGCATCGAAAATTTTGGATTTACTAAAGCAGGACGATAAACAACAGCGTTTTTCAAAGGATGAAATTCGAAAAGCAATTGGAGAAGTTGAAGAACGATTTGAGGTTACCTACGCGGAAACACAAGTCCAAGCCATCGAATGTGCTTTGAATCATTCCGTCATGATTTTAACTGGAGGACCCGGGACTGGGAAAACGACTGTTATAAGAGGATTAGTTGAAGTATATGCAGAACTTAATGGACTATCTTTAAATCCTAAAGAATATGCAAAAAAAGAAGAACCGTTTCCGATAGTGCTAGCTGCGCCTACTGGAAGGGCAGCAAAACGTTTAGCTGAATCTACGGAGCTTCCAGCTATGACGATTCATCGATTACTTGGATTTAATGGTTTGGAAAAGGAAGAGGAGACGGAGCGAGAGATAGAAGGACGGCTCATTATCATAGACGAAATGTCGATGGTCGATACTTGGTTAGCCCATCAATTGTTAAAAAGTATAAAAGATGATGCACAAGTGGTGTTTGTAGGAGATCAGGATCAATTGCCACCGGTAGGACCTGGACAAGTATTGAAAGATTTATTAGCCTCGAAGGAAATCCCAACTGTGGAATTGACAGATGTTTATCGTCAATCAGAAGGGTCGACCATTATTGAGCTTGCCCATCAAATTAAAAAAGGCGATATACCTGATACGCTAAAGCTAACTGAAAAAACGATTGATCGATCATTTATTAAAGCCTCTGCAGACCAAGTGGCGAGCGTTGTTACTCAAATTGTAAAAAGTGCTATCTCCAAAGGGCAATCAATCAAAGATATTCAAGTGTTGGCACCAATGTATAAAGGACCAGCAGGAATCGATCAGTTAAATAAAAAGATTCAAGAATTAGTCAATCCAAATGAGGGTGGAACTAGAAAAGAGTTGGCCTTTGGTGATGTTGTATACCGCATAGGTGATAAAGTATTGCAGCTCGTAAACCAACCAGAAAGCAATATTTTTAATGGTGACATGGGTGAAGTAATCGCGATCATTAAAGCAAAAGAAAATATCGAAAAACAAGATTTACTTGTCGTTTCTTTCGATGGGAATGAAGTTACTTATCAAAGGGGTGACTTAAATCAAATTACCTTGGCATATTGTTGTTCAATTCATAAATCTCAAGGTAGTGAATTCCAAACCGTTATTATGCCTATTGTTCGCGGTTACAGTAAAATGTTACGACGAAACCTTTTATATACAGGAATTACAAGGGCAAAGAACTTTTTAATTCTATGTGGGGAACCAGATGTATTTTATAATGGGCTTTCAAAAACAGATGACTTACAAAGACTAACGAGCTTGAAAGCAAGACTAAATCCAATGGAACCGGATGATGTATTCGTTGAAGAAATAGTAACGGACAAACCTCTAGTTACAACCGCATCAGAATCTAAATCACCTAACGAAATAAAAGAACAACAAGAAATTTTTACAGTGCTAGGAGAAGCAATGATTCCATCCCTAACTACAGAAACGGTTCATACAGTCCATCCTCTAATCGGAATGGATGGTGTTTCACCCTTTGACTTTATGGAAATTGAAGAATAAGAAAATCATCTAGACTTAAAAACCTATTCAAATGAATGGGTTTTTTTATTTATCAATGATTCATCTATTTAAGAAAAAAGCATATGTTGAGGAGAAAATGTATAGAGGGAGCGCTTTGTTTGGAATCAATTCAAAAAATGTTTGAGCATTTGATTTGGGCAAATAAACGAATTTTAGATGGCTTGCATACGATGAGAGAAGAACAACAAGAAGTTATTCGTATATTTTCCCACATTCTTTTTGCTGAAAATGTCTGGTTAACTAGATTACAGGGTTTAGAAAGCTCGCACATACCTATTTGGAAAGATATTGACCTAGAACAATGTTCGAAGCTAGTTAAGCTAAACGAGGAGAATATTATCACCTATTTAATTTCGATTTCAGATGATGATTTAGAGACAATAATTAAATATAAGAATAGTAAAGGTCATGAATTTCAAAACACCATTCGAGAAATTTTAACCCATGTAGCATTACATGGACATTATCATCGCGGGCAAATTAATGGACGACTTCGATTATTAGGATTTGAACCTGTCATGATAGATTTTATACATTATGTTCGAACATGAGGGAGGTGTCTTTATTGAGAAATTCGAAACATCCATCCGTTTCAAAAACTCGGATCATAACGGTTACTGGCATTGGTGAGCTACAGGTTGCACCTAATTACGCTGAATTACGTATAGAAGTTGTAACACAAGGAATGGAAATTAGTGAAGCCCAAAATGAAAATGCAAGATTAATGAATCAAGTTATTCAAGCATTGCTAGAAATGAACATTAATCGTGAAAATATTCAAACGGCTTCGTATAATATTTTTCCAAGATATGATTACATTGAAGGTAAACAAGTATTTAGAGGCTATGAGGTATCAAATGCTATTACCGTAAAAGTAGTTAATATTAGCCAAGTGGGAAGGGTAATCGATGTTGCTGTGAAAAATGGTGCCAATCGTATATCTTCTGTGGAATTTAAATTAGATAATGAAAATAACTATTATCATCAAGCTCTTCAAATTGCCTTTATGAACGCTGTGTCAAAGGCAAACACATTAGCGCAAACAATGAAGTTATCATACTATCCAGAACCAATCGAAATTATTGAAGAAAGTGAAGAATCACCACCTGTTATGCTTAGGGTAGCATCATTGTCAACTCAAGAAACTTATCAAACACCCATTGAACAAGGGTTAATCACTATTAGTGCAAGATTAAGTGTAAAGTTTAAGTACTAACGATAAACATACTAACATTAGTAGTACAAACCAAGGCCATGGTTTGTGCTACTATTTTTTTATAGTAGAAGTGAAGGAAGGTCGACCAGCCTCTGGGACCTATTAGAGTCCGAATTATAAACAGACCAACTTCACATCCTTATTTGAATCAGTTTAGTATGTTGGGTCCAAAGAGATCGTGTATAAGAAAATGGAATCGATAAGGTAATTGTGAAGACTTCTATGATTGGCAATAAGGAGACAAATAAATGAAACATGTCATAGCTTTTGATGTAAGTATGGGAAAAAGTACAATGACGGTCTATGATCGTTATAAACACTGTGAATTTGAAGGAGAATTGGAACATAATCGCACTAGCTTTTTAACTCTCCATGAACGACTAAAAGAGTTAACAATGTTAGATGGACAAGCACCTGAAATTGTATTTGAAGCGACAGGCGTATATTCAAAAGGGTTAGAGAAGTTTTTACGTGATTATGGGTATCGGTATAGCCGGATGAATCCATTAGAAGCAAACCTACAAATGGCCTCCATGCGACGTCATAAAACAGATAAAAGTGATGCTCATGAGTTAGCTAAAACCCATTTTAATATGAATCGCGACTATACATATCAACAAGAAGAATACTACGAACAGATGCGTGCATTCACACGATATTATGATGAAGTGGATACAGAAATGAATCATTTACGGAATCGGATGCATGCCATTTTACAACTGAGTTTTCCAGAGTTAGAAAATCTCATTACACCAAAATCGGCACTGTTTCTAAACATTGTTCAACTTTATCCACATCCAGCAATACTACTTAAACACTCTAAAACCATAATCAAAAATAGATTAAAAGAAAACACACGTAAAAACCTTTCTTTAAAGCGAGCTGAAGAAAAAGCGATTGTTTTATTAGAAGCTGCGAAAGAATCGTATCCTGCTATATCACCAATGGATATCCGATGCGAACAAGTAAAGGATTACGCAAAACGTATTGCAGAATTAAAAGAGAAAAAAGAACAACTTGTTAAACAGATGGTCGAACTCTCAGAAGGACGAACAGAATATAAAATTCTTCGTTCATTCCCTGGTATCGGAGATACAACTGCTGTCCGTATTATTGGTGAGTTAGGAGATATTCGCCGCTTTAAAAATAATAAGCAATTAAACGCCTACGTTGGGATTGATATTATGACGTATCAATCAGGTAACACGCGTTATCAAGATCGCATTAATAAGCGAGGAAATAAGAAACTACGAAAAATCTTATTTTTTATGGTCAAATCAATGATTACATTGCGCAAAACTACAAAAAACCATCTCGTTGATTATTACGACAAATTAAAAACGCAACCCCAGAGAAAACCTCATAAGGTTGCAATAATAGCATGTATGAATAAGTTCTTGAAATTGGTCCTTCACCTTATTCTATACAATCTACCATACAATTATTGCACAGCTACTAGCAATGCATAACGACTAATCTAACTATAACATAGATGGCCTTGCGAAAAAAATCTATTTTCGTTAGGTCTTTTTGGCATGCAAAATTTATTGTTTGGGAGGGGGTACCCCCTCCCAAACAATAAATTCATCTCCCTATATTAATTATTTAATAAAAACCTCTTGACTGGAGGTAAGAAAGGAGGCTGGGACATAAGTGGGTTTTTTAAAGAATTCGCTTATACCAGTAATAAAAAAATGTTATGTTTAAAAATTGATTGGAGTGTAGGGGCGACTCCTGCGGGAACAGCCCGTGATTCGAGACCCCGCAAGAGCAAAGCGACGAGGAGGCTCTAGCCGGGCCCGCGGAAAGCGTCCCCGTAACGGAAATCAATTTTCTTTATATCAAAAAAGCATCATTTTTCTATCAGGAAAAATGATGCTTTTTTGTTTTGTCCCAACCTCTTTTTCTTTTGGCTACAAAACCTACAACAGTTATTGAAATTATCAATGGACCTACTGCTTCCATCCGATATTGGTTACTGATATACTTTTTCAAATGACCGTTAGGAGGAATTTCCATGTCAAAATACGAACAGAAGATGAAAGAAACAAGTAAAAGTGTAATTGAATTCATTGAATCAGTGGATAATGAAAAAAAACGTGAAGATGCGTATAAATTATTAAAAATCTTTGAAGAAACGTCAGGGTTTGAAGCGAAAATGTGGGGACCTTCAATTATCGGATTTGGATCTTATCATTATAAGTATCCATCTGGTCACGAAGGGGATGCACCTTTTGTCGGTTTTTCACCTAGAAAGTCAAAAATCAGTTTATATTTTGCAACAGGAGATCCCGATCGTGCAGAACGATTAAAACGATTTGGTAAGCATACTTCTGGTAAAGGTTGTGTTTATATCAACAAGCTTTCGGATGTGAATGAGGATGTTTTAAAAGAATGTATAACACAATCTATTAAATTTTTGAAAAATCTGTATTCAAAAAATTAAATTTAATGAAACATTTTGTTAATTATATCGTAAAATAAATTATTAATGAGATGTAAATTCAAGGAGGGCGTATTGAATGTCGTTTTTTAACAAGATACTTGCGAGTGTGGGAATCGGATCTTCTAAAGTAGATACGAAACTAGAAAAATCATCCTATGAGGCTGGAGAAATTGTTCGCGGTGAAGTAGAAATCTATGGAGGTAATGTTGAACAAACAGTAGATGCAATTTATTTAACACTTTATACTACCTATATTAAAGAATTAGATGATACGAAATACACTTCAAAAGCACCTATTGAGCATTTTCGTGTAAGTGAACCATTTAAAATTGCACCGAATGAAAGAAAAACAATTCCATTTTCTTTTCAATTACCATATGAGATGCCTATTACAGTTGGTAGTACCCGTGTATGGATAAAAACAGAATTAGATATTCGAAGTGGTGCAGATTCTGAAGATAAGGACTACATCGAAATAAGACCATCACGTTTAGCCTCTAGTTTATTAAATGCCGTTACAGATCTTGGATTTACATTGCGTAAAGCGGAATGTGAAAAAGCATCCTATCGCTATAGTGGTAAATATCCTTTCATTCAGGAATTTGAATTTGTTCCAGTTAGCGGGATGTTCCGTGGAAGATTAGACGAATTGGAAATCGTATTCCTATCTCAATCGGAAAATAATGTGGAGATTTTAATGCAGGTTGACCGCCGTGCTCGAGGTTTTGGTGGATTTTTGGCTGAAGCATTAGATGCTGATGAAAGCCATGTTCGATTAACATTCGCTCTTCAAGATATTCCGTATTTACGAGATCGATTACAACAAACGATAGCAAAATATTCTTAACAATTAGTACTCAACTGCTCAGGAGATTTTTTCTCTTGGGCTTTTTTAATAGTGGAAAGAAAGATAAAATTCTGAAAGTTATATTTTCATAATTTAGATAAATAGTTTATAGTAAATGATAAATAAAGTTCTATGAACGAAAGTAAAGAGGGTTAAATTATGAAATACAGCTTTAGAAATGATTATAGCGAGCTTTGCCATCCGGAAATACTTGAGGCACTTTTAAAAGCAAGTAAGGAACAAAATAGTGGCTATGGATTAGATGTACATACGGAGAATGCTAAAAATTTAATAAAAGGAAAACTAGAAACAGAAAATTGTGATATACATTTTGTAACTGGTGGAACACAAGCAAACCTATCTGTTATATCTTTTATTTTACGTCCATATGAAGCGGTACTTGCCTGCTCAACAGGTCATATAAATGTTCATGAAACCGGAGCAATTGAAGCAACTGGACATAAAGTTTATACATCTGAAGGGGTAGACGGTAAGTTAACACCCGAGGATATTGAGAAAGCATTAAAAATTCATGCCGATGAACACATGGTCAAAATAGGTATGGTTTATATTTCGCAGTCAACTGAGATTGGGACAGTATACAGTTATTCAGAGCTAAAAGCTTTATACGATTGTTGTCAACAGCACCAATTATATTTATTTATAGATGGTGCGAGACTTTCAAGTGGACTTGCAGCTAGCGATGTTAAATTTAACATGTTTAAAAATTTGTGTGATGTCATGTATATTGGTGGAACAAAGATTGGTTTAATGAGCGGAGAGGGAATCGTCATTTTTAACGATGAGTTAAAACCATACTTCCGTTATCATATAAAAAATAAAGGTGCTTTACTTGCAAAGGGTTATTCAATTGGTATCCAATTTGAACGAGCATTCCAAGATGATTTATATTTTAAAATGGGTCAACATGAAAATGCGTTAGCAAGTTTATTAACGGAAGAATTAACAAAACTTGACGTTAAAATGTTAAGTGAATCTTCAACAAATCAAATCTTCCCTATTTTCAAAAGAGAGCATGTAAAAAAACTAAAAGAACTTTATGATTTTGAAGTATGGGATGATCTCGGCGAAGAGATAGTAATTCGATTTGTTACATCTTGGGCTACTACAAAAGAGGCATGTATGGAGTTAATAGAAGATATTAAAAAAATCATATATTAATATCTCTTTTTAATGAATTCATTTTTAAAAGCAATGTATGATTATAGTAATGTATAAAAAATCGCCCTTAGCTTTGGGCGATTTTTGTCTTCTTAAACATTAAATATAACTTTACAATAACACTAACAATTAATACTGTTAAAACTACAATTGCTTCAAATTTATTTATTGCACTTTGTGAAGGGAAAAAAGCTGAGACATAATTATCTTTGACAATCATTTTAGCGGCAGTCCAAGCTAAAATTCCAGTTCCGATAAAAATGATAATCGGAAATAATTCTAGTAAACGAATAACGATTCCTCTTCCCCAAACAATAATAGGAATGGAAATTGTTAATCCTATTACGACAAGTAATATTTCTCCATTCGATGCACCCGCTACAGCAATAATGTTATCAATACCCATTAATAAATCAGCCACTAGAATCGTACCGATGGCTCCCCAAAAGTCTTTCTTTCCGGGGTTAAATTTCGGTGAATTATCTGCTAAAAGTAGCTTGTAAGAAATATAGATTAATAGAACCCCTCCTAATAAAAGTAGCCCATCAATTTGTAGTAATTTTACTGCAAAAATTGTTAAAAGAATTCGTACAAAAATCGCACTAAAAGTACCTAGTAGAACTGCTTTTTTCTTCTGATTAATAGGTAAACTATTCGCAATTAAACGAATCAACAGTGCATTATCACCAGCTAAAACTAAATCAATAAAAATAATTGTCAACACAGCAGAAAAAAACTCAGTTGAAAGCAATTCCATATGTATCACTCCAATCTATACGACTTTATGTATATGACAGCACCATATCATTCAGAAGTTTTCTAGTGAATAATGAATTTTGAAGTAAAATGTGATTTAACATGATGAAGTTGGGGAATTCATTGAATATGGATAAGTAAATGTAAGATGTTAATGATAGTTATAATTGACACATACTTTTCCATCTCATATAATTTAGAACAGAATATGATGAAAACAATGATGGAAAAAGTAAGTTTTTTCTCCCGAAACAGAAAGAGGTTCCTTAGGCTGAAAGAATCTTTACGGTTAAGTGAAAACTGAAAGCTAATCCAGAGTGCAGCTAATCACTGCCGTTCACGTACGTTACAGTGCTCGAGATATAAGCATGTCTTTTTTTGCTTATAAACGAGGGTGGTACCACGAGATTTAAAGTCTTCGTCCCTTATTGGGAGCGAAGGCTTTTTTTATTGTACTAGGAAAGCTATACAATCAAGTCCATCAAATAATCAAATCAATTACATTCTTATCAGGAGGATCATTACAAATGAAAGCATCAGATATTCGCCGTAAGTATTTAGAATTTTTCATTGAGAAAGGGCATGCACAGGAACCATCGGCATCCTTAGTGCCAGTAAACGACCCATCTTTACTTTGGATTAACTCAGGGGTTGCTACATTAAAAAAATACTTCGATGGTCGTGTAATACCGGATAATCCAAGAATTACAAATGCACAAAAATCGATTCGTACGAATGATATTGAAAACGTAGGGAAAACAGCACGTCACCATACTTTTTTTGAAATGTTAGGGAATTTTTCAATTGGAGACTACTTTAAAAAAGAGGCAATTCATTTTGCATGGGAATTTTTAACGGATCCAAAATGGATGGGCTTCAATCCTGAAAAACTATCCATTACGATCCATCCGGAAGATGAAGAAGCATATAACGTATGGAAAAATGAAATCGGAATTCCCGAAGACCGATTAATTCGAATTGAAGGGAATTTCTGGGACATCGGGGAAGGACCATCTGGACCAAACTCTGAAATTTTCTATGATCGTGGACCTGAATACGGTAATGATGAAAATGATCCAGAGCTATACCCTGGAGGAGAAAATGAACGTTACCTAGAAATTTGGAACCTAGTATTTTCTCAATTTAATCATAATCCTGATGGAACATATACACCACTTCCAAAGCAAAATATTGATACAGGAATGGGTCTAGAACGTATGGCTTCTGTTGTTCAAAATGTGCCTACTAATTTTGACACAGATTTATTCATGCCGATTATCGAAAAAATTGAAGAGTTTTCAAGTCGTAAGTATAAACGTCCTAATGAAATTGATTTAAATGAAATTTTCGGTAGTGAAGAGGATATTAACACACCGTTTAAAGTAATTGCTGACCATATTCGTACAGTTGCATTCGCAATTGGTGACGGAGCATTACCATCCAATGAAGGTCGTGGATACGTACTTCGTCGTTTATTACGCCGAGCAGTTCGCTATGCAAAACAAATTGGTATTGAAAAACCATTTATGTATAAGTTAGTTCCAACTGTCGGAGAAATCATGGTGGACTTCTATCCAGAAGTAACTGAAAAGCATGAGTTTATTTCAAGAGTGATAAAAAATGAAGAGGACCGTTTCCATGAAACATTAGATGGTGGGCTTGCAATCCTTTCTGAAGTAATTGAAAAAGAAAAAGCAGCTGGTTTAACAGTAATCCCAGGTGCAGATGCATTTAAACTTTATGATACTTATGGTTTCCCAATTGAATTAACAGAAGAGTATGCAGAAGAAGCAGGTATGACAGTAGACCATGAAGGCTTTGAAGCTGCAATGGAAGAACAACGTCAACGTGCTCGTAATGCTCGTCAAGATGTTGATTCAATGCAAGTGCAATCAGAGGTTCTTTCAAGTTTAACAATGGAATCAAACTTTGTAGGCTATGACACTCTTGAAACAAATACACGCGTTTTAGCAATAGTGGGAAATGGACAAATCGCAGAAGTTGCTTCAGAAGGTGAAGAAGTACTTGTAATATTAGCTGAAACACCATTCTATGCAGAAATGGGTGGACAAGTTGCGGATCATGGTACAATTTCAAATGATTCATTTAAAGCATTTGTAAAAGATGTGCAAAAAGCGCCAAATGGTCAATCACTTCATACTGTTGTAATTGAATCAGGTGAAATGCACGTAAATGACGAGGTAACTGCAACAGTTGACCGTGATGAACGTAACTTAATCATAAAAAATCATACAGCGACACATATTATGCAACGTGCATTAAAAGATGTGTTAGGTGAACATGTTAACCAAGCAGGTTCATATGTAGGTCCAGATCGTTTACGTTTCGACTTTTCACATTTCGGCCCAGCAACAAAAGAAGAATTAGAACAGGTTGAACGTATCGTAAACGAGAAAATTTGGAATGATATTAAAGTGGAAATTGAAGAAATGCCTATAGCAGAAGCAAAAGCAATGGGAGCAATGGCTTTATTCGGTGAAAAATATGGAGATGTAGTTCGTGTAGTTCAAGTTAGTGATTATTCTGTTGAGCTATGCGGTGGTATTCACGTAAATCGTACTTCAGAAATCGGTTTATTTAAAATCATTTCTGAAGGTGGAATTGGTGCCGGAACTCGCCGTATCGAAGCTGTAACTGGTAAGGTGGCGTTCGAAGCGGTTAAAGAAGAACAGCAACTGTTAGAAAAAGCAGCTTCTTTATTAAAAACAAATCCAAAAGAAATCGTAAGTCGTGTTGAGAACTTGCAACATGAGCTGAAAGAATTGCAACGAGAAAATGAATCGTTATCACAGAAAATAGCTAATGCACAAGCTGGCCAAATTCTTGATGCTGCAAAGAAAATTGGTGATGTGACTGTTCTTTCCACACGTGTTGATGCTAAAGATAACAATCAACTCCGCCAAATGATGGATGATTTAAAAGAAAAAATGGATGAGGCTATTATTGTATTAGGTGCTGTTGATGGTGACAAAGTGATGATTTGCGCAGGTGTAACAAAGGATTTAGTTGGCGGAAAATATCATGCTGGTAATATTGTCAAAACTGTAGCTGAATTATGCGGTGGTCGCGGTGGCGGTCGTCCTGATTTTGCAATGGCTGGTGCAAAAGAAGTGTCTAAACTTGATGAAGCACTTCAATCTGTGTATGATTACGTTAAATCTATATAAGAACGATTTATAATGATAAATTCATTTAACCTAAGGTAATAATCGGTTATAATATAGAAAAACGGAGATGGCTTTCTTGCAACTCCGTATCTATGAGAGCGAGGTGCTGGTCTTGAGTTCGTTTGATAAAACAATGAAGTTTAGTTTTCCAGAAGAATCAATGGAACAAGAAGTAAAGCAAGTGATGTTAAAGGTATACTCTTCATTAGAAGAAAAAGGGTATAATCCTACAAATCAAATAGTTGGTTATTTATTATCTGGTGACCCTGCATACATCCCTCGCCATCAGGACGCACGGAATTTAATTCGTAAGCTTGAACGTGATGAAATATTGGAAGAACTTGTGAAATTTTATATTAGGAAGAATAACGAGGCGTAAGTTTAATGAGAATTATGGGTTTAGACGTTGGATCAAGAACTGTTGGTGTTGCCATTAGCGATGCTCTTGGCTGGACGGCGCAAGGAATCGAAACAATTCAAATCAACGAAGAAGAAGGCGAATTCGGCTTAGAGCGTATAAAAGAACTTGTATCCGAATATGCTGTTACAGAGTTTGTTGTCGGTTTTCCTAAAAATATGAACAACACAGTAGGTCCACGTGGCGAAGCTTCGGAACAATATAAGAAGCTACTAGAAGATACCTTTCAATTGCCAGTGAAATTATGGGATGAACGTCTAACAACAATGGCGGCTGAAAGAATGCTTATTGAGGCCGACGTGAGTCGAAAAAAACGTAAAAAAGTAATTGATAAAATGGCGGCTGTCATGATCCTTCAAGGATATTTAGATAGTAAAGGTTCAGTGTTTTAAAGTATAATTGGAGACGGAACTAATATGCTACGTGAGTAGATGCAACTTTTTGTTTTCAAAAATAAACAAAAGTAAAGTACTCAAACATCTTATTCTCTGTTTAGTAACAAGCGGAAAAGTTAAAGTAGCACAGAAAATATAGTAAGTTCTAAATAAATTAAAGAGGTGACCTTTATGGTACATGAACATGATCACGAGCAAGAACATCGACATATTACAATCGTAGATGAAGATGGAAACGAACAACTTTGTGAGGTAATTTATACATTTGATTCTGAGGAATTTGGAAAATCATATGTTCTTTACTCATTAGTTGGTGCAGAGGAAGATGATGAAGGACAAATCGAAATCTTTGCATCTGCATTTAGTCCATCAGAAAATGGTGAAGATGGAGAGTTAGAACCAATTGAAACAGAAGCAGAGTGGGATTTGATTGAAACAGTGTTAAATACACTTGAAGATGAATTCGAAGACGAAGAAGAATAAATAGAAAAGGGTAGGCAAGAAAGCCTACCCTTTTTTCTAAGAAGAATAAATTAACAGGGGGGTTGTATCTTATGGATGAACAATTATTTACGGTTGTTACAGAAGACGGTACAGAACAAACTTGCAAGGTGATTTTTACATTCGATTCGGAAGAACGCTCTTATGTCCTTTATTCACTTATTAATGAAAATGGTGAGGAAAGTACTGATGTTTCTGCCCTCCGTTATGAATTGGATGAAAATGGTCAAATGACAGATTTCTCTTCTTTAGAAACTGATGAAGAATGGGAAATGGTTGAGGAAGTATTAAATACACTAATAGAAGAATTTACAGATGATTTAACAAACTTTTTTACCATTACAAATGAAAACAATGAAGAAGTCGTTTGCGAGATTGTTCATCGATTTGAATTAGATGAGTTTGGAAAGTCTTATATTTTTTATACTTATGCTAATGAAGAAGCTTCATCTGAAATTTTTGCAGCTGCATATATGGCTGGGGAAAATGGTGAAGTTTTAGACCTTATTCCAATAGAGAATGATGAAGAATGGTCAAAAGTCGAGGAGCAATTAGATTTATTAGCGGAATAATAAAATAGTGAATCAAAGCGCTGTGTCAATCGTCACAGCGCTTTTTTTGTAAAAAATGGTTCCAAAATTATAATATAATATATGAATGGGCATAGTGTATTTGATATGTTATGATTCCAAAGGAGAAAATGATAGAACAATAGTATATGTAAGATGAATTTGAATAATTCATAGTTTCTATGTATCATATTAAAGAGAAAAGGGGGATACCCGTGGATAAGGAATCGAAAAAACAAGAAATGTTTGATAAAATTCAGAAACGTAAAGAAGAAGGGAAAACAGTGCGAAAAATAGTAGGAATCACTTCATTAGTAATAGTAGCTGTCCTAGCTATTGTAGTTTTAAGTGGATATTTTTACATAAAATCTGCATTAGAACCTGTTGATCCAAATTCAACGACCGAGATAGAAGTTGAAATTCCAATCGGTTCTAGCTTAACGACAATCGCAAGTATATTACAAGAAAACGGTGTAATTAAGGATGCTCGTATATTTAAATATTACACGAAATTTAAAAACGAATCACAATTTCAAGCAGGGAATTATACGTTAACTCAATCTATGACGTTAGATGAAATAATTGAAAGTTTAAAAACTGGGAAAGTATATAGAAAACCGATATTTACCATGACGATTCCAGAAGGTTTAACCCTTGAACAAATTGCAAATATTGTAGAAAATAATACAAATTACACAAAAGATGAATTTATGGCTAAAGTAACTGACGCAGAATTTATCGAAAATATGATGGGCACTTATCCAGAAGTCATTACAGAAGAAGTGCTCGAAGGAAATGTTCGTTATGCTTTAGAAGGATATTTATATCCAGCAACATATTCATTCTATGAGGAAGATCCTACTTTAGATGAAATTATTACAACAATGATTTCCCAAACGAAAGACATAGTCTTAGGATATAGTTCATTACTTGAAGAAAAACAAATGACTGTACATGAGTTATTAACCTTTGCGTCTTTACTTGAAGAAGAAGCGACTGCGCAAACAGACCGTGAAACAATTGCAAGTGTATTTTATAACCGACTAGAGTTAGATATGCCATTACAAACCGATCCAACAGTCCTTTATGCTTTAGGATCACATAAGGATCGAGTGTTATATGAAGACTTAAAAGTAGAAAGTCCTTATAATACGTATGAAGTAACTGGTTTACCACCGGGACCAATTGCAAATGCAGGTAAAACTTCGATAGAAGCTGTATTGAATCCAACAGATACTGATTATTTATACTTCTTAGCTGACCCAGAAGGAGTTAACCACTTTGCAAAAACTTATGAAGAACACCTACAAAATATAGAAACTTACTTACGTTAAAACGAAATAGGAAGCGAATTGATAATTTAATTCTTTTGTATAAATAGTTTGAATTAATCTTAGATTATATAAAATTTTGTTGATTGTAGTGGAAAGCATCTGCCTGTAACATATATCAACAAAATATATAATTGAATACTTCTAAAGAATTTAGTTAGAATATTCGCCTTCCTATCGTTTTTTGTGGTATTATATATTTTGATTTTTTGTTCATAAATAAATGTTTTCATAAAGTACCAACTACTGTTTGGTCTTTTTTGTTTTATATAATTATTTGTGCGAGAAATAACTTGAAGGGAATCTAAAGTAATGGAATTTTCTGATGCTTATATAGAATCCTTTATTCACCCAAGAAATGATTTGTTGCTTGAAATGGAGTCTTATGCGAAAGAACACCATGTACCCATTATGCAATTACCTGCGATTGATGTATTAAATCAAATACTTCGAATCCAAAATCCTTCTAAAATTTTAGAAATTGGTACTGCGATTGGTTACTCCGCAATACGAATGGCAATGACACTCCCTAAAAGTGAAATTGTCACGATCGAAAGAGATGCAGAACGCGTTATATTAGCGAGAAATTTCATCGCCCGTTCTGAAGTTGCAAATCAAATTACGGTAATTGAAGGGGATGCGTTAGAAGTGGAAGACAATCAGTTGGACTCTACTTTTGATGCTGTTTTTATTGATGCCGCAAAAGGGCAATACATGCGCTTTTTTGAAAAGTACTCACCACTTGTACCATCAGGTGGCATTTTGTATATCGACAATATGTACATGCATGGTTTGTCCGACTTGAACTTAGAGGAAGTGCCAAGAAGAAAGCGAACGATGATACGCAATTTAAAAAATTTTTCCGACTGGATTATGTCACATGATCAGTATGATAGTACATTTCTCCCTGTAGGAGATGGGCTACTAATTTGTAAGAAGAGGTGAAAAGAATGACAAAACCAGAGTTATTGGTGACGCCAAAATCAATTAACCATATAAAAGATTTAATTAAAAGTGGAGCAGATGCTTTTGTCATTGGTGAACAACAATTCGGATTACGTTTGGCTGGGGAATTTTCAGTGGATCAAGTGAAAGAAGCAACGGAAATTATTCATGCTGCAAATAAAAAGGTTTATGTTGCGGTAAATGCCTTATTCCATAATGACCGAATTGAAGCTTTAGATGGATATTTACAGGAAATGCAAAAAATCGGAGTAGATGCATTAATTTTTGGCGACCCTGCTGTATTAATGGCTGTTCGTGAGCATCAAATTACTATCCCACTTCACTGGAACCCAGAAACAACTGCGACAAACTGGTTCCAAGTGAATTATTGGGCAGATCGTGGTGCAAAAAGAGCAGTCCTTGCAAGAGAGCTTTCATTAGATGAAGTGCTTGAAATTAAAGGAAATGCAAAAGCAGAAATTGAAGTTCAAGTACATGGAATGACTTGTATGTTCCAATCTAAGAGAAAGCTATTAGGAAACTACTTCTTATATCGTGGAGAAGTAATGGAAGTTGAAAACCGTAAAGAAAATCGTAATATGTTTATCCATGATAAAGAACGTAAAAATAAATACCCAATTTATGAAGATTTAAATGGAACACATATTTTTTCACCAAATGATATGTGTTTAATTGATGAATTAACGGAGCTGTTTGAAGCAGGGATTGATACATTAAAATTTGATGGTGTTTTACAAACAGAAGAGTATATAACAACTGTCACAAATTATTATCGTCAAGCAATTGATGCTTACTTTGATCAAGGTGAAGAAGCTTACGATGAAATCAAAAATAGTCTTTTAGAAAAAATTGAAGAAATCCAACCAGCTTTACGTCCTTTAGATACAGGATTTATCTTTAAGGAAACAGTATATTAGGAAAGGAGCGTAACAATGCTGCAGTTAGTAGAAAATGATAAAATTCGTGAAACAGTGAATGGTAAACGAGTGATTACGAAAAAGCCAGAGCTACTAGCACCTGCTGGTAGCCTGGAAAAATTAAAAATTGCTGTACATTACGGTGCCGATGCCGTTTTTATTGGTGGACAAGAGTTTGGTTTACGCTCCAATGCAAATAATTTCACAATTGAAGAAATGCGTGAAGGCGTTGAATTTGCAAAAAAATATGGAGCTGTTGTATACGTAACAACAAACATTTTTGCTCATAATGAAAACATGGATGGCCTTGAAGAATATTTACAAGGGATTGAAGAAGTAGGTGTAAAAGGGATCATTGTTGCAGACCCTTTAATTATTGAAACTTGTCGCCGTGTTGCGCCTAAATTAGAAATCCATCTTTCAACACAGCAATCATTATCAAATTGGAAAGCTGTTAAGTATTGGAAAGAAGAAGGTCTTCATCGGGTTGTATTAGCTCGTGAAGTGGGCGCTGAAGAAATGCGCAAAATGAAGGAAGAAGTAGATATTGAAATCGAAGCATTTGTTCACGGTGCTATGTGTATCGCTTATTCAGGTCGTTGTGTATTATCCAACCATATGACTGCAAGAGATTCAAATCGTGGCGGCTGCTGTCAATCTTGTCGTTGGGATTATGATTTATATGAAAATATTGATGGGGAAGAAAAAGCGTTATTTAAAGAAGGCGATGCCCCATTTGCAATGAGTCCAAAGGATTTAAAGCTAATTGAATCCATTCCACATATGATTGAGCTTGGAATTGACTCTTTAAAAGTTGAAGGGCGAATGAAATCAATTCATTATGTAGCGACAGTAATCTCTGTCTATCGTAAGGTGATTGATGCATATTGTGCAGATCCAGAAAACTTCAAAATTAAAAAAGAATGGTTAGAAGAATTAGATCGTTGTGCGAATCGTGCAACTGCATCTAGTTTCTTTGAAGGTGAACCAAGCTACAAGCAACAAATGTTTGGATTCAATGCTCCAAAGATGAAATGGGATTTTGCAGGCCTAGTCCTTGACTATGATCAAGAAACAAAAATCGTTACATTAGAACAACGTAACTATTTTAAAACTGGTGATACGATTGAATTTTTCGGTCCAGACATCGAATCATTTAAGATGGAAGTTGGGACTATTTGGGATGACCAAGGAAATGAAATTGAGATAGCAAATCATCCATTACAAATTGTAAAGTTTAAAGTTGAACGACCATTGTTCAAATACAACATGATGCGAAAGGAGAATAAGTAAATGTCAAATAAGCGCCCTCTAGTTATAGGGATCGCAGGGGGCTCATGCTCAGGAAAAACAAGTGTAACAAAATCCATTTATGAGGTTTTCCGAGAGAGCTCTGTTGTTGTAATTGAACAAGATTATTACTATAAAGATCAAAGTCATATGTCTTTTTCCGAACGTTTAAAGACAAATTATGATCATCCATTAGCTTTTGATAATGACTTATTAATTGAACATATCCATACATTATTAGATCGTAAATCTATTGATAAGCCTGTTTATGATTATGTTCAGCATACTCGATCAAACGAGGTTATACCTGTTGATCCGAAAGATGTAATTATTATTGAAGGTATCTTAGTTCTAGAAGATCCACGCCTGCGAAATTTAATGGATATTAAATTATTTGTAGATACTGATCCAGATTTACGTATAATTCGTCGAATTGAGCGAGATATTAAGGAACGTGGTAGGACAATTGATTCTGTTATTGATCAATATATAACAGCAGTCCGCCCTATGCATAATACATTTATTGAACCAACGAAAAGATATGCGGATATCATTATTCCTGAAGGTGGGGAAAATGAAGTAGCAATTGATCTTATGGTTACAAAAATTAAAACAATTCTTGAAACTACTTCCATTCTATAATATGATGAGTGAGTATTGGTATTATTTACATGTAGTTAACAAACATTTATAAAGTAACATTACGATATTCCAATAACAAAATTCGGTGATTAGAAAAGTGAACAAAAAGCCCTTCTATAAAGGGCTTTCATGTCATATGCTTTTCTAATGACCGGGTTTTATACTATGCACATGAAAATCAATTTATAAAGAAAACGATTGCATAGAACTGGTTTATTTATGTTAGGAATTAAGGAGTGAAGTGTTTTGGCAAATGAAAAACAATACCCAATGACTTTAGCGGGGAAACAAAAGCTAGAAGAAGAATTAGAACATTTAATAACAGTAAAACGTAAAGAAGTTGTAGAGCGTATTAAAATTGCACGCAGCTTCGGTGACTTATCTGAAAACTCGGAGTATGATTCCGCAAAAGAAGAACAAGGTTTTGTAGAAGGCCGCATTTCTGCAATTGAATCAATGCTTCGTAATGCAATCATTATTGAAGAATCTGAAGGTGAAAGTGATATTGTAACATTAGGAAAAACCGTTACATTTATCGAACTACCTGATGGAGAAGAAGAAGAATATACAATTGTTGGTTCAGCAGAAGCAGATCCATTTGAAGGTAAAATTTCAAACGACTCTCCAATTGCAAAAGCTTTACTAGGACATAAAGTTGACGATGTAGTTAGATTAACAACTCCTGGTGGCGATATGGAAGTTCGTATCGTTTCGATAAAAACAGCTAAATAATTGTTCATTCACTAGAGCGGCTAACAAAATACATAGCCTTTCGAATGTGATTTGTATTATATATACGTGATAAAAGTCGACAACAAGTAACAAATATTGTCGACTTTTTCATTTAGTTTAAATATATAAAAAACAAATTAAATAATTGAAGAACCTATATTTTTTAAAATGGATTGCTGTTAAAATTTATTTAATAAACGTTAGGGGGATTCAATCGATGTCAAATCAAGATCGTAATTATTTAACACGTTCTGAAAGTAAAAGAAGAGAAAATCGATCTGTCAAACGGAAAAAATTGGATCGTCTATTAAATGTATTAATTGCAGTTGTAGCTGTATTGATCGTTATAAATTTATATTTTATTTTTTCAAATAAAGAAGACGTTGCACAAAATCAAGCTGAAACTACAGGCGAATCAAGTCAATCACAATCAAATCAACCACAATCAAGTCAACCAGCTGTTACTAAAGAAGAAGATCAAAAGGAATCTCAGCAAGAAAAACCGAATAATACCGATATTGAACAATCTGAAGATTTAAATAGTGAACAAAATGGACAATCCCAGTCAACGAACGAAGAGAGTAGTGTGACTAATGACAATAATTCATCTACGGTTACAGTAAGTGCATCCTCAGATCCATTAGTTATGGAAGAAATCATTGATCCGAATTGGCAAGTGACACCTACTAATCAAACGGGTGAACATGTTTCTGCCTTTGAAACTGGACATATTGATTATGAAGAAAAGCTTGTAACTATTCGCAATGCCGTAAATTTAACTGAAGGAAATATTATATATTGGTCTGTAAAAAATAATGGTAGTAGTGATTCTGCCATTTCAGTTATCTCTTCTAAAGACCAAACAGAAAAATATCGTGTTACAATTCAGTGGATTGCAAATCAAGGATGGAAGCCTGTAAAAGTAGAGAAATTAAAGCAAATTGATGGAACATATTAAGTAGATAGATTAACTTATTAATAACAAAAGGATTTTTACATCATTGGAGGATAAAAATGAAAATCGCAGTAATAGGTGCAATGGAAGAGGAAGTAGAATTATTAAGAAAAGAATTAACAAATCCAAAGGTCGTCACAATAGCTAATAGTGAATATACTACCGGTACATATAATGATAAAGAAGTTGTTTTGTTAAAAAGTGGTATTGGCAAAGTGAATGCTGCTATGAGTACAACAGTATTGTTATATGAATTTAAGCCTGATGTTGTGATTAATACGGGTTCAGCTGGAGGGTACGACCCAAATTTAGAAGTTGGAGCCATTGTCATCTCGGATGAAGTAAGACATCATGACGTAGATGTTACTATTTTCAATTATGAAATGGGGCAAGTCCCTCAAATGCCGCCTGCATTTAAATCGGATGAAAAATTAATGGAAATTGCTATAGATGCTGTAACTGAAATTGGTGAGCATCAATATGGAGTTGGATTAATTTGTTCTGGTGATTCGTTTATGAATGATGCTGTTCGAGTAGAACAGGTACGTCAACATTTTCCAACGATGAAGGCAGTAGAAATGGAAGCTGCAGCGGTTGCACAAGTTTGTTATCAATTTAAAACGCCATTTGTTGTTATTCGTGCACTTTCTGACATTGCTGGAAAAGAATCTAATATTAGTTTTGACGAGTTTCTTCCAGTTGCAGCGAAACATTCTACGGAAATTGTGTTAAAAACAATAACTAAGCTTTAAAACTTGTCATCGAAATCGGTGTGACACACTATCGACATGTTTGATTTTTCACAGTAATGTCAAATATAAGCTTGACGATGTGAAAAAAATAACAGTAAACTGTATTTACACGTGTTACGATGAATATAGCTAGAAGAAGGAGGAGAATGGTCTATGTTATTTATTTTGGCCGGCTCAGTTTGTTTAACTGCTTTAATAGGAATTATTGCGTATTTTGGAGCAAATACTTCTGAAATAAAATAAACAATTTAAAATGCTCATTTAAGACAATACGTCTTAAATGAGCATTTTTTATTGGACTTTATTTTTTTCCTTTTCTTTTTCTTGCTGAATTTGATTATGCTTGAATTGCTGATATAATTTGACAAGTGCACGTTTTTCAATGCGAGACACGTAGCTCCTTGAAATCTTTAATTTTTTAGCTATTTCTTTTTGAGTAAGAGGATCATTATTGTTTAACCCATACCTGTAAACAATTATTTCAAGTTCTCTCGGTTCTAGTGTGTTTAAGTACTCATATAGTTGTTCGAAACTTTCCTTTTGTTCAATTTTATCGATGGCAGGTTGTTCATCCATTTGTAGAAGATCTCTTATTTGTAATGATTGTCCTTCTTTATCAACGCCAATTGGTTCAAATAAGGATACGTCTTTTTGAACCTTTTTCTGTGCGCGTAAATGCATCAATATTTCATTTTCTATACATCGTGCTGCATAAGTAGCGAGACGAGTTTTTTTATCTGGAGTGTAACTACTAACTGCCTTCATTAATCCGATCGTTCCAATTGAAATATAATCATCTAATTGTTCGTGTGCCGGGTGGAATTTCTTTACAACGTGTGCTACAAGTCGCATATTTCTCTCGATTAAATCGAGTCGTGCTTGTTCATCTCCAGCCATAAAGCGTTCGATTGCTTTTGCTTCTTCTTCCTTTGTAAATGGTTTGTGAAACGCCTGACCTTTTAGATATCCAAGGAAAGAAGGGATATCTAACCAAAGCTGCATAAGTGACGCAAAGATTCCGCTCAGTTACGTCATCCTTTCTACCTTTTTCGACATTATATGATTTTAACCGCTTGAAAATGAAAATACTTAAGAAGAAACAGCAAAAAATATTATTCAACAAAAAACTAATGAAATTTTATTCAATTGGAAAATTTCATATTAATACCTACAATATGCAAATTGTCTACGGTTGTTGGTAGGACAACCATTTTCAGTATGATATAATCAAATAATAAAATGATCGAAGGGGTACAAACATTGTATAATTTTTTATTACCAAAGGAGTTTGTAACTTCAGTATATGAAATAACTCCAGAAAAGTTATCGAATTTAGGAATAAAAGGTATTATTACGGATTTAGATAATACGCTAATTGAATGGAATCGACATGATGCAACAGAAGAAATTGCTAATTGGATGAAGGAAATGGAAGAGGCAGGTATTAAAATAATCATCGCCTCAAACAACAATCAAGAAAGAGTAAAACGATTTGCAGAGCCATTAGGAATTCCCTTTATATATAAAGCAAGAAAACCATTAGGTGCCGCATATTTAGCTGCTTTGAAAGAGCTTCAATTAGAGCGTCATGAGGTAATTATGGTAGGCGATCAATTGTTAACAGATATTATGGGAGCAAATCGTTTGAAATTATATACGATATTAGTTCGACCTGTTGCAGAATCAGATGGACTTGTAACAAAATTTAATCGTTTTGTTGAAAGACGTGTATTTAACTCATTAAAACGTAGAGGTATTAAAACTTGGGAGGAAAAAGAATGACAGAGGTGCTACATTGCATTGGCTGTGGTGCAAAAATTCAGTCTGAAGATCCAAAAGAAGTGGGATTTACCCCAGCTTCTTCATTAGAAAAAGAAACAATTATATGTCAGCGTTGTTTTCGCTTGAAAAATTATAATGAAATACAACCAGTAAGTTTAACTGACGATGATTTTTTACGTATTTTAAATGGCCTAGGAGAACAAAAAGGTCTAATTGTAAAAATTGTCGATATTTTTGATTTTAATGGTAGTTGGCTGCCAGGTTTACACCGTTTTGTTGGAAATAACCCTGTCCTTTTAGTGGCGAATAAAGCAGATTTATTACCGAAATCAGTGAAGCCTAAAAAAGTAGTAAATTGGCTAAAGAAAGAAGCCAAGGTTTTAGGATTACAGCCTATTGACGTTCTATTAGTAAGTGCTCATAAAGGACAAGGTATGGAAGAAGTTGTCGAAGCAATTGAGAATTATCGAGAAGGTCAAAATGTTTTTGTTGTAGGTTGTACAAATGTTGGGAAATCCACATTTATCAATCGAATTATTAAACATGCGACTGGTGAAGGTAATATTATAACGACTTCATATTTCCCAGGAACAACATTAGATATGATTGAAATTCCGTTAGATGATGGATCTGCACTTTTTGATACACCAGGTATCATTAATCATCACCAGATGGCTCATCATATTGATGCTAGTGAACTTAAGTATATTACGCCGAAGAAAGAGATTAAGCCAAAAGTCTATCAACAAAATGAAGGACAGTCTCTGTTTATAGGAGCATTAGCGAGGTTTGATTTCATCAAAGGGGAGCGTTCTGCTTTCACTATTTATGCAGCTAATGACCTACCAATCCACCGTACAAAGCTAGAAAAGGCAGACGCAATCTATGAAGAACATAAAGGAGAGCTATTATCTCCACCTTCAAAGAAATTTATTGATCAACTACCAGAATTGGTTCGTCATGAGTTTTCTATTAAAGAAGGGAAAACAGATGTCGTAATTTCAGGTCTTGGTTGGATAACTGTGCAACATCCAAATGTAGTGGTTGCAGCTTATGCTCCTAGGGGTGTTGAGGTGTTTGTAAGACCTTCTTTAATTTAAATAAATATAAAGAAATGATCGTAGAGATGAGGATTGGAAAATGAAGAAATGGTTTGCTGTGATCGGTGATCCCATTGAACATTCAAAATCACCGGAAATGCATAATGCTTGGTTTGAAGAGATGAATATTGATGCTACTTATATTCCTATTCATGTAAAGCCAGAGCAGTTAGAAGAAGCAGTCTCAAGCTTAAAGTTGTTAGGGGCAAGTGGATGGAATGTAACGATTCCACATAAAGAAACAATCATTCCATTTTTAGACGAACTAGACGAACTTGCAGAAAAAATGGGTGCTGTTAATACTGTTGTACGAACTGAACAAGGGAAGTTAAAAGGGTATAATACCGATGGAAAAGGATTTGTTCATTCCTTGGAGGAAGCAATAGGTAATGAACATAAGGAAAAGCAAGTATTAATCGTTGGTGCTGGTGGTGCAGCAAGGGGTATTGCTTTTGCCCTTAAGCAGTACGGCTATAAAAATGTGAGCATTACCAATCGAACAATTGGTAAAGCTGAAGCTATTATCAATGAGTTGGAAATCGGTAGCGCTATTAATTTATTAAAAGCTGAGCAAACATTAGATTCATTTGACATTATTATACAAGCAACTTCGGCAGGACTTGCAAATGGTGATTTCCAACTACCTTTTTCATTAGAGAAATTGCAACCAGGAGCAATCGTAGCGGATATTGTGTATAATCCATTAAAGACATATTTTTTAAGCAGTGCGGAAAAGTTAGGGGCAAAAACGGTTAACGGTCTTGGTATGTTCGTCCACCAAGGAGCAATTGCTTTCGAGCATTGGTTAAAACAATATCCAAACACAAATTCAATGATTAAAAGACTAACAGAACAGCTCAAAGCAGAGTAATATAATACACAAAGTACTCGTACGGCTGATGGTCTATAGGAGGACATATATTTTTTATGCTAACAGGAAAACAAAAAAGATTTTTAAGAGCAGAAGCACATCATTTAACACCAATATTTCAGGTTGGAAAGGGCGGCGTGAATGAACAAATGTTACGTCAAATTAGCGATGCCCTTGAAGTTCGTGAATTATTGAAGGTTCGTATTCTTGATAATTGTGAAGACGAGAAGCATGATGTTGCTGAGGCACTTGCAGAAGGAACAAATTCTGAATTAGTTCAACTAATTGGTTTAACGGTTGTTTTATATAAGGAATCTGTAAATAACAAAAAGATTGTTTTACCGAAAGTAAATAATAAATAAGGTGTGTTCCATTATGAAAAGGGTAGGCATTTTAGGAGGTACCTTTAATCCCCCTCATATCGGACATTTAATCATGGCAAATGAAGCGTATTCTGCTCTTGGCCTTGATGAAATTCGATTTATGCCAAATGCTATTGCACCACATAAGCAATTAGTTACCGATGCCTCCATTGAAGACAGACTGCGAATGGTTGAAATAATGATTGAACCATATCCTAACTTTAAAGTGGAAAAAATCGAGGTTGAGCGCGGTGGTGTTTCATATACTTACGATACGATGGTCTCTTTATGTGAACGTGAGGCAGATGTACAATTCTATTTTATAATCGGTGGGGACATGATTGATTCACTTCATACTTGGTATAAAATAGATGAACTAATTAATCTTGTACAATTTGTCGGGTTAAAAAGACCGGGTACAAAATCTCAATCAAATTATGAAGTATTGATGATAGAGGCACCTGAAATAAATTTGTCTTCCACACTTATAAGGCATCGTTTGGCCGTTGGGGGGACGTTAAAGTTTTTAATTCCTGATGGAGTGGAGGAATTTATTCGGAAGGAAGGTCTGTATGGAACGCGCTGATTATTTAGAAGCGATTAAATCACGTATGCCTGAAAAAAGATATATTCATACTATGGGCGTAATGGAAACAGCGATACATCTAGCAGAAAAATATGGTGAAAATGTAAAATCAGCTGAAACAGCAGCGATATTACATGATATTGCTAAATATGCAGACGAAGATTGGATGATTCAAATCGTTAAAGACCATAATTTGGATTATAGGCTGATTACTTGGGGGCCAGAGCTTTTACATGGTCCTGTAGGTGCTTGGATTGCTGAGAATGAATTTAATATACATGATGAAGATTTGTTAAATTCAATCCGTTTCCATACCACTGGACGTGCGGGTATGTCTAATCTAGAAAAGATTCTTTATATTGCAGATATGATTGAACCAAATCGAAATTTCGGTGGCGTAGAAAAACTACGTTCGAAAGCTGAGGAAGATTTAAATAAAGCAATGAGAGCATGCATTAGACATTCTATTAAGTATTTGGTGAAAACGAAACAAAAAATTTATCCAGTTTCAATAGAATGTTATAACGATTTAATTGAACTGGATGAATATTAAATGTTATGTTGAAAATAACTATATAAGAAAAGTGAGGAAACGAAAAAGAATGACGGAAAACTTATTACAGGTTGCATATAAAGCGATTGACGACAAACGTGCTGAGGATATCGTTGTACTTAATATGGAAAATATTTCGCTATTGGCGGATTATTTTATCATTTGTCATGGTAGCTCAGATCGTCAAATTCAAGCAATTGCACGTGAAGTTCAAGATAAAGCATATGAGCACGGATTTGATGTGAAAAGAGTAGAAGGGTTTGACTCTGCTCGCTGGGTTTTAGTCGATCTTGGTGATGTCGTTGTACACGTTTTCCATAAGGATGAACGAGCATTTTATAACTTAGAACGTTTATGGGGTGATGCACCTCAATTAGACGTACCATCTGCGGAACTATGAGCAGCTACGAAAAATTTGCCCAAGTGTATGATAAATTAATGCAGGATGTTCCATACGACCATTACGTTGAGTGGATAAAAACACATGCTCCAAGCAATGACTTTCCAAAATTATTAGACGTCGGTTGTGGAACGGGAACTCTTTCACTATTATTTCATCAATCGGGCTATGAAGTAACTGGTATTGACTTATCAGAAGAGATGTTAACAATCGCAAATGAACGTATGCAATCTCAAGGTGTGTTCATCCCTTTCTATCAAATGTCTATGGATGAAATCGAAGGATTTGAAGATATGGATATTATTGCTATTCCTATCGATTCTATAAATTATTTAAGGACGGATGATGCAGTGATTGAGACGTTAAAACGTTCATACAACGCATTACGAATAGGTGGACAATTGGTTTTTGATGTTCACTCCCTTTATAAAATGAATGAAATATTTATGGACTCTCCATTTACTTATGATGATGGAGAGATTCTCTATGTTTGGCATACGGAAGAAGGGGAAGTTGAGCACTCAATCTATCATCAGATGACATTTTTCGTAAAAGATACGAAAACGGCACTTTATGAACGCTTTGATGAGGAACATTTTCAAAGAACTTTTCCAACAGATACTTATATAGAATGGTTAAAGGAGATCGGTTTTTCGAAAATCTTTGTTACAGCAGATTTCTCTGAGGATGCACCTAGAGCCGATACTGAACGTATATTTATCCGAGCAATTAAATAACAGTAAACACCTTTTCAACAGAAGGTAAATTTTGTATAATACAAATGTCTCCATATGATTTACCTTCTGGAAGGTTGGTGTTAAGTGTTCCAGGAGTTTTTTAAAAAGTATGGAAAAAGTGTGCTAATCCCCTGCATACTTTGTTTTGCTATCCTTTACATTTTTCTTCAACAAAACAACTCGGCCCCTCAAACGGACGAGCTTGTCACAACCATTCCTTTACCTACAGATGAAATTAATAATGATGAACAACAAAACGAAATCTCTGAAGATGAAACTACCCAAACTGTTTATATAGATATAAAAGGTGCAGTGAAGCATCCTGGGGTTTATGAGCTTCAGGCTAATGATCGAATCATTGATGCCATTGAGCTTGCTGGCGGGTATAGAGACGATGCAGTAACAGAGGTAATCAACCATGCACAAAAATTAGTGGATGAAATGGTTATTTATGTTCCTAAAATAGGTGAAATATCAGAGGATTTCAATATAGGACAAGTGGTGTCATCGTCAACTACTATTATTTCAAGCTCAGAAACAGAGAAAAAAGTGAATATAAATCTAGCGGATGAGTTTGAATTATTAACATTACCGGGTATTGGGCCATCAAAAGCGCAAGCAATTCTCTCTTACCGTGAGGAAATCGGGAAATTTCAATCAATCGATGATTTGAAAAATGTTTCAGGTATTGGTGAGAAAACCTTTGAAAATTTAAAAGATTACATCTCTACAAATTAGTAGAAATATATTCTAGCATTGCAACGACTACAATTTAAGTCTAAACTAGTTTTAGAGAAAAATTTGGAGGTAGTCATATGGAGCGTATTACTTGGGATCAATTTTTCATGGCACAGAGTCATTTACTAGCTTTAAGAAGTACTTGTACAAGACTTACAGTTGGTGCAACAATTGTCCGCGAAAAAAGAATTATTGCAGGCGGATACAATGGATCAATTTCAGGAGATGAGCATTGTATCGAACAGGGCTGTTACGTAGTGGACAATCATTGTGTACGAACTGTACATGCGGAAGTAAATGCATTATTACAATGTGCAAAATACGGTACTCCTACTAATGGGGCAGACCTATATGTAACGCATTTTCCTTGCCTACCTTGTACGAAATCGATTATTCAAGCGGGTATTAAAAATGTTTTCTATGCGAAAGATTACAAAAACAGCACTTATGCTTTAGAGCTTTTTGAAAAAGCAAATGTGAATGTTGTACATGTTCCTTTTGATGAGGCGAAAATTGATTTCTTAAAGGATGAAAAACTTGATTTAGTCCTAGAGATGCTAAATAAACTTCGCATGTCAGGTGCTTCAACTGATGAATTGCTCCCATTTGAGGAGAAGGTGAACGAATTATTTGGTAAACTTATTAAAGCATAAATGGATTTATTACGCCCTATCGGTTTTAGTTGCAGCTCTTGCAGCCCATGAATCGATAGAGCTTTTATTTTTACTATTTTTAATAAGTATCCTTTGTTTATATAAGCGTTTTTCTGTTACTTGTTGTTTATCAATATTATTTATCGGCTTAAGTACGTATTTCATTTTTGCATTTCAATTAAACGACCTTATGCAACCTTTAGAAGGGCCAAGTACCTTAACATGGACTGATAAGTATAAAATTAATGGTTCAAGCCTTAGAGGGATTATGAATGATCCTAAAGGAAGAAATATTTACGTTTCCTATCAATTTAAGAATGAAGATGAAAAAGATTGGTATGAAGAAAATCCATTAGTAGGCATGCAGTTTGAAGTAGAAGGTGAATTACAAGAACCCGAATTACCTGCACATCAATATGCTTTTAATATGAAAAGCTATTTAAAGAGTATAGGAGCAATTGGTGTTTTAGAAATTGATGAAATGTATCTCAAAGAAATTAAATCTACTTTACTACAAAAGATTAGCTTATACAGATTTTATTTAAAGCAACATATTGAAAATACTTTCCCCAAATCCCTTTTTGCAGAAGCACAAAGCTTAATCATAGGCCTCCAAGAAAATGTTGATGTGGATACCCAGCGTGCCTATCAAAAATTGGGAATAACTCATTTATTTGCAATATCAGGGCTTCATATTGCAATCGTGAGTTTTATACTCTTTGAAGGGTTACTTCGACTTGGTGTTAAAAGAGAGCTTGCCATAGTTTTTTTAATTGTACTATTACCGGTCTATGCCATTTTAGCTGGCGGTGCACCATCAGTTTGGCGTGCTGTTTCAGTAGTAGAATTAATATTAATAACACGATTCAAATGGAGACTACCGATTGATGATGCTTTAGCGATTAGTTTTATTGCATTTGTTCTTCTAGAGCCTTGGTCAATTTATCAAATTGGTTTTCAACTGTCCTATTTAGCTTCTTTTAGTTTAATCTACTCTAGCCATTTATTAAGTCGTGTAAAGTCATGGTTAATGCAATCCTTTTTAATCACCTTTGTTTGTCAGCTTTTTGTCTATCCGCTACTCATCTTTCATTTTTATGAAATTAGTTTATCCTCGTTTTTTGTAAACATTGTTTTTGTGCCATTGTTTTCCTTCATTATCTTACCAATAAATATCATTCTTCTTGTAATTTCATTTTTGCCAGGGAACTTTTCAGAGTTTCTTTTTACAATTTATAGTCCATTACGAGAAAGCTTAAGTAATTTAATCATGTGGCTTCAATCCCTACCTTATCAAATGTGGATAACAGGAAGACCATCATTATTTTTTATAGTTATTATGTATCTGAGTGTATTTATTAGTTTTTATTTAATGGATAAAAAAGAACGTTTATGGAAATTAATCATCATCCTACTAATTCCTGTACTTTTAATTCAAACAGTTGGTTCCTTTTCGAGGGAAATGAAAATCTCATTTGTCAATGTCGGACAAGGTGATTGTATACTTATCGAGTTACCTTATAAAGAGGAAGTATATTTAATCGATACGGGAGGTGTACTACGATTTGAACAAGAGGAATGGAAGAAATCAGATACACCTTATGAAATTGGAAGACAAATTGTTGTACCTTATTTAAAAGGGAAGGGGATTAGTCATATTAATAAATTGATATTAACACATGCGGATAGTGATCATGTTGAAGGAGCGGAGGAACTTTTAAAAGAGTTCACAGTTGGTGAAATTCATGTATCTCCAAATTCATATAAAGCAGAGGCTTTGGGAGAAATGCTAACAGAGGCTAAAAAAAGAAGGATTCCGATTAAAGAGCAAATGGCTGGTACTAAATGGCAGGTTGGCGGTATAACCTTTCATTATTTATGGCCAAGCGATATTGAATATGAGGGAAATGATGACTCCCTGGTTTTATATGTAAAAAATGGCTCTTTTCGAGCTCTTTTTGTAGGTGATTTAGAATTAGAAGGAGAAACAGGAGTTTTGCAAAAATATCCTCAAATTCAAAACATTCAATTACTAAAAGTGGGCCATCATGGAAGTAAAACATCTAGTAGTCAATCTTTTTTAAGTCGACTGAAGCCCAGCTTATCGATTATAAGCGCAGGCAAAGATAATCGCTATGGACATCCCCATATTGAAGTGATGGAAAGGTTTCAATCATTAGGTTTAAAAACTTTAAATACAGCAGTGGAGGGGACCATTGAAATAACAGTAGGCGAAGATCGTTTGGAAGTAACCTCTAGTAATAATTATTTCAATTAAGAAAGAAAGCTTTGTCCGTTTTAGACAAAGCTTTCTTTAAGATTAAGCTACTGCACCAATTATGACTGCAATTATAAACATAAGTGCAAAGAATACGAATGAAACAGTAAATCCTACACCAGCGTCAATAGCTTGGTTACGCATTGAAGCGCCATTTTCACCTTCAAATGGATTGTGTGTAACAAAGTTTTCAGTATTATGTGACATACCTATCCCTCCTACTCAAACTTCATTATAAGTCAATGACTACTAAAAATCTATATCCATTCAAGTAAAATATACTAATTAACTTTCCTTTAATTGTCACAGATTATACATACATTTCTACAACAGAAAGAAAAAACGTGTATACTATTAAAAGCGAAAACTTTTAGGGGGCTTTTTAATGTTTATAAAAGTTTGGAATGAAATGAAAAAAGGGAATATTGCTCCTGTATACTGTCTCGTTGGGGAAGAAACCTATTTTATTGATGAAACGATTAACAGGTTAAAAAGGGCTTTAGGCGATGCTGAAGAAGTGGAAACAACGATGTTTGATCTTGAGGAATCTCCTGTCGATGTGGTAATCGATGAAGCAGATACCTTTCCATTTTTCTCAGAAAAAAAATTAATCATTGCGAAAAATGCATCGTTTTTAAAGGCATCTGAAAAGGGAAAAGAAAAAATTGACCATGATTTAAATCGACTAGAGAATTGGCTGAAAAATCCATCTGATTTCGCTGTAACGGTTTTTATTGCACCCTATGAAAAATTGGACGAGCGTAAAAAAATTACAAAACAAATGAAGCAGAGTAGTGTTCTTCTCGTTTCTGAAACACTGCAAGAAAATGACTTGAATGTGTGGATACAAAGTGAAGTATCTCGATTCGGAAAAGCAATCACTGACGACGCCATCGATAAACTTGTGGAAATGGTTGGCACTAATATGCTACAACTACAAAAAGAGATTGAAAAAATTGCTCTTTATTTAGGTGAGGAATTAGAAATTACAACAAAGCTAGTTGAGGATTTAGTGGCAAAAACTTTAGAGCATGATGCCTTTAAAATGTTGAATGCATACTTATCTCATAATAATACTCAGGCTATTCAAATATATCACGATTTATTGCGTCAAAAAGAAGAACCAATCATGCTAGTGGGACTTCTTGCATCTAATATTCGCACAATGAATAACGTTTATTATTTACAAAAAAAAGGCTATCATCCTTCGCAAATTGCGAAACAATTAAAAATACATCCGTACCGTGTAAAACTAATGGTGGAACAAAAAAATAAACCAAGTGAAGAACGCTTATTAAAAGCCTTACATAAATTATCGGAGATCGATTTGATGTTAAAATCGGTTAGTGGAAATCGGGAACGGTATTTAGAAATGTTTTTACTAAAAGCATTATAAATGAAAATAAAAAAACCATCTCATAAAGAGGATGGTTTTTTATTTTAAGGTTCAAAATAAACCTTAGTTTGCTTTTTTAGCTAAACGTGATTTTTTACGGCTAGCCACGTTTTTATGGATAAGGCCTTTTGAAGCCGCTGTATCAAGAGCTTTATGAGCAGCAACTACTAATTCTTGTGCATTATCAGCACCAGCAGCTAAAGCTTGTTCAGCTTTTTTCACAGTAGTACGCATAGCAGATTTTGCTTGAGAGTTTGCAGTGTTTGCTTTTTCAGCAACTTTAACGCGTTTGATTGCAGATTTAATATTTGGCATTACTTTCACCTCCTAAATAAGGTACGAGATGATATCTTCTCAATATTTTTCATTTGTTAATACAACAAAAATCATTCTACCAAAGGAAATGTATAATTGCAATAGATAAATGCAAAGAATATTTACTTGACAGTTTGACCAACATAATAGTTGAGGTGATATTGATGGCAGAAATAGAAGTAAATTGGAGTAGAACCGACCTAATTGATGAAACGGATGAGATTGTTCAGCACCAGACCAAGCAAGAAAAAGAAAAGTTAGACAAAACGAGCGGTGTGGTCATTGAAGAATTTACCGAGGGTCGAGTAAAAGTTACGAAAGTAAATGTTGATAAACAAGGCTCTGAAGAAATTGGTAAAAAAGAAGGTGTTTACGTTACTCTATCAGTTCCAACGTTAACGATTGAAGACGAAAATGGCTTTGAACAGTTAGAAAAATCATTTGTGAAATATTTAAATGAAATCCATAAAGATATTGAAATTAAAAAAGGTAGTAAGGTATTAGTAATTGGTTTAGGTAATAAAACCATTACCCCCGATGCTGTAGGGCCTTTTGCAATTGATGCCATGCAAAGTCAGCATTCAGATAACCCGAATGATCATTTTATTATGTATGCTCCTGGTGTAACTGGTCAAACAGGTTTTGAAACAAGCGACTTTATACATGCGCTCGTTGAAAAGATAAACCCGGCGCTTGTTTTAGTAATTGATGCTTTAGCGACAAGAGGTTCATCACGTCTTTGTAAAACGATTCAAATTACAAATACCGGAATTCACCCAGGATCAGGTGTTGGTAACCAACGCACTGAAGTGTCAAAAGAAGTCTTCGGAGTTCCAGTAACGGCAATTGGTATACCGACTGTTGTCGATGCAACTGTAATTATTGCAGATGCTGTCGATAAAGTTTTTCGCTCGATTGCTGCGAGAGTACAGGAAAAAGAAAAACCGTCTAGCAAGCTTTCTGTGACTTCTTGGACACCTGATTCAAATGCTAGAGTAGATTTAAATGTGGTAAAACCAATATTCGGAGAATGGTCAACTTGGTCTCCTGAAGATCGGCTTCAATTATTTGAAGAGGTTTTATCATCACATCCAGAAAGATTAATTGTCACACCAAAGGAAGTCGATGTTTGGATAACGAAATATTCATTATTGGTAAGTGATACTTTATTTAAATGGATGGAGAATAGATCAAAATAGTTCTAAAAATCCTCTTCTCTCCATAATGTAGTGGAAGGGGAGAGGATGTCATGATAAAACAAATTCAAATTCTATCAGCTTTTTTAATTTTCTTTTTTGTATTACCGATAATAGCAGGAATCTTGCCATTTCCTAATAACGAAAAAATTGAATATCCGAAAGTGGAGCAACAACCTGTTGTCTACGCAGCGAGCACAGAAACAGAAACAGCCACAGCCACTGACGTTTCTCAACCGTTAAATCCATTTGACGTTTTGTTATACTTCACTCATTCACATGAAACTTATAAGCCTTACGTTCAAAGTGCTAGTGGTACCGTTGCTGTGTATGATGAAAAAACAAATTTGTTTTCAATGCAAGATATGATTGAAAACTATTTTCGATTAAATGGCCTTACACCAAAAACGTTAGACGTTGATGTAATGAATGTAATGAAACGTAATGGTTTAGCATTCTATCAAGCCTATGATGCTGTACGCCCGTATGTTGAGAGAGAGTTACAGCAAAATAAATATGATTTAATTTTAGATATTCACCGGGATTCTCAGAAGAAGGATGTATCAACGATAACGCATAACAATGTTTCGTATGCAAAAATTGCCTTTGTCATTGGTGCTGAAAATCCAAATTACAAAGAAAACATAGGTTATGCAAAAGCTTTGAGTGATTCATTAAACAAAATTATCCCGAATATATCTCGAGGAGTAATCGAAAAAAAGGGTGCAGGTGTTGACGGTGTGTACAATCAAGATTTGGCTGGTGAATTATTAGTTGTAGAAATCGGCGGTATTGATAATACTGAAGATGAAGTATATCGCACAGTTTCAATATTAGCTCAAGCCATTTCAAAGACATTTGTGACAGAGGAACTTTAATAAAATTCCATAAATTTCTTTAATTATGAAAACACAAGAATGTTGGTTGCAGCATTTTTGTGTTTTCTTTGCTTTATAGATACGAAAAATTTTTTCATGATCCTTTTCTTGTTAAATATCCCTTTTTATCCTTTAGAATTGTAGTAATTATTCACAAATAGTAGTCAATCTTTGAATAAATAAGCATTTAAGTAAATCATCAAGTTGCTTACACCCTGTTTAGAATGATATAATTTAATTTAGTTTAGCTAAGAAGTGGTAGCTTCTTAGTAAATTGGTATTTATAAACATACGATGCTTTTTAGGTTAAAGCCTCCGCTAGATGACAACACTTAAAATGTGTCATCATTTCGCGGAGGCGTATTTGATTAGGAGTGGACATGAATGAATCGAGAAGAGCGTTTAAAACGTCAGGAAAACATAAGAAATTTCTCAATAATTGCCCATATTGACCACGGGAAGTCAACGTTAGCTGACCGTATTTTAGAGCAAACAAAATCTGTTACTCAACGTGAGATGAAAGCACAGCTATTAGATTCCATGGATTTAGAGCGTGAACGTGGAATTACGATTAAACTAAATGCAGTGCAGTTGAAATACAATGCGAAAAATGGTGAACAATATACATTTCATTTAATCGACACACCAGGACATGTCGATTTTACTTATGAAGTTTCTCGTTCTCTTGCTGCTTGCGAAGGAGCTATTTTAGTTGTGGATGCAGCACAGGGTATTGAGGCGCAAACATTAGCAAACGTCTATTTAGCCCTTGATAATGATTTGGAAATTCTACCTGTTATTAATAAAATCGATTTACCGGCTGCTGATCCTGAGCGAGTAAAAAATGAAATTGAAGATGTAATTGGATTAGATGCATCAGAGGCAGTTCTTGCATCTGCAAAAGCTGGTATTGGAATCGAGGATATTTTAGAGCAAATCGTTGAGAAAGTACCTGCTCCAACAGGAGATCCTGATGCTCCTTTACAAGCATTAATTTTTGACTCTGTCTATGATGCGTATAAAGGTGTCATTATATCCATTCGTATTGTAAATGGTACAGTTAAACCAGGTGATAAAATCCGTATGATGGCAACAGGTGCTGAATTTGAAGTAATTGAGGTAGGAATTCATACACCAAAAGCGGTGCCGCAAGCAGAGTTGACAGTAGGAGATGTTGGTTATTTAACGGCTTCTATTAAAAACGTATCAGATACACGTGTGGGTGATACTGTAACCTTTGCAGGAAGTCGTAGTGCTGCAGAGCCTTTACCAGGATATCGTCGATTAAATCCAATGGTATACTGCGGCTTATATCCAATTGATACAGCCAAGTATAATGACTTACGTGAAGCGCTTGAAAAATTAGAATTAAATGATTCTGCTCTACAATACGAGCCTGAAACGTCACAAGCACTTGGTTTTGGGTTCCGTTGTGGTTTCTTAGGTCTTCTACATATGGAAATCATTCAAGAACGTATTGAGCGTGAATTTAATATTGATTTAATCACTACAGCACCATCCGTAATTTACGAAGTATTTTTAACAGATGGTACGTCAATCAAAGTAGATAATCCTTCAATGATGCCTGATCCACAAAAAGTTGATCGAGTTGAAGAACCTTACGTAAAAGCTACGATTATGGTACCAAATGATTATGTAGGTGCTGTTATGGAGCTTTGCCAATTGAAGCGCGGTAATTTCATGGGAATGGACTATATCGATACAACTAGAGTTCAAATTATTTATGAAATGCCTTTATCTGAAATTGTGTACGACTTCTTTGATTACTTAAAATCAAGTACAAAAGGATATGCATCATTTGATTACGAGTTAATAGGATATAAACAATCTAAATTAGTGAAAATGGATATCCTATTAAATGGAGAGCAAGTGGACGCATTAAGCTTTATTGTGCACCGAGATTTCGCTTATGAGCGTGGGAAAGTAATCGTTGAGAAATTAAAAGAGTTAATTCCTAGACAGCAATTTGAAGTTCCAATTCAAGCTGCTGTCGGTCAAAAAATCGTTGCTCGCTCAACGATTAAAGCGATGCGTAAAAACGTACTTGCAAAATGTTACGGTGGTGACATTTCCCGTAAACGTAAACTTCTTGAAAAACAAAAAGAGGGTAAAAAACGCATGAAACAAGTAGGATCTGTAGAAGTTCCACAGGAAGCATTTATGGCTGTGCTGAAAATGGATGATAAGAAATAACGTGGTTTTATTGAGTTTCTAGCTTTTAAAATATATCTAAATGGTGGGGTTTGCCACCGATATGCCACCGCTTTTATAATTATGCCAGTAATTATAAATCTCCTGCGATGGAATCGAATATATCGGCAGCATCTCTTGCCATCTTTTGTGTTAAGTGGACGTAGCGGTCTTCTGTAATGGAAGCTCTGCTATGTCCTAATCTTTTTTGTACAGTTTTAATAGGCGTTCCGTTTTCAATTAACATAGTAGCGTGTGTATGTCTTAATGAATGGTAATTAAAATCAATTCCAAGTTTTCCTCGTATTAAATCTCTTGTCTGATATTTAATAACCGATGGAGTATAATGCTCTCCATTTTCTTTTTTACATATAAAATCATGTTCAGGATCCTGTTGATAAAACTCGCCGTATTTTAAACGATTTTCTTTTTGTATCATTTTGGCTTTTCTTAAGATGTTCAATAAAGTTTTTCCGACAGGAATTGTTCGATAACTAGCCTTTGACTTCAGTGTACTTACCACCCATTCATCATGCCCTTTACCATTTTCATCTTCATGACGAACTTTCGATAATTGCTGTTCAATTTCAATTGTCATCTCATCGAAATCTACATGTTTCCATTCTAATCCACACAACTCACCAACTCGCAACCCACAATGGAACCCAATGTGGAACGGAAGATAAAAAGGGTGATCTTCAGTGAGATGTTCATTCAACAATCTCAAATTTTCTTTTGACTGTATTTTTAAATCATCTCTAGTGGGTTTTCTATTGGTTTCCTTCATTAGTTCAACATATTGCATTGGACTCTCACTTATATATTTATACGGGTATACAGCTTGTTTTAAAGACTTACTCAAAATCCCTCTAATAATACTTAAAGTTTGTCTAGCTAAACCTTCACGTACTTTTAAATTCATAAATTGTTGTAATACATGCGGTGTTAGTGATTTTAATTTGTATTTCCCTAAGTGTGGAAGGATATGATTCTTAATTGTTAAACGGTAGTTATCTTGCGAATTTGGCTTTAATTTAAGTTGAACATACTCTTGTTGCCAAAACATTAAAAAGTCGTGTAGAGTCATCTCAGATGGCTTAAAAACGGTGCCCGCATTTTCATATTCTAAAATCTTTCTCCGTAATACAGATTCAGCTTCCGCTTTTGTTTGAGCACCTTCAGCAGAGCGTTCTATTTTTTTGCGTTTCCCATCTACAATGCCTAAATCAAAATAGTAGTACCATGTGTTACCTCGTTTTCTTACTCCGCCTTTCATTTTTTCTCTCCTTTCAAAGTTGTTAGTCTTTTATGTTAACGTAACTGGATGCATCACCCCTTTCAAAAAATAGGAATATACGTTCTGTTTTTAGGGTAAAAAAATAATAGTCTATACACTATACAGCTGCATTATTAATTGGTGTTTCAATCCAATCGAACATTTCAAGTACACCTAACGGTTCAAAGTATAGCTTATAATTTTCTATCGCTACAAATAAACCGAATTTACTTTTATACCAATTTAGGGCTGCATCTAAAAAATCTTCTGTCACATTAAGGAAATCAGCTAATTCGTATCGATTGGTGATATTTTGTGCATGAGCTTGTACGATTTTGGTTAAAGGTACAAGCTTTTCGTATGCCCACGCACGTGCTCTTAATTCTAACTTACGATTTACAACGCTCGACTGGTCAAGGATATCTCCAATTGTAGTGTGATGGTGTCCTAATTCTTCTGCAAGTACACAAGTTTTTTCCACACTGGTTGGTATTAGTTTATTGATCCAAATGATGTTGTCTGAATATAAACCTTTAATGCGTGAACTTAAACACACCTCATATAATTCCAATTCATTTTGATAAACCTCTTTCACAAGTTGCTCATACTTCATGTAATCACTCCTGGATGTTTCGTTTCATTCGAACAAACTCTTTAAATCGTTCGATTTCTTGCAATTCCTCATCTGTCCAATCTTCTCCATCATGGTGAGCAGCGATAGTATCCACTGAATCAGGGATTTCTTTAACGTCTGTTCGTCCAAGTAAATAATCCATAGAAACATTAAAATAATCTGCTACTTTTTCTAGTTTGTCGGTGCCAGGAGTTCTCGTTTTCCATTGATAAATAGTGTTATTAGGAAAATCTAATCTCTCTTCTAAAATTTTCACGCTAATACTACGCTGTTTGCATAATAGTTTAATACGTTCTAACGTTGACACAATAACCATCCTTAAATGCTAGAACAAAAACTAACAAAAATATTAGTTAATATAGTTGACATCTAACAAATACGTTAGTATACTTTGTTCATAAGCTAAATTTTTAGCTAAATGAGTACAAAAAAGAGAACCTATCAAAATACATTTTTAACGTTGGGGAACGGATGAATGTAGTGTTCACAGGCTTTTTATAAGTCTTATTTAGCTATGTCTATATACTAACAAATACGTTAGTTATAGTCAATAAGAAACGGAAAATTAGCTAATAATTTAGCTTATTTATTAGTTTATTAACTTATAAATCTATCAAAGCGCTGTGATACCGAGCCGATGACGGTATATCAACTAAGAAAAAATTGTATGAACAAAAGGAGGTTTAAAAAATGCCAGAAGATTTAGGGGCACAAGTTAGGAGTGAACTTTTCAAAAGAAAGATGAGTCAGAAAGAACTTGCTGACTTAGTCGGAATTTCTAGTGCTTATATGTCAGATATCATAAACGGTCGGAAAGATGGCAAGAAAGCACAAGAACACATCAAACACATTAGAAAAATCTTATGCATCTAGGGGTGAAGCCAATCTATGAGTGAGCTATTAGAGGTTGCAGAGGTTGCAAAACGACTTAAGTGTAACAAAAACAAAGTATATGAATTAATCAAAAGCGGTCAACTTCAAGGATTGAAATTAGGAAGGATGAAAGTTTCCACTATTGAGATAGAAAATTTTCTATTGAGAAATGTTGGTCGCGATCTAACAGACCCATTCAATATCAAACCACTCGAAAAAGGTGGTGACCAAACATGAAAATCAAAGTATCTGAATGGAACAAGCTTTCGAAGGCTGAAAAGTACATCAAGATTGTACAAGCTAGAGCAATCAATGTCCATAAGTTTGGGCGGTAATCTACTAATCTTCTACTAACTTGAAAGGTGGTGATTAAATGAAAAAACGATTCAAAAAGTATTTCAACTTATCGTTAGAGCAACGCTTAATGCTAGTTTCGAATGCTATTAAGGGGTGAAAACAGTTTGAAAAACGGTAAAAATCCAACAGTCGCAGAAAGGCGATACTTACAATCTATCAATCTTAATTCAGATTGGTTGATTAGTAAGAAAACAAGTGAATTTTGGCTACTCGTCCACAAACATACTGGACAAGTTAGGGAAATATTAGCGCCATAACGGGGAAGGTGATAACCATGTTTTACGCAATCGGACAAAATAGCGGAAAGGTATATGCGGTAGGTAAGTACAAAGCAGATTGCTTTCGGATATTACAAGCAGATTATCCAACTTGTAAAAGCACCAGATTGAAAAGCGGAGCAATTGAAAGAGTTTTACCAGAGCCAATGAAAATCAAGAGGGGGAAATGAAATGAAACCAACATTAACTGTGGAAGGCAAAAAGTTAGAAATTGTTGCTGTAGGAGTTAAAGCGGAACAATCGGATAACACTCAATATTTCTATGATAAGGAAGCTAGTTATTACATGGATGATAATCAAAAGATTGATTTTACTAAGGCTATTGAAAATACAGCTAAACAAATAGAAACATTGGAAACTTTAAATGCTCACTTAGAAGAATCAGAACAATATTTACAAGAGTTGAAGATGAAAATTGCTGATGAAGTAATTTTAAACAGCGATGTCCCTTTTATTACAGAAGCAATAACAAATCTAGTAAAAGAACATCATAATCACAATATTTACATCGAAGGATTAGCAGCATCAATTGAATTAATAAAAAGGCTTGAATGTGAGGTGCCCTCCACAGAATGAGAAGAAGTCATTCACCATTAGACGATTACGATCGCATGAGTGATTACTATCAAGATTTAGAGGATGTTCATCCAAAAGAAAAAAACTCTTTACCAGCGCCAACTAGTAAAGAGCATGTAAATACAAAAGTCACTAACAGTATAGCACAAAATTCAAATTTTAGAACAGGGGATGAAAAACAAATGGCCCGTAATGATATTTCAGATGTAGCAAGAATGCTTGACCAAGTAGTGGAAGAAGCAGTTGGTGAAATTGATGAAGCTTTAAGGGAGCTTGAAAACATTGATTTCAAAGACGTTGACGAAATTTCAAATAAAGTAGATTTTGCTATTCGCTCTTTAGAAAACGCGAAAGAGTTCTTATCTAATTAGGAGGACGAATAAATGAATTTGGTTTCTATTGAAAAAACATTAACAGATTTAACTGTTCAGAAAGTGGATTTGCATAAAGAATTTGAGAGAAAAAACAACGAATTGACGAAGAAAATCAATGATTATAAAAGACTTAAAGAACTAAGTTTGAATAATTTTGATTTAAATAAAATTACAATCGCAGAAAGTTTACTAGAATTCTCAAGAGGATTTAATCGAAAGAATAATGGTCCGATTAGACATGCGATTGATGACATTGTTAATGATTTTAGATGTTTAAGAAAAGAATATTTTGGAACAAAAGATTATTCAGGTTTTGTTAATCAAGAAGTTCAATGCACTTATGGTTATGGTCCTAGACATGGTTATGTGGTGTTTTCTGTCGGATTAAAAAATGGTGTTCGTCAAAAGGAATTCACTGATGAAGAGAAAGATGCATGTATCTATTATTTGAATCACTTACTGGAAGATGGAAAATTCACAAACATTATGAAGTCTAAGGAGGAGGTTAAATAATGAATCCATTACTTGCTGAAGAAATTCAAGAAGTTGAAGAAATCCAACAATATCAACAATTTCAAATCACTGATTTAGATAGTTTGAATTGGGCACTCCGTAAAGTACATGCCTACAATGCTCAATTAAAAGAAATTCAAACAGTTGCTAATGCAGAACGTCAACGAATCGATTCATGGGAACAACGTGAAAGTAAAGGGATTAACGAAAGTATTGAGTTCTTCCACAATCTTATTGCTGACTATCATGCGAAAGTTTTAGCTGAGGATCCAAAGAAAAAAACATTGTCTACTCCATACGGCAAATCAAAATCAACTACAAGTAAAGCACAACCGGATAAAGCAGATGAAGAACAACTTATCAAATTTGTGGAAGACAATCAGCTGCCGTTTGTTGAAAAAGTACCAAAACTTAAATGGGCTGAATTAAAGAAGACACTTCAAATTGTTGAAGTAGACGGAGTGCAAAAGGTTGTTGATGAAAATGGTCAAGTAGTTCCAGGTGTCACAGTTAAACCACAAACTACTACTTTTAAAGTAGAAATATAGGAGGATTCATTTTATGGCAAAAGTCTTATTGAAACGTACCGAACAACATTATGCTGACAAATTTGAAGAAGCTTCAGAAATAGTAAATGGAGCAAAAGAAGATGACAACTTAGTCACTCAAAAAATTAGTGAAAAGCACAACAAATACGGAACTTATCACTTAGTAGATTTAGCGTTCAATTACGAAACACCTGGAGATTACATGAAGGCGCATGATGGTAAAAAAGATAACGTTCCAGAAGGCCAACTATCCATCGATGATGTTGAAAAGGAAGAAGAAATTGATCCAGATAGTATTCAATTCGAAGATATGTCAGATGAAGGTGAAACACAATCAGAGCAAAAGCCCATTGAAGAATTAGAATCTGAATTGCCATTTTAATAGATAAGGAGTGTGGAAGTATTGACAGGGACATTCGACTTTACTCCTCATAACGCGACTGAAATTGTAAAAGAGGGTAAAACATATCTAATCTATTGCCCTCCAGGTATGGGGAAAACATCTACACTTAAATACTTGCCAGGTAAAACATTGGTCCTTGATGTAGATAGAACATCTCAAGTGCTAAAAGGAAATCCGGACATCGACATCATCTATGTAGATAACCAAAACACTTGGGAATACTGGGAACAGCTATTAACACATCTACAATCTATCAAAGGAAAATACGACAATATAGCAATCGATAACATGTCGGAGTTGGAACGATGTTTATTATCACATCTAGGTTTCATCGGTCGTAATCAAGGTGTACCATCTCAAGGTGATTATCAAAAAATGCAATTTCGTGTGGTAAACAGTTTCAGATGGATGAAAAACCTTGCTGAACGAATTGTATTCACGGCATGGGAAACAACAGACCTTTATACATCGGCCGATGGTCAGCAATATAACCGCAGTTACCCACAAATCAACATGAAAATATTAAATAATGTTCTAGGTTTGTGTGATGTTGTAGGGCGCTTGATGATTAATCAAGAGGGTGAACGTGGTTATGTTTTACAAGCAACAAATAGTATTTACGCAAAAAATCAATTAGATGACCGTAAAGGTTGCAAACAAAATGAAATCTTTAATGAAAATGGAGGAAATGAATAATGTCATTCTTTAAATTTGATGAATCAAACGCAAGTGTAGCATTCGAATTAGTAGCAGAGGGGAAATATGAAGCGGTAATTGTTAATGCAGTAGCAGGAGTAACAAATGAAAAAAAACCTAAACTAACAGTAGATTTTGAGATTCGTAGTGACGTACCGCAAAATCACCAAGGGGCAAAAGTACTTTTTAACACATTTACTTTTGAACATGAAGTTTCAGTAAAAATAGTCAACTCATTACTGAAAGCGTGTGGATTTGCTAATAACCACGTATTTAATTCGCCAGATGATATGGCTAAACAACTCATTAATAAAAACTTAAAAATTACTGTAAAACACGAAGAATATGAAAAAATGGTTGATGGCAAAAAGGAAAAACGTACGGCTGCTAAAGCGAAATACTATGATGTTTCCGATGTGAATCCTCCTGTTGCAGCAGGTCAACCCATTACAGTGGGTTCGGATGATTTACCCTTCTGATCCATTCGATTAATTAAAACTAAATAGAGAAGTCCTTCTTGATGGGCTTCTCTTTTCTTATACAAATTTTCGGAGGTGTGTAGAAAAAAATGACCTTTTTAGAGTACATGGTTACAACGACTTGTGAAGTTTTAGGTATTGAATTTAACGGAACAACAGATGAAGAAAAACAGGCATTTGTTGATAAACATACTGAAGCGCGAGAAAAAGAAATTGCTAGATTACTTGATGAAGCATATCGAGAAATGCTAGTTGAAGGAATTAAATGAACCACCAGGAGGGCAAAATGAAAGAACACATCGACTTTAATAGCATACCGTCAGAGTTAAAAGCCCTTCCTCAATGGATTCTCTGGCGGAAAGAAAAAAGAAACGGTAAAGATACTAAAATACCTTATCAAGTTAATGGTGAAATGGCACAAGCCAATAATCGCCGTACATGGTCCACGTTTGCAACAGCTGTGAAGTTCTATATGGAAGGTGGCTATGACGGAATCGGTTTTGTGTTTAGCCGACAAGACAATTATATCGGAATTGATATTGATAAATGTGTTGTGGATGGAAAACCAAACGCTTTTGCAACGGAAATTATCGACACCCTAGACAGCTACACAGAATTTTCTCCAAGTGGTAGAGGTATTCACATCATCATCAAAGGGAATCTTCCACAATCTGTATTGGGTACTGGCCGTAAGAATACTAAACATGGATTAGAGATTTATTCATATGGCCGTTATTTCAGCTTCACTGGAGATAGAGAAAATTCGAATGAAATTTTCGAACGTACAGATGAACTAGCAGAAGTTTTCGAAAAGTATTTTGATGATAGTGACCTGCAAGGACGAATTAATCTAGCAGAATTCGAAAAAGACGAAATCAAGATTTCGAATGAAGCTCTTTGGGAAAAAATGTTCCGTTCTAAAAATGGTGATGAAATTCGCTCTTTGTATAACGGGAATCTAATCAATGATGATCATTCAGCAAGCGATTTAGCATTATGTAATCACTTAGCTTTCTGGACTGGAAAAAGTGCAACTCGTATGGATTCGATGTTCCGTGAAACAGGCTTAATGCGTGATAAATGGGATGTTATTCACTTCAGAGATACGAATGAAACTTATGGAGAACGAACAATTGCAACTGCCATTTCTTCAACTACTACAACGATTCTAGACAACAAAGAGCAATTCGAGGAATTCTCTTTTGATATCCACAATGGGGATGCAGCAGAAGTTGTGGAAGAAAAACCGAAGAAAAAATTTAGGCTTACTGAACTCGGTAACGCTGAAAGAATCGCTTATGAATATGGCCATGTAATCAAGTATGTGAGTGATATGGGATGGCTCATTTGGGACGGTAAGCGATGGAAAATTGATAACAAAAAAGAGATTGAGAGAATTACAGCAAAAGTATTACGCAGTCTTTATAAATCAGAAGATGAAATGGAACAAAAATGGGCGCGAATGTGTGAGCGAAGAAACATTCGAATGAACTCAATTAAAGACTTAATGCCGTTGGTTCCCGGAGAACGTGAAGAATTCGATAGACATAAATACCTGTTCAATGTCGAAAATGGAATTATCGACTTAAAAACAGGAATGTTACAGCAACATGATCGTGAACTTGGAATAACAAAAATCACAAATATTGAGTTTGATGAAAAAGCAAAATGTCCTACATGGTTAAAGTTTTTGGACCAAATATTTAAAGGGGACATAGAGTTAATCGATTATATGCAGCGACTTGTAGGTTATTCACTTACAGGAGATATTTCAGAGCAGTCAATGTATTTCTTGGTCGGTGGTGGATCTAATGGTAAATCGACATTTGTAAATACAATTAAAAAATTAATGGGTGATTATGGGGCACAAACAAAATCAGATACTTTCATCAAAAAGAAAGAGACTGGAGCAAACAACGATATTGCTAGATTGTCCAGTGCGAGATTTGTTTCGGCAGTAGAGTCGGAAGAAGGGGAAAAGCTTCAAGAATCATTGGTTAAAACTATCACTGGCGGAGAGCCAATATTAGCACGATTTTTACGACAAGAATATTTCGAGTTCATACCAGAATTTAAAGTATTCTTTACAACTAACCATAAGCCAGTCATTGGTGGTGTGGATGATGGTATTTGGAGACGTGTAAAAATCATCCCATTTACATTAAGTTTAAAACCTCATGAGCGTGATAAAAGGCTTGAAGAAAAGTTATCACTAGAAATGCCTGGCATTCTAAATTGGGCGATTGAAGGCTGCTTGAAGTGGCAGCGAGACGGCTTGAAAGAGCCAAAAGTTGTGGTGGATGCAACAGGCCAATACAAAGAGGATATGGACATTATAGCGCCATTTTTAAATGAAATATGCTATATAGATGAACCGAAAAATGAAGCTATAAGAATTGAAGCAAAAGAATTATATAACGTGTACAACAGCTGGTGTTTCAAATCGGGTGAACGCACTTTAGGGAATAGATCATTTTATCGAATGTTAGAAACGAAAGGATTCGGAAAAATGAAAGGTGCAGCAAATAAAACGTATTTAACAGGAATTACCATTAAAGAGCGTGCGCCAGTTACTAAAGTGGTTACTGAAAATGAGGAAAATGGCTTTTTTAAGGTTGTTCAGTAACTATTTTGGGGCTTTAGTAACTTTTAATAACTTTTCAGAAAATCAGTAGTATCAAGGGTTTGAGTTAGCTTTTATAGTTATTTAGTTATTTTAGTTATTGGGTTTTCTATTAATTAAAAAAATAAAAAAATAAATATATATATTAGGAGCAGTAATACCTAAACACCGATAACAAAAATAACTTTTTCGCTCAATCCCTTGTGGCTGTATGCTTGAAAGGCATTTTTCTTTAGTAACTTTTAATAACATTTAGTGACTAAAGACTAATTTTTAAGAATTTAAGTAACTGAGGTGATAGAGTGCAAGTCTTAAAAGTTCTATCAGACATCTGGAAAAGTGGAGCTGAAATGAATTTACTGGATTCGGGTGAAATTGAATTAAAACATCATGAAAGAGTTCCAGCAGAAGTAATGAAAGTTGCGCAAGAAATATTTCCGCAAATTGAAGAATGGTTTAAATCTTGGAAAGATGCTTCAAAGGTTGATATTACAATGCGAAAAATCATTCATCATTTCTGTGGATGGCAGATGAACGACACATTAAACAAATGGCTTTGTGAAGACCTTGAATATCTTTGGAAATTCGATGAATGGATGAAGATGTTAGATCGTAACGGTTGGAAGGATATTTATGTAGATTACCGCCAGTTTCAAACTGAAGAATCAAATAAATTAGCAAAAGAAATATATGAACGTGCAATTGCTTATGTGAAGAGAGGGGCTTAGTTATGAGAAATCTATTCATTATTTTAGGTTTAGCGCACTTAATTATTGCGATTTCAATTATGTGCGGTTATTCGCCGAGTAAATTTGAAATCATTTGTGTGTACCTGGTCTGTACGTGTGTATTCTTTGCAAAAGGAATTGAAGGTGCTGTAAGTTGATCCATTTTCATTACACAGAATCAGAGATCGAAAAAATCTTAAAGACTATGACGATTGTTGTAGATACCAGGGAACAAGTGAATGGTCACATCTTAGATTATTTACATCAAACTGAACGACCGATTAAGATTCAAAAATTAAATTTTGGTGATTATTCTGCCATGGTTCCTAAAAGCGATGAACTAGGAATACCACGTGATATTTATCTAAACAGTGCAATTGAACGAAAAGCCCATATTGATGAAATCACAGGTAACTTGCAAAAAGATACACGTACAGCATTTGAAAATGAATTAATTCGAGCTTCAGGTAGCCCATTCACTTTACTTGTGGAAGACCAAAACGGTTATTCGAAAATGATTAATGGCAAATATCGTTCGAAATACAATCCATTAGCTTTGTTAGGAACGCTGAATACATTCAAAGCGAAATATGGTTTCGAAATCGTATACCTGGACAAGAAGTTTAGCGGTAATTTTATTTACTACCATTTCTATTACCAAATGAAAAATTATCTTAAACGAGGTGCTTTTTAATGAAAACAGGAATGTACGGTATATGGTCGAGTGTAAGTAAACAATTTGTATTTGGCATTCAAGAACCATCAAAAACTAAGGCATGGGAAAAATTACGGAAGTTATTAGGTCGAGATGCTGGGAAAGTCAGATTTAGATGCAAACGTATTTGCGAAGAACATAAATCAATGTTTAAACAAGGCTTGAAATATAGAGAAGGTGAATAGCATGAATGACGAACTACTAGAAAAACTCGGAATCTATTTTGTCTATCACGGTATTTACAACAAATTAGGAATTACGTTTGCAACATTCCTGGATCGATGGGAACGAGGGGCGTGGGAGTTATGAAAGAAGCGTTGGATAAAATTATAGCGATTCGTTATCGATGCAATAAACAAAAGACCATTAGTACCCAATCAATATTGGATGATTTACTCATCATTGAGAAAACATTAGCTACGGCAAATCAGACGTATAACAAATTGAATAAACGAGCGCAAAAGGCAGAAACGGAAGTCAAGAAATTAAAGGCTAGATTTAGAGAGTTGGAGAGTAATTGAACAAAAGTGTGACATAAGGAGAAATGAAAATGATAAGAGGAAACGGTAAATTTTTAGTCGTAAAAAATGCTGATTTAGACAGATATTTAGACAGTCATCAAGAAGATAATCTTTTTGATATTGTACAAACAGTTGAAGCGGGTAGAATATCAGACGGAAAAGTTGAAGATAATCAGTATTTAGTTATAAACCAAGATGAACCTTATGTAAATGAAGTTATAGAAATTATGAAACGTCATGGACATTGGAGTTAATGAACAATTCGGTGAGCTTTTTTGAACCAAATTGAGCAGTAACAGGAAGGTGAAAAAATGAAGCACATAATTTTTTATAGTGGTGGGATAGGTTCCTGGATGACAGCTAAAAGAGTAGTTAAAAAGCATGGCAAAGAAAACGTTATATTGTTTTTTACAGATACTTTAATTGAGGATGAAGATTTATATAGATTCATAGATGAAACAGTTCAAGAAATGGGAACGGAATACGTCAGAATTGAAGATGGTCGCACACCTTGGCAAGTATTTAAAGATGTTCGGTGGTTAGGTAATAGCAGACTTGCTCAATGTTCACATCATTTGAAACAAAAGACTGCTGATAAATGGATAAAGGATAATTTTAATCCAGATGAATGTATTTTATATCTTGGTATTGATTGGACTGAATCCCATCGAAAAGAAGCGCCAATAAAGAATTGGGCACCTTATAAGGTGGAGTTTCCTATGTGTGAAGAACCATTTATGAGCAAAGATGAAATGCTAAAAGAATTAAACAAATTAGGGATTAAAACACCTAGATTATATGATCTTGGATTCTCACATAACAATTGTGGAGGAATGTGCGTAAAAGGTGGTCAAGGGCATTTCATCAACCTATTAAGACACTTTCCAGAACGGTTTGAATGGATGGAGAATTACGAAAAAGAAATGCAAGACTATTTAGGACAAGAAGTAACTATTTTGAAACGAACAGTCAATGGTGAACGTGAAAATTTATCATTACAACAACTTAGAGAAGAATATGAAGCTGGCTCACAACAACTTGATTTTTACGATTTTGGCGGTTGTGGATGCTTCATAAGTTAATGCGCACTTCGTAAAAAGAAAGGAGCAAAATATGACAATCGAAGAACACATTATCGCGAATGATGTATTGAGAAACGTAATGAATAAATTTAAGAATCAACAGGTAAAAGGATTGGCAAAGTACGGTGAAACGGTTAATCCAAAAAGTTATGACGTTGTAGGTTGGATAAATCACAGACAGCAAGAAGCGATCGATTCAATTGTATACGATGAAGTGTTAATTAAAGTTATCTCTGAAATTGTGGAGGAAAATAAGAAACTAAAAGAGCAATTACAAGCTAAAGTTACCTTTATAAATAATGGTTGGGAAGAAGAACGGTATGCGTTGCAAGAAGAAGTTATTAAATTGAGAGAAGCGCTTGAATTTTATGCAAACGAAAAAATTTACGAGCCTTTTTGTCCAGCAGTAGATGATTATGATAGTGACGCTAATGAAGATGGTGGAAAAATAGCACGCAAAGCACTGGAGGAATCAAAATGAACGAATTAATAGCAAAAGTCGAAGAATGGTCAATCAATAAAGGATTGGATAAAGCAGAATCTAGCAAACAATTTTTGAAGGTTGTGGAGGAAGTTGGTGAAGTGGCAGCTGCATTAGCACGAAATGATAAAAATGCTTTGCGTGATGGCATTGGTGATGTTGTGGTTACTTTAATCATATTAGCACAGCAAAATGACATGGATTTACACGAATGTTTGAATTGTGCGTATGACGAGATTAAAAATAGAACAGGTAAAACGGTTAACGGAGTGTTTGTTAAGGAGTCGGACTTATAACGACAGTAACACATCATTTGACCTTAAAATCATAGCCTACAAGACGTTTTAATTACTAGATTGACATTTTGGTCATTGGAAAGTTAAAACGTCTCTAAGGCTATTTAAATGGCTTATAAATTGAAGGTGATATTTTGACAACATTATCAAGAGTCGACATACAAAAAATCGAGAAATATTGGATTGATCATGAGCATAATAAACGGCAGCTAAAATTTCGAGAATGGGAATTGCTTCATCCGTTTTCTGAATCAGATGAAAATATCGGTGGAGGCAAATCGAATAAAATCAGTAACGTTACGGAACAAAAAGCAATGGCTCTTGCAGAAGATAAACTCTATCAAAATTTGAAGCAGATTGTTTGTGTCATTGAAGAATTGTATAAGGAACTTGATGAAGACTCGAAAACCATAGTTGATATGCGGTACTGGTGCAAAAGTGATTTTCACGAGTGGGAAGATATTGCGGATAAGTTGTTTATGTCTCGACATAAGGTATTGCGGAAACGAAATTTATTGATTGATGAAACTGCTAAGAGGATTGGGTGGGTTTAGATGAAATAAATTACTAATAGGAAATTTATGGGTGAAATGGTATATTAAAAAGTGACTATTAATCTTTATGACATTTAAACGTACCAGGTAAAAGGAGTTAGGTTATGAAAATAGGAATATTTACGAGGTCTGTATTGGTATTTGTTCTAGGTAGTACTGTTTTTATGGACTTGCAAACAGAGGTCGATGCAGCTGATTATAATATTACATTCAGTGATATTTCACAAGATAGTACTTACTATGAAACAATTCATGAAATGGTTAAAAACGGAATTATTAATGGATATGAGGATGGGACTTTTCGTCCTTTAGAAAATATCACAAGACAACATGCTGCGGTACTACTAACCAGTGCAACGGATTTACCACAAACAAAAGCATTCAAAGCATTCAGAGATGTGCCTCAGGAACACTATTACTTTAACCAAATTAAAGCTATACAAATGGCGGGTATCATAGAAGCAGATGAAACTGGCGCTTTTAACGCTAACCAATCAATTACACGCGGTGAAATGGCAAAAGCATTAGTGATTGCTTTTAACCTTGAAGTAAAAGCGGACTATAGTTTCAAGGATGTACCTGAAAGTAACGAGTATTCTGAATATATTAAAGCATTATATTCAAATGGTGTTACATCAGGGTATGAAGATGGCACATTTAAACCTAATAAACCATTATCACGTGCTCATTTTGCCTTGTTCATGAATAAGGCTATGAACCTTGATAAGAACTATGTAGCAGAGCCGATAGAAGGAGAAACATCCGGAACCAATATCGATGTATTAATTGAAGATATTATCCGAGGTGGAGCTGTACCTCTTCCCGATGATTATACAGATAAATATGAGTTGAAAGAAGAACAAGTAGCGAAAGCAACTGAAATAAAGATTAAAGAAAAACATACTATTACTAATAATTTTACAGTAAGTAAGAGTACTCTTGATTTAATAGGTGAAACAGTTGATGAAAGACTTAGTAAAGAAGCAGCAGTTTTAAGGATTAGTGTTGAGGAGTTAGTCACTACGATTCATCAAGTAATGGAAACAGGCGAGGTTTATAACGGTGGACATTATTCTCTTTATTTTGATTGGACAAAAGGATTGGTTACTACATCAATAAGAGACACAACGTTTATAAAGTAAATAAACAGGTGAAAAAGTTATAAATACATTTTGCCCTCAAATTTGTACTTCAAAACGATTAGGGCTAAAGAGACCGTTTGACTGTTGATGAACTTCCTCACACTAGCGAAGTTCACTTAAAAACATAGTAAATTGATATTGTGATAGTTTGCAGAAAGCTATTACTTGGTTGGTAGCATAGAAAATTTCATAAAAAAGACCACTCTTAATTGAGTGGTTTTTTATGTTTAGAAAAATAATACTTTTAAAAATAATGCACCAGCTGCTAATCCTGCAATAGGGCCAATTATGTGGCGACCTAAACCATAATATAGATTTTCTAGCAATTACTACACCTCCTAATAATTTGTAATTTGACAAAATTATATATTATGAATCTATTAATTTACAAACATTTCCTCCAAGCGATATTATTAAAGTGGAGGAGGTGATTGTGATGACAAGTTTAGCGGTTAAAAGGCAGTTCAATAAAACCTACACTAAATTTTTAAATAATGAAGCTAAAATGAAAGATGTTTCTAAATTAATTCTTCTTGTTAGGGAAAATAAAAATACTCTATCTGAAAGCCAAATTAAAGATATTTTAGAAATCCCTCAAAGTGTATTAGAAGAAAATGTAGTTTTGAAAAAGCATAAAAAAGATGAAAGTTTATACTTTGCCAATAACGGTTTTATAAATAGTCAGATTCCTCAAGTTGCAGAAATTGGTGAACGTTTTTTAAAAGGTGACTATGATAATTTTATTTTTGTTGAAATATTAGAATTTTGTCGAAATAATATATCCGATGTAAAGCCTAATATAGAATATTGGTTAAGAAACCCGGAAGTAGCATTACGTGACGATGTGATTGAAGTGAGATGGCAGACGGAATTCGAACAAGACCAATCCTTATTTGCATCTATTTTAAAAAGAGTTTTAGAGTTATAACATTAAGAATTTAAAAAATTGTGTCACGTTCTATGAGCGTGGTTTTTTTCTATCAAAAATCTATTACATACAAATCCTTCCATTAGATTTATGATTATTGTGGAGGGAGGTGTATTGCATATGAGTTGGAATCCTCAAACACAACACTTAAGTGGTACTAGTAAATATATGGCAGATAAGTACTATAATGATATTAAAAAGCAAAATGAAAGTACTGATACATCAAAGTCAAAGAAAAAAGAATCTAAGATATCAGAAGAATCTCAGAATAAACTTGAAGAATTTTATAAACTATCAAAAACTTATTCTGAGAAATATCCTAAGTACATCGAGAAGGTTCAAAAAAACGAAGATTATTCTGAACTTGAGAAAGAATTGAATGAACTTATAAAAGAAATGAACGAACTAAGAGGCATTAATGTTCAATACAATAAATGAGTTCATCAAAGTCACATCAATTACGATGTGGCTTTTTATTATCAAAAATATACTAATGACAGACATTTCCTTTTTACGGTATTGTTAGTGTGGAAAGGAGGCAATTAACATGTTATATGGTCATGATGCATTGAGAAGATTTAAACAACTTACAGGTCCAAATGAAGTCCAATATGTTCGACCGATAGTTGCTAAAGATTCTCAAGGTAATATTATTGTGCAAGGCGAATACGGGATAATTATTAGTTTGAATTATAACGATTCAGATTATAGTAATATCGATATTTTGTGGGAAGATTATGGTTTTCCGAATTATAAAGAAAAAGGACTTTTCGGTAGATTTACGGTTTTATATAACGAGATGGAATTGGATCCTTACGAATTAGTAATTGAAGTTTCAAACGGAAACACAGTACATTTATCGTATTAATTTAATTAATAACTTTTCAAGTCATACCTACTTGGGTGTGGCTTTTTATTATGCTTTGAAATCAATCTATCAATCTATTGGTAGTTCAATTTGAAAACATAAAAGGAAGGTGAGAGGTGTGAAAATATATGACCATTTAGACAGCAATACAAAGGTAAAATTAGGCTATTCAGACAAAGGTAAGGGGAAAGTTCATTCAGATGATAAGACACGAAATAAACACAATTCTGAACGTTTGAGTGAACGTGATTTAAAAGAGTTAATGGGTACTAATCGACAGACGTACAGAAGAGTGAATGGGAAGATTAAATCTAAATGATTGTGGAGGGATGAAGGATGGACAAACAATGCACAAATTTATCTAATGAACAAATTGAAATGATTCGAACATTCATTAACAATTACGACAAACACAACATATCTATTTGTTCATGCGATATTACAAGAGTATTAGACATTGATGATGATCTACCAACAAGACTTGAGGGTAGTGAGTAACATTGCAAGAGTACAAAACAGAAGAACAAAAGCGAAAGTTCTATGATTCCTACGCATGGAGAAAGTTATCCAAACAAATCAAACAGCGTGACAATAACGAATGCCAGGAGTGTAAGCGACAAGGCAAAGTGTTCATTGATACGAATGAATACAGTGAAACAGCAAAGCGAAAGAAAATCCAATTAGTTGTTCACCATAAAAAAGAATTAGAGTTTCATCCAGACTTAGCATTAGAAGAAGATAATCTCGAGACAATCTGTGTTGATTGCCATAACAAAGAACATGATCGATATATTGAACGCAAAGTAAACCGTTGGGAACACGATGAAAAGTGGTAATTACCCCCGGGTTAAAACTTTTGCGTTTTTTTAAATTTCTATACACCGGCTGCTGGAGTCAACTCTCTAAAAATATTTAAAAAATTATCCTTCACATTAGGGGTGAAAGGGGGGAGGGGTTAGATGGAAAAAGTAAATTTTGAAGAATTACGAAAACAATTGTTAGCCCGTATTGATACCGATGATTTACTGGAAGTGAAGAAAGTAAATGATTTAATTCGATTGCATGAATTAGACGCGGCATGTGATGAAGTGATTGATCGTGATGGGGTTAGTATCACTATCGAAAATGGCTCACAAAAATTCATTAAGAGTCACCCAAGTATGAATGAAAAAATGAAAATCAATGCTCAAAAGATTGCATTAGAAAAATCTATTAAATTCAAATTAAAAGCATCGCCTGCCCCTACTTCATCAACTGTGGAGGACAAACCGAAGCGTGGTAGTTTAATTTGATTAGTTATAGTTACGTAGATGAATATATTCGTCAATGGCGAAATGGCGAAATCATATTAAACAAAGAACGCATCTTGCTAATAGAGTGGCTTGAAGCAGACATCTTAACAATGGATGATATTTATTTCGATAGTAAGCACATCGAACAATTTATACAATTTACTAACAAGTGGTATTTCGAGTTGGAACCTTTCCAAACGTTTATCACTTGTTTTATTTTCTTAAGATACAAAGATACCGATGATTTAGTGTTCGATGAGTTTTTCATTTACATGGCCCGTGGTGCTGGTAAAAATGGTTTCGTTTCTGCACTTGTAAATTACTTTATTAGCGAGCTTCATGGAATCGATTTATATAATGTATCAATCGTGGCTAATAGTGAAAAGCAAGCAAAGACGTCATTTACAGAAGTCTATAATACCATTGATACCAACGATGCCTTAAAAGCATATTTTAAACACCATAAAGCGGTAATCGAATCAGTAGATACAAAAGCTATCTTCCAATTTCACACATCAAATGCAAGTACGAAAGATGGTTTGCGTGATGGTTGCGTGATCTATGACGAAGTACACGAATATGAAAATAACGATGTTGTAGATGTATTCTCGGGTGGTCTCGGTAAGGTGCGAGACAGTCGGGAATTTTTTATTGGAACAGATGGTTTTGTTCGCGATGGATTTATTGATCGCTTAAAAGAACGTGCAATGCGAATTTTGAAACGTGAAGTATCAGTAAGAGAAGATTCATTATTTCCGTTCATGTGCTGCATTGATGATGAAGAAGAAATGCACAATCCAGACATGTGGCAAAAAGCAAATCCACAGTTTCATCCACCATTAAGTAGCTATGCAAAAACACTATTTAAGAAGGTGTTGAAGCAATATAAGAAACTCGAAAACGATTCATCGGGATATGAGAATTTAATAACTAAACGTATGAATCTACCAAAAGTTGACTTAGAAAAATCGGTTGCATCATGGGAGAAAATTGTAGCGACTAATCAAGAATACGATTTGAAGCAATTGAAAAATCGAGAATGTATTGGTTCTGTCGATTACGCTTCAATTCGAGACTTCGTAGCATGTGGATTAACATTTCTTAAAAATGAAGCCTTTATTACACCTAAAGAGTTAACTTACTCATACGTTTGTAAACCATTTGCAGATAAGCATTATGCATACAGCAAGCCGAAAGCAGAAGGTAATAACAAAAAAGACCATCGTAAATTTGCACCTATTAGAGAGTGGGAAGAACAAGGGTTATTAAAGGTCCTGGATAAAGAGTCGATGGATCCACACATTGTTGTTAAATGGTTTGTCGATAGACGAGCAGAAGGCTGGAACATTAAGAAAATTGTTGGGGATAACTTCCGTATGGAAATATTAAGACCACTCTTTGAAGCGGAAGGGTTCGAGGTTGAAGTGATACGAAATCCAGATGCAGCAAGTGCATTACTAGCACCTAAAATTGAATTAGCTTTTGATGAACGTCGTATTATTTGGGGCGACAATCCAATTATGCGGTGGTACGCAAATAACGTATTGGTTGTAATCGATAGTAAAGGCAACAAACTTTATCGCAAGAAAGAACCTGTCAAACGTAAAACGGATGGTTTTATGATGTTCCTGTACGCTGTATGGGCTACTAGAGATTTAGATGATACAGATGTTAGCGAAACTTTAGATGCGCTAGAAAAGCTTATTTTTTAGCCTAGAGAGGGGGTGTTTAAATGAGTTGGTTAGGAGATATTTTTCAGCGCAATAAAGACCTATCGTCATCGTTTGAAGGTGAAATATTTGGTTATGAAGTCGAACAACGAGCGTATTTGAAACAACTGGCACTAGAAATTTGCATTAACTTCATTGCTCGTTCTGTGGCACAAACGGAATTCAGAATCATGGATAATAAAAAACGTGTGCGTGATGATTGGGACTATTTATTAAATGTAAGACCGAATACCGATTCTAGTGCATCTGATTTTTGGCAAGATGCCACATATAAACTGATCCATAATCGTGAAGTTTTAATCGTTTTAAGCGATTCGAATGATTTATTGATTGCAGATAGTTTTACTCGTGAAGAACGAGCGGTATACCCCGATACTTTCAAAAATGTGACAGTGAAGGAATTTACATTTGCTAGAACATTTAGTATGGATGAAGTTATTTATTTAACATACAACAATGCAAAGTTATCTCGTTTTATGGACGGTATGTTTGAAGACTTTACAGAACTGTTTAGTCGAATGGTCGAAACGAGTATGTTTGCTAATCAAATTCGTGCTGTAGCTGGTATGGAATCATCACAAAGTTTAGATGATGAGAATTTAGGTAAGCTACAACGATTCATCGAAAGGATGTTTAATGCATTCCGCAAAAATGCATTTGCAATCGTGCCAAAATTAAAAGGTTTTGATTACGAGGAAATCGTTAATGGTGGCAATGGTGGCCGTTCTGTAGAAGATATAATGAAGGTGCTTGATAAGGCTATTGATTATGTAGCCGAATTATTGGGTATTCCCCCTGCTATTATTAATGGCTCGTTATCAGAATACGAAACAGCGTTAAAGGCTTATATCAAGTTTACGAACAATCCACTTGTTAAGAAATTTTGTGATGAGTTAAACGCAAAATTAATTAGCAAAGAAGATTATAAAAAAGGAAAACACATTAAAGCATTTGGTATTCAAGTTAAATCAGTTACAGAAAATGCGGAGGCGGTTGATAAATTGGTTGCTTCGGGTGCTTATAACAGAAATGAAGTGCGTGAAAAATTCGGTGATGAACGTGTTGATGATCCAGAGCTAGATAAATATGTTATCACCAAAAACTATCAAACTGTGGAGGGAGGTGAGAAGAGATGAAACATAAAATCAAAGGCGACATTATTTCGTGGAACTCAAGTATTTGGGATTTTAATTACAAAATGCGTAATGTAAAAGAGGATGAGGAAATCGAATTAGAAATTAATTCCTATGGTGGTGATGTATTTGCGGGTATTGACATCATGAATACTTTGCGGGGCCATAAAGGGAATGTGACTGTTATCATTACTGGTATAGCAGCAAGTGCAGCTTCGATAATTTGTATGGGTGCCGATGTAATCAAAGCATACTCGAACACACAATTAATGCTTCACAATGCATGGACAATCGTGGCTGGAAATGCAAAACAGTTACGCAAGAGAGCTGATGATTTAGATAGTATTGGAGAATCTGTATTAGCTTCATATACACATCGTATTGATGCAGAAAAAGCTAAAAAATTGCTTGATGAAGAAACATACCTTTCAGCTACAAAAGCGAAAGAACTTGGTTTAGTAGATGAAATTGTAGATGCTGAAATTGAAGAAGTTGAGTCTGAAATTTTCCAAGACAAAGCACAAGAATTCAATAATAAAATTGTGGCATTTACGAAATCAAATATTCAAAACGTTATCAGTGATGAACAGATTCAACAGATCGCTGATATTGTATTAACAAAGTTGCAACCTCAACAACAAAATAACGAACCATCGAATGAACCTATTCCTGTTTCTGCTTCCGCTTCATCAACTGTGGAAGAAAAAACAAAACGCAAAGGGTTCATTTTTTAATACCTAAAAATAAGGAGGCCATATAAATGGTTATTAAATTAAACAATCACACAGAGGATTATGAAAAAGCAAAATTGAATTATGCGGCAGTTGTAAAAAATGAAGAATCCACACCAGAACAAGTTGAAAAGGCTTGGACAGAAATGCAAGATGCATTAGTTAATTCATTGACGACTCAAATTACAAATCAAGTTTCTGCTAACACAGTGGATCAAGTGGTTTTAGCAAATCGTGGTGTAGATGTTATGACTTCTGAAGAACACAAATTCTTCAACGCTGTCGTACAATCTGACGGTTTTACTGACGAATTAATATTACCTGAAACAATCACAGAAAAAATTTATGATGATTTAAAAACAGAGCATCCATTGTTATCTGTTATCAACTTCCAAAACTTAGGTACGATCACACTTACTACAATCACATCTGAATATGAAGGTGCGGCAGTATGGGGTCCAATCTTCGGTGATATCAAAGGCCAATTAGATGCAGCATTCAAACAAGAAAATATCGCTCAATCTAAATTAACAGCGTTCGTAGTGCTACCGAAAGACCTTTCTAAATTCGGCCCAACATGGGTGAAAGCATACGTACAAGCGCAAATTACAGAAACATATGCAGTAGCATTAGAATCTGCAATTATTAATGGTGCTGGACCTACTAAACACCAACCAATTGGTTTAGTTCGTGATTTACAAGCAGCAGTAGACCCAACAAATGGTCATGCCAAAAAAGAGGTGGCAGGTACACTTACACTTGCGGATGACAATACAATCATTGATGAATTTGCTGGAATCGGTGAATTATTATCAGTAAAACAAGATGGTAAACCATTGAATGTGGACGGTAAAGTAGCGTTAATTATCAACCCAACTGATTCATGGAAATTACGTAAAAAGTTTACTACTCGTAATGCACAAGGCGCTTATATTACGAACGTACCATTTGATTTCAGAATCATCACATCATTATTTGCAACTGCTGGTGAAGTTATCGCATTCGTTACAGATCGTTACGATGCATACCGTGGTGGCGGTGTTGAGGTTAAAGAATATGACCAAACACTAGCGCTTGAAGATTGCAATTTACACATCGCTAAAACATTTGCATTCGGTAAACCACGCGATAACAAAGTTGCTGCAATTTATACATTGGATATTGCGGCAACTGAAACAACACCAACTGTTTAAATAATAGGAGGATGAAAAACATGGCATATAAAGTTGTAAATGAATTTAAAGATAAAGACGATAACAAAACTCTATACCGTGTTGGAGAGGGATACCCAAAAGGTAATTATCAACCAACTGAAGAACGTATTGCTGAATTATTAGCGGTGCATCCAAAATACAAACGTGTATTTATCGAAAAAGTAGAAATCGATGAAGAAAAAGCTGAACGTGAAGCTAAAGAAGCCGAAGAAAAGGAATTTGCTGAACAAAAAGCAAAGGAAGAAGCGGAAGCTAAAGCGAAGGCGGAAGAAGAAGCTAAGGCTAAAGCAGAAGCTGAACAGAAAGCCGAGGAAGAAGCAAAAGTGGCTAAAGGCAAAACTACTAAAACCGAGAAATAGAGGTGATGTAAATGAACATCACTGATGTTATCAATGACACAATATTAAATGAGTTTATTGAAAGAATGCACTTAGATGAAGCGGAAAGCGAAAATCTAAGACGCATTCTTTTTGCATCTCATGAAGATCTAATTGCAAAGTGTGGAAATTACGATATTCATAATGAAGTAGCGTTTAAAGAACTAGTCTTTGAGCGCTCTCGTTATGTTTACAACGATGCACTTGAGTATTTTGATACTAACTTTTTAAGTCAAATCAATCATTTAGGTATTAAAAAGGCACTTGAAGGAATTGTGTTGGATGGTGATACTGATGCAACCATTTAAGTATAAACCTAAAATTAATAGTGGTGATTTAAGACATCGTATTACCTTCTATAAACCTGCAGGAGAAATTGTAGATGGTTGGCCTTCCACAGAACCATCCGAATATGTGACGGTATGGGGGAAAATCCAAACGCAATATGGATCACGCATTTTTAATTCAGATTCAACTCATTTACAAGACAAGAAAGTAGTTACGATTCGTTATCGAGATGATATTGTGGATGGAATGCTCGTGTCTATTAAAGGTAAAATGCACGAAATGGCTTCACCACCAATGAATGATAACGAAAGAAACGAAACTATTACTTTAATTGTAAAGGAAGTGTTGTGATGAAAGTTGCATTCGATGGACTCCAAGAGATTTTGCAAAGATTGGGCAACCTTCCGATTGAAGAAGATGACGAAAATAGAGCTGTAAACAAAGCGGCTAATATCGTTAAGAAGGCGGTACAAGAAGAAGTAACTGCAAATGGATGGTCTTTTGAAAACGAGATTAAAACCAAACGTGCGAAAGATGGAGAAGCCAAGGTACACAGTGGCAAAGCATATCAGGCACATATACTCGAAGGTGGACGTTCTGCAGGTAGTAAATACGCACTCAAAAACGGTAAACGTCAAAAAGTAACTTGGGGTCCAATCGCACCTAACCCATTTTTTACACGTGGATTCGAAAAGTCAAAAGCAGAAGCAATGAAGACGATGGAAGATGAAGTAAAGAAGGTGTTGGGGCTATGATTGATATAATCAAACATGTTGAAGATACACTCACACCTTTGAATTTATTGGTTTCTTTTCAAAAATTACCGGATGGAATAACAATTCCTTCACAATACATTACTTTTCTTGAAATTATCGCAAATCCTGACCTTGAAGCTGGAGATGTAGAACTTGAAACAAAGCGACTTATACAAATTAATATATGGTCAAAGTCGAACTATCATAGTCTGGTAGAACAAGTTAAAAAACTTATGGAAGAAGCGGACTATGAACGAACATTTGAACATGATATGCCTTATAACGATGGCGATTCGCACTTTAACAAAGTATTGCGATTCGTCTTTTTTGATGAATATTAAAAATTAGGAGAGTGAAATAAATGCCAGTAACAACTGTGAATGAAAAACCACAAAAAATTAGTTTAAAGAAACTGTATTACGCTTTAATGACAGATGAAACTACAGAAGCATACGATGCAGTTAAAGTGTTAACAATGCCAATCTCTTTAACTCAAACACCAAACTTTAGTGAAGCATCACTTGATGCAGGGGATCGTGTAGTTGACCAGGAAGCACAATTAGATTCCATTACAATTGCTGGTGAAACAGCCGATTTACCAACGGAAGTACAAGCTGATTGGTTCGGGCATACAATTTCATCCGATGGCGGTCTAATTGTTAGCAATACGGATAAACCACCATTTATGGCTATTGGATATGAAAGTGGTTCAAAGCTTGTTTGGTTATACAAAGCGAAATTTAAACCTGGTGAAGAAGCAAACCAAACTCGCCGAAAAGGTGAAACATCTTATAAAACATATCCATTCAGTGGTGAAGCAATACCGCTTACGGATGGTCAAATTAAACATGTTGTTGACACTCGTGATACAGGTGTAACTGTAACAGCTGATACATTCTTTGAGACAGTTACTAAAGCAACATTACCAACAACACCAGAAGTCTAATTTTTGAGCCTTCCACAAAAGTGTGGAGGGCTTTTTCTCTATTAAGCTAAGTGATTAACGATAAGGAGAGATTGAATATGAAAATCACATTAAGAATTGATGGTAAGGAAAAGGAATTTGTGACTGATTTTATATCAGCTCGTAAATTTAGAAAAGCATTGGAATTGAATGAAAAAGATAAAGGCAAAGAAGTGTCTTTGCTGGAATCGTTAGATAAATTAGCTGAATATGTTGTAACTGTTTTTGATAACCAATTTACTTTGGACGAACTGTGGGAAGGTATACCTGCAGGAAAAATTAATAGTGAATTAATGCGTATCTTTAATGAAGTGCTTGGTCTTGAAGGGTTAGCTGTAATAGATGGTCAAGACGAGGGAAAGTAACAAGGAGTGCCTATGATAGCATACGGATCTTTTATAAGAATTTAATGAAACAAGGGTATAAACAACACGAAATTGACCAACTAGACATTAAATTTTGGTTTGAGTTATCTCGTTTTGAAGAAGAAATTGAAGAGGTCACAGCTGATGATATTCCATGGCTGTGATTTTTTATTTGCCCAATAAAAGGTAGGTGAACAACATGGCAGAAATCGGATCATTAGAGGTTAGCTTGTCACTTAATGCCGCCAATTTTAACGGCACCATATCACAAGTAAATCAGAACATGAGAGCGATGGGTGGAGAATTACAGGCTTTAAGAAATAAAGGCGTTGAATATGAGCAATCTGTGGAGGGCTTATCAAAGAAACAAGATATATTACAGCGTTCGCTCGATGCATCGTCTATTAAATTGCAAGAAACACGTAAAAGATATGATGAATTGGTGGCTAGTGGTAAAGCTACTGATGCGCAACTTGCACGTGCTGCAACAGCTGTCAATAAAGCTCAAGCTGAATATAACAAACTAGAAACTCAATTAAAACAAGTAACCGATGAACTCGAAAAACAATCGAATAAATGGCTACAAGCTAGTAAAAAACTAGATAGCTATAGTACAAGTTTTGCGAATGTAGGTGGTAAATTAACGGATATAGGAAGTAAATTATCTGTTGGTTTAACCGCTCCAATAACTGCTGCAGGAGTAGCGGTAGGTATGCTTGCTACTCAATTCGAAGATGCACAAGTAAAGATTCAGAACAGTTTAGATATAACCGCAGAAGAATCCGAACGATTTGCAAATGTGGCTGAAAATGTTTGGGCACGTGGCTTTGGCGATTCATTAGATTCGGTATCGAATGCATTGATTAGAGTACGTCAAAATATCCAGGGCATTAATGATGAAGCAGAGCTTGAAGAAGTCACTCGAAATGCAATCATTCTTGCTGAAACATTTGAATCTGATGTGAACGAAGTTACTAGAGCAGGAAATAACCTAATGACCAATTTCGGTCTTGAATCGCAAAAGGCATTTGATTTAATGGCGTATGGTGCTAGAAATGGCTTGAACTTTAGTAATGAAATGTTTGATAACTTAGCAGAGTATTCTTCTTTGTTTGCAAACATGGGCTATACAGCAGAAGAATACTTTGAATTAATGATTAATGGAACTAAAGAGGGTGTATATAACCTTGATTACATCAATGATGTGATGAAAGAGTTCCAAATCCGATTAAAAGACGGCTCTAAAACGACAGATGAAGCAATGACGAAAATGAGCAAGTCCACTCAAAAAGTGTGGACGGAGTTCTTAAAAGGAAATAAAACAGTCAAAGATGTATCTAATGCAGTTTTGTCCGAATTAGAAAAAATGGATGACCAAGTGGCAGCTAACCAAATCGGAGTTGACTTGTTTGGTACGAAATTTGAAGATTTAGAAGCAGATGCAGTGTTTTCATTGAAGACCGTGAATCGAGAATTGGAAGACGTTAACGGTACGATGAGCAGAATGGCGGAAGCCCAAGAACAGACTTTTAGTGAACGTTGGCAACAAATGCTCCGTGAAGCCCAATTAAGATTAGAACCAATTGGACAAAACCTGTTAGACATTGCGGAAGAATGGCTACCTAAATTATCAGCAGGATTAGAACGTGCTACAAAATGGTTCGCAGATTTAGGCGAAGAGGGTCAAGGATTTATTCTTACACTTGCTGGAATTGCGGCTGCAGGAGGTCCTATATTAGCCGGCGGTGGAATGATAGCCAATGGTGCAAGTAGTGTATTAAAGTTTGGTAGTTCATTAGCTGAAGCTTCTACAAAAGGCGGTCTATTAAACAAGACTTTAAGTGTAATGAGTGGTCCTGCCGGTTGGGTAACATTAGCAGCGGTTGGTATTGGTGGACTTACGATGGGCGCTATCGCATTAGCAGACCAATTAAATGTTACCACTGAAGAACTTATTAAAATGCAAGAAGAAGGATTTGAAAATGCAACTGCAACACTCGAACAAGCAAAAGCAGCTAATGAACTTGCATCTGAATATGAAGACCTTCGAGACAAATCTAAGCTCACAAATGACCAAATGCTTGAATTCAAGGACTTGCAAAATCAAATTGCTTCTACAACCTCTGATGATAAGTTGGCCGAATTGCAAAAACGTCAATCGGAATTGGAAACAGCAAGCGGTTTAACAAATGAAGAATTAAATCGCATGATTGGATTAGATGCAGAACTACAAAAGAACGCACCTGCAGTTGAATTAGCATTTGATACTAAAGGAAATGCAGTTATTGCATATAAAGATTCCATTGTAGAAGCTACAAATGCACAATTGAATTTAGCAAAAGCTGAACTTGAATCACAGATGATCGATAATCTTTTTAATGCGGGAGAAGCTTACGATAAATTAGCTGAAGCAAGTAAAAGAGCTGAAGATGCAAATAGGGAAATTGTTAATTTAACAGCTACTCTAAACGAACAATCTGCAGAGCGGAATCGATTGCAAAGTGAATACGATAATTTATCTGCTGAAATTGCAATGATGGAAGCGAATATTGGTGATTACTCTTACCAACAAATCAATCAACTACGAGAACAACGAGAATTGTTACGTGGGAAGATTAACGATCAAGATACAATCCTTATAGGCACAGAGTCTGAATTATCCACTCACCAACAAATATTTGAGGAACAAACGAAAGAAGCAGCAAATTTAAATAAACAAATCGCATTAACGGATAGCCAATACAATCAATATTTAGATATTTTAGCTACTGAAGTTGGAATCACTGGCGAACAGGGTAAACAGTATCAGCAAATGAAAGATTTATATAATCAAAATGCTGAATTAATAAAACAATTAGAAGCTAAAAAGTTAACCGAGAAAGGTCTTACAGAAGAAGAACAAAAGCAACTTGAAGAGTTGAAAAAGCATCAAACACAAATCCAAGCTAATATTAATAAAGCTGATGAATTAAATGAAATTCTAGGTGAAGAAGTTGATAAGTTTGTAAACATTGATGATGGCGGAAAAACTGACGAAATTAACAAAGATCTCAAAGAAGAAGTCACGAAAAAAGTAAAACTTACATTCCAAAACATATTGTCAAATTTGGGAATCAGCGGCAACGCTAGAGGAAATCCGAATTTTAAGGGCGGTCTATCCTGGGTCGGAGAAGAAGGTTACGAATTAGCAAAATTACCAGATGGCACACGAACAATTTTAGGTGCTACAGGAAAAGAACTTCTTAATCTACCAAAAGGAACAAAAATTTATAACCATACAACAACGAAAAACCTATTATCCAATGAATTGAAGATTTCGAGCGACTTATCGTTAGTCGGTTCAGACTTACGTCAAATTGGCTCTGATACAATGGCCGGTTTAAATGTCGGTATTCGTTCGGCAAGTGGTTCAGTAATGAATACGGTACTTGGTGTAGGTTCTGGCATTGAAAATACATTGCGTAAACGTTTAGACATCCACAGCCCAAGCCGTGTAACTGAACAAATTGGTTACTGGATTAGCGCTGGGTTAGCAGAAGGAATTGAATCAGGTATTCCATTAATTGATAAAGCCATGCGAAATGTTGATGCAACTTTAATTAATGGCAGTATTATATCTGCTAAAAATACAACGAAGGCAGTTTATGATGTTATCGAACAAGTAAATAAACATAGCGCGGAAGAAATATCTGAAATTGTAACTGAAGCATCTAAAAAAACTGCAGATGAGCAAAAAGAGTATGCTGAAAAAGTCGCTGATATCCTTAAAGACATTGATAATCAAAAGTTAGAAGGTATTAAAGACTTTTTAAGTACTAAAAAAGAACTGGAACAATTATCGCTTGTGGATGAAGTGAGAATTTGGGAAGAATCACTTAATTATTTTGAAAGTGGTACAGAAGAAAAAATAAAAGCTCAAATCGAATATAGAGATGCATTAAGTAATCTAAATAATGAAATTTTATCAATTAATGAACAGTATTCTACTAAAATCCTAGAAGTTAATGAAGAGTTGAAGAAGCGAGAAGAAGAATTAACTGAAACCTACACAAAAGCTGTGGATGACCGAGCTAAGTCATTGATGAATTTCACAGGTCTATTTGATGAATTCGATATAAAATTCGCAACGTCTGGAACTAAGTTAATTAGAAATCTCGAATCACAAGTAGAAGGATTTAAAACATGGCAGGAAGCTATTGAGGAACTTTCAACAAAAGCAATTGACGAAGGCTTACTTAAAGAACTGACTGAAATGGGTCCTGATGCACTCGCCGAAGTATTAGCTTTAAATAAAATGACAGACGATCAATTATCTAAATACAGTGATTTATATAAGGAAAAATCGCAACTTGCTAGAGAACAAGCTGTTAGTGAATTAGAAGGAATACGGTTAAGTAATCAAGCGACTATGGTCCAACTAAATGCTGATTCAGCTGCCCAATTAGCGAAACTTGAAACAGAATGGGTAGAATCTATTAAAGCTATCACTAAATCGGCAGAGGAAGGATTTGGCGGTATGCACGATATTGGTGTTAACGCTATGAAAGGTTTATCGGATGGTTTAGCATCGATGGAATCATCACTTATGAGACAAGCTAGAAGAATTGCTGACAGAATACGAGACGAAATTGAAGATGCACTTGATATTAATTCACCATCACGTGTAATGAAAGGAATTGGTGTTTTTATTGGCCAAGGATTAATTGATGGCATGGATCAAATGGTTTCAAAAGTAGCCAATGCATCTTCTAAACTTGCAGATTCTACAATGAACGGTTTTGTTGGTTCATTATCTTCCGCAACTTCAATAGACAATTCAAGAAATTTCAACTTACCTGCTGTAAATATCTATACTCAAAACAGCGGATCTCGTGAAATGGAACGTACTCTAAGAAGATTAGCATTTCAGCTTAACTAGGAGGTGGCCGAATGATAGTCAAAGAATTAAAGATTACAAATAGTAATGGCGATTCGATTGAATTCGGTCGCCATTTTCAATTAACAAATGGATTAGATTTAAGTAATCTTTCAGCAAATGTAAGTTATTCTGAATCTACTCGTGATGGTGCTAACTATCAACTGACGGTTTTAGATATTCGTGAGTTTGACTTATCGTTTTTCATTGATTACAACCATCGTGAAAATTGGTGGATGGAAGAACGTAGACGTGAGTTATTTAGAGTGTTTAATCCAAAACACAACCCTATGAGACTTGATTTAACTACTAAAGGTCAAGAAACGTATTATCTAAACGCTAATCTAGTTGCAGCACCAAGCCTTCCACAAGGATTTGAAAATGATAATGGGGCTTGGCAAAAAGGATTGTTGCAATTCAGTTGTGATGATCCTTTTATTTATTCTTCTACTTCATCTGTTGTGGATATCGCAGTTTGGAATGGAGCGTTCGAATTCCCTTTGGAAATACCATCAGAAGGAATTGAGATGGGCTATCGTTCCGAATCGCTTATTGAAAATGTATTTAACAACGGTGACACTGAAACGGGTATGATTATACGATTTAAGGCGTTGGCCAGTGTTAAAAATCCATCTCTTGTTAATATCAATACCTATGAATCTTTGAAATTGAATTTTGACATGGTTGGCGGAGATGTGATTGATGTGTCAACTTACATCGGTAAAAAGACTGTAACGCTCACTCGTAATAATGTTCAATCAAACATATTCTATGCGGTTGATCTAACATCTACATTCATACAGTTGAATCCTGGAGACAACTTATTCCGCTACGATGCAGAAGAAGGTATAGATAATTTAGAAGTGTCCATGTCGTTTACGAATCAGTTTGTGGGGGTATAGGGCATGAATTCAATTGAATTATACGTGTTTGATAAGGATTTCAACCGGTTAGGCATAATTGATACCTATGAGGAAATATACCTTGAATCGAACTATAAAAAGCATTCAGAATTGCATCTCACTGTGGATGGCACAAAAGAAAATGCTGATTTACTTTTAAGTGACGATTTTCGAATTATCACTAAGTCTACTGATATAACTCGTGGATATATCGTTGAAACTCCACAATATTTCGATGAAGCTGCTACACAGATTGAAGTGATTGCATATTCATTATCCTATATGTTGAATTGGCGAATAATCAGAGGACAGCAGTACTTTAAAGGTAACATTGAGGATGTTATTAAAGCTTTTGTAAATGCAAATGCGATTAACCCTAATGATACAAATAGAATTATCCCTAATCTTGTATTAGGGGTGAATGATGGTATAAACATTACTGCAGATGAAGCATATAACAATAGACAGTTGGATGAAGCTTTGTGGGAGATATGCGATAAGTATGAAGTTTCTTTTGAAATACTGATGAATCACGAAGCAAAAAAATACGTATTTAGCACTTATATGGGGATTGATAGAACTACTGAACAATCTATGAATCAACCTGTAATCTTTGCAAAAGCGTTTGACAACGTTACAAAGCAATCATACGTGGATGATAAGTCAAACTATAAATCGACTGCTTATGTTGCTGGAGAAGGCGAAGGGGTAGAGCGCACAGTTGTAAAAGTCAATGATTCCTTGAGTGGTTTTAATCGTAGAGAATTGTTTGTTGATGCCCGTGATTTACAATCTAAATACCGTCAAGAGGATGGAACAGAAGTAACCATTCCACAAACTGAATATCATGCGTTGTTACAAGAGCGAGGTCAAAATAGACTAGCTGACTATCAACGCATACGAACATTTGAGAGTAACATTGATTTGTACTCTCAATTTATTTTTAACGAACATTATTTCTTGGGTGACAAAGTGACCACTCGAAATGATGACCTTGGAATTGTTACACACTCAAGAGTTGTAACAGCAAAAGAGACTTATACAAGAGATGGCTATGAATTAGCATTAGAGTTTGGAACAAGTATTCCAACCTTACTTGATAAGTTAAAAAGGGAGGTTAAGAGATAATGCCCATAAAAAGTGGATTTTTCAACAGTGTAAATGGCGATAGACGATACGATGCACGTTGGTTTGCAGAGTATTTCGCATCATTCATCGGAAATGGTGTATTTCCGAATCCCTCCACAAATCTACAGGTTGTGGAAGGCACAGGCATGCAAACTATTGTGAAAATCGGAAAAGGTTGGATAAATGGTTATTACGTAGTTAATGACAGTGATTACATCCTACAGCACGATATTGCAGATGGAGTTTTAAAACGCATTGATCGCATCGTCATGCGATTAAACTATCCAACACGTGAAATAGAAATAGCAATAAAGAAAGGTGAGTACTCAAGTAATCCGGTTGCACCTACATTACAACGTGATGCTGATGCATATGAGTTAGCTCTAGCAGATGTGCTTATTAATAATGGCGCAACGACAATCACACAAGCTAACATTACTGACCTACGACTAAATACAGATTTATGTGGTATTGTCCACGGGACTGTAGACCAAGTTGATACAACAACTTTATATAATCAATATTTAAGTTGGTTTAATCAATTTACTCAAAATGAATCGACTGATTTTGAACAATGGCGAGCACTTGAACAAACGGAATTTGATAATTGGTTCCAATCTGTTAAAGATATTCTAAATACTAACGTAGCAATGGATTTACAGAATCAAATCAATGCTCATATTGAGGACTATGTAAAACATCCAGCAATCGCGACGACTACAAATGATGGTAACAATTATTTTGTTACATTAGATCCACCGATTAACGAATATGTAGAAGGTATGGGGTTAATTCTTACAATCAATGCCGACAGTACAGACGATGTAACAGTTAACGTTGATAATAATGGACCCATATTTGTCTTAAAAGCAAATGGCACTAACGTTAAATTATTTAACGCTGGTGGAGTTTATTCATTAAGATACTCCAACGGAAATTTTTACTTGTTGGGTGAAGGGGGTGGTGGAAATGCGACAGATAATGATTTGTTAGAAGGTAAAACAGCGGTGTCTGATAGTGGAGACTTAATCGGTGCTATGCCGAATCGCGGAGCAATGATAATTACCCCTAAGCAAACAAATCAGATTATTCCTAAAGGGTATCATGATGGGAATGGTTTTGTAGAAGCTGTGGATTTCGAAGCTTCGAAAGTTTTAACAGGAACAATTATTGCAGGGAAATCTGGAACAATGCCCAATCGTGGAGCTGGCGGAACAGTTACACCAGGAACAACTAATCAAACAAAAGCTGCAGGGTATTATTCAAGTGCGATTACTATTCTTGGTGACGCTGATTTAATTCCATCAAATATAAGAAGTGGTAAAAATTTATTTGGTGTGAATGGTACACTTAACCCCAAAGAAATAGCTGCAGGTAATACATTTAATTTATATAGTGCTCCAGAAGGTTTTGAGATTTCTAATCGCACAACCACTTATGTGAAATTGACTCCTAATTTCACATTTCTTGTGGGAGGTACAATCAGAATTTCTTTTACAGCAAGTTATACGAGGGCTTTGTTGGGTGGACTACCGCAAAATTCCTATTATGTAGTTTATAAAAATGGAATAGCTGTTGGCACTGTTAGAACTGTAACCGATTCTAATGACGAAACCGTTTGGACACAAGATTTTTCAGTTTCAGCAAATGACATATTTAGTATATATGGAAGAGCAGAGGATCCAACTACAGATACTTTCACATTCACATGCCATATCACATCGTTATATTTTAAAACTGGAATCAATCCAAATTACTTAACCGTGGGGTGATAATTTTGGAAATTAGAATACAATATGTATCACAAGAAGATCGCGATTCAATTATTGCTCAACATTCCGACAAAATTTTATTAGCAGAAGAAAATTTGATAGATGGTAACTATCTAATTTTCGGTGATGAGCCAAGGCCAGTGCAAAAGGTTTATACCCAAGTTGACGAAGAAGAATTTAATAAAATTCAATTTGAAAACGAAGTAAATAAACAAGCAATTGCTGAATTAACATTATTAATCTCAATGGGAGGAATGTAAAATGACATTTACAAAAGATAGCGGATTAGTTAAGGTTTGGGTAAGTTTAGTCTTGACAGGTACTTATACTTTAGAAGATGTTCCAGAGTTGTATAATTTGAAAGAAGTTGTAACTGAAGTAGTAAACGAAGCAAACGCAGCATAAGCTAGCGTTATTTTTTATGTCATTTTATCCCCCATTTCTCCATATACTGTTTCGAATCTGAGAAGGGGGATGTTGAATGTCAGAACTATTACATTGGAGAAATGCTGATTGGGAAATCAAACACAACAAGGTATTATCAGATTATATAGAAACTTATAGAGCGTGGTACAAAATTCTTGGAACGTGGGAAAAGGCTGCTGAACAGGTCATAACTCTAATTAGAAAAAACCACGTGGAATTGTTTTCTAACAGAACCGATGATGGATTGACTCAACGAATCAGAAAGTTAGAAAGAGTAATGGCAGGGGTTGAAGAATCGGATAAGCATTACGACGAACCATTTTATGGAACATTATTAAGAGGAGAATGGTTTGCCTAAATGTAGGCACCCTTACTTGAGGGTGCTTTTCTTATGCCTTCCACAATCTGTGGGGGGGTTTTATTTTACATCAAGTTTTAGAAACGCACTGTGCCGAGCAGTGCTATTTTTATGTAAAAGTAGGTGCTGAAATGAGTGAAGAATGGTACTCGAATAAAGAATTATTCGAACAAATACAGGCATTAAGAAGTGAAATGTCTGAAACACGTAGCTTAATTAAGCAATACAACGGACTGCGTGAAGAAGTCGAGGAAGTAAAAGAAAAAATGGTAAGAATTGAAGCAATTTCAGCTGGTAAAAACAAAGTGCTTGAAGCGATTAGGAACTGGGGTGGTTGGACAGTTGCAATAATTGCTCTAATTTTAAACTTTATTAATTAAATGGAGGTAATTAATATGAAAATTAACTGGAAAGTACGACTTAAAAACCCATATTTCTATGCAGCGTTAGTTTTAGCGATAGTAGCGCCAGTAGGAACTTATTTTGGCGTCAATGCCGAGGATTTAACAACTTGGGCATCTATTTTTGACTTAGCAAAACGAGCAATAATGAATCCATTTGTAGTTGTAACAGTGGTTGTATCTGTTGCAACTTTTTTAATTGACCCGACAACGAAAGGGATTTCAGATAGCCAACAAGCTTTGACATATCAAAAACCAAAAGGGGATAAATAATGACACTTATCAAAATTGGTTACGATGCAGGTCATGGAATCAACACTCCTGGTAAACGCAGTCCAGATGATGAACGTGAATGGACATTTAACAATGTTGTCGCTAAAGCATTTGCGCTTGAACTAGCTAACTATGTAGGTGTAGCAAGTAAACGATTTGACGATCCAACAGGCAAACGAGATGTACCATTAGATGAACGAACAAACGGCGCGAACTCTTGGGGAGCAGATTATTATATTTCATTCCACCACAATGCAAATACAGCAGAATGGGGTAATTGGGGCGGTGTAGAGACGTATGTTTATCTAGGAAACATGAACAAGAAAAGTGGAGAACTTGCTAAAGCGATTCATCCATCTGTAGTTAAAGCTTATGGATTAACTGATAGAGGGATTAAGGAAAAGGATTTACACATTGTACGCGAAACGGTAATGCCAGCAATATTAATTGAGGGCGGTTTTATGGACAGTCGAATCGACATTGTAAAGTTACGTGATAACAGAGTGTTAGAAAACGCTGGTAAACTAATCGCTCAAGCACTTGCAAATTATCTAGGACTAAAACGGAATGGAGATGATGAAATGAATTTCTATTCGCCCACAATGAAAGATAAATATGAGATGAGAACAACATCCCCAGCTACAAAGAAATTGTTAGTAGAAAAAGCAGTTAAAGAATTAGGGTATCAAAAGTCGTGGATCGAAAACCATAATCAAGGTAAGTTACAAGAAGGTGACTATTCCGCGATTGCGTATGAGTTAGCTGTTCATTTTTCGAAACAGTAATAAATTAGACCAGGGCGTTAAATCCCTGGTCCTTTGTTTATTTATTTTAAGTAGCTTTTTACTCTACTCGATTTCCTACTAGGTAATGTTTTCTTCATATATAAAGTTCTGATTCTTTTATGTAACAAGTCATCCTTTTGAGGTTTGCTAGTAATAATCTTACTTATGTCATTCGGTTCTAATTCTCGCCCATCCAAACTATACCCCTGATTGTTTAAGATTGAAGCAACCATCGCAATATTTCCTTCTAGCGCGTATAAATAAATGACTTTTTGAAAGAAGTCTTGGGGTTTGTAATCTTCAATGAGTTGTACATACTCTTGAAGCACTTGTAAGTCTTTTTTGGCTTGATCTAGTGTTCGAAAAGTTCTCATAGTCATATTAAAACCTCCCTAGGGATAGAATAAATTTCTAATTAAAAAATAATTCCATATTCTCTGTTAATCAACTGGTTGTGGTTAAATTTTACAACCCCTTTACAAAGTGGAGTGAAATTCAATGGATATACCATAGGTTAATCTAACATTTTTCTAATGGAGAATTGTTTTTGATAATTTCTAAAAATCTAATGAGTAAAAAAAATCTTAGTACTTCTATTCAACAAAATAGCCATTTATTCGAATAGCTTATTGTAAGGTGTAAAAGTTAAAAGACAAAAATATACATAGAGGGAATAGAATTTACAAGTATTAGATTTAGTGTCTAAATTTGTTATAATTAAATTGGAAGTTGAGCCGAGCAGAAGTCTAGTAATTTAACAATAGAACAGGAGAAACTTATGAACAAATCAAAAGTGCTTTTATTTTCTACTCTAGTCCTAGCTAATATCATGCCAACCATCGGTATCCCAATGATAGAACCCGATTACGTAGAAGCGGCAACATCAACTGCAGATGTAAAAACGTTCTCTGATTTATCGGAAACACATCCGTATTATATGCCAATCATGGAAATGGTGAAAGAAGGTATTATAAGTGGATACGAGGATGGTACTTTCAAACCCAATGAGCTTATTAGTCGCCAACATGCAGCGATATTAATCAACAATGCAGTGGAATTAAAGAAAACTGTACCGTTTCAAGGGTTTCAAGATGTATACACAAGCCATCCATATTTCGAAGCAATGCGATCTCTAGTAACCGCAGGGGGGATTCATCTTGATAAACAGGGGAATTTCAATCCTTCAAAACCACTTACTCGTGTTGAAATGGCGAGAATCATTGCAATAGCATATGACCTTAAGGTAAAAGCCAATTACACATTTGAGGACGCAAAAGGTAAATATGTGCAAGCTTTGTATTCAAATGGTGTTACTGCCGGCTATGAGGATAACACATTTAAACCAAACGAACCGTTGACTCGAGCACATTTTGCACTATTTATGTACCAAGCGAACAACATAGATGAAAACTTTGTTGCACAACCAACTGGAGAAGAAGAAACGCTAGTAATTAAAATGCCGTCAGATTCACCAATAGGGCAGGAATATCCGTATTATGAAGAACTAGTAGAAAAAACGTGGACAGATAAATTTCCTCTACCACCTGGATATACGGATATGACACCAAGAGAATACGCGGATATGTTAGACGTAGAGCAAGAAAAGCTTTTAGTTAAAAATAAACATATTACACGCTCTACTTTTCCAATTAATAGGGAAACGATAGAATTAATGACTAAAGGAGTAAATACCAAGTTAACACCTGACGAGTGGATTGTAAAAAATGCAAATTGGATGGGATTAAGTGTAGACGAATTGAAATATGCTATCAATGAAGCAATTCGAACAGGAAAAGTAATTGATGGTGGAAGATTTGCATTATATTTTAATTTTAGTACAAATTCTATTGATACAACGTATAGATCACCTGAACTACCTCCTGTTGAATACTAAACATGAGCTTATTCACTTCATTATCATTATTATTTTTCTAAAAATAGCAGTTGACATGATATCACTGCAAAAATAAATTAACCAGGGCAAGAATGTCCTGGTCTTATTCTATTTCTTTACTTCATATAAACCAAGTGTTGAATTCGGAATCCAATCCATAATCATTTGCCCAACATTGTTATAAAATTGTTTGTCATTTCCTTCTCTCCAACTTCTAATAGCACCTTCCACATTCTCGATAATCCATTCGTTTTCGGTTTTAACTTCATTTGTTTCTGGATCCATAAAATATCGTTCCATGAGAAAACCTCCTTAATAAAAAAAGTAATTACATAAAATAGGTAAATATTACGTTTGTAAAATAGGAACTAATGTTCTATAATTTAATCAAAATAAGAACGAATGTTCCTAAAAGGAGTTGCGATATGAAAGAACAGTTATTGAAAATTCTTGAACGTAATCAGCTAGTAGATATGATGTACTTATCTAAAAGTGGGGAAATAACAAAGCGTAGAATCAAAGTAATAAGTGTATCTGAAAGTACATTTAAAGCGTACTGTTTTGTTAAACATGCAAGTCGTACATTTTTAATCGATAATGTTCTTTCGATGTTTCTAGTAATCCGTAGAGAGCGTGAAGTGATTTGAAGCTAATACACGATTTTGCTAATTTGATTCATCGACATATCATATTAGATTTGACAATGAGAACGTTAGAACACGAAAAGAAACATCTTAATGATCTTAAAATGAAAGTTGTTTTTGATTTGTGGATGTACGCTAAAATTAAAGAATTACACGAGGAATTTAAGACTGTAAGAACTCAATTAAATCGGCAGGGCATTAAAATTCAACCCGAAAAACGATTGGATGAAAATTTTACACAATACGCAGTTTTAGCGAGAGGAATGTTATATGAGCGTAAGTATGCAAATGTCGCACTACATAATTGGTGCCAAGAAGAGTTGAAGAGGCTGTTGGGGTTAGAATTTAGAACAACAGAAGATGGAAGAAAACCACCGCCAAGCAGATGATAGCTTGGCTTTTTTATTTCTTAAAATCGATGATTTCGCGGATATCTTCAATTTCTAATGCTTCAGCAATTTTAATTAGAGCTTTTTTTGGAATACGTTCAACTTTATTTGTAGCAAATTCAGAAATAGTCCGTTCATTTAATCCGCTTTTTAAAGACAATTGTTTTTGATTCATATTTCTTTCTTTTAATAACTGCTTCAATTTGATTTCAATTTCCACATAAATCAACTCCAAAAAAAGATTTCGTTTTCTGTAATAATTCGATTTCGTTTTGCGTAATTTACATTAAACGAAATATAACAGATCGATAAACAGATTGATTAACAGATTTAATACCACCCCATTACTTCTATTTGCTATCTCCAAAATCCTTTATTTTCAACTAATTCAAGCGAAAACTCGGTGTGACAGATTGCTTAAACTCTTACTCCGTAAGAGAACCCGTGGCGCTTCTCAATTCAAGGTTTTGATTTTCCCCAAGCTGAAAATTTGATTAAAAACTGAAGAGAAAGGAGATTGAATTGTTATTTGAGATTGTATCATCAACATTGTTCGGTGGAATCGCGGTTGCTGCTTATATAAAAAAGCAGGGATTAGTTACAGATGAGAGTGGAAAAATCCAACGAATTATTTCCTTAAGTGGCTTAAATGTTAAAGATGGTAAGGACACTTTGACCACTCAATTGATTAGGAAAAAACAACACGATTGGGGATGGGAATATAAATATCGAATTCCTCTTGGTCGAAGCTTTAATGACTATTTAAGTAAATTAAATGTGTTAGAAGATGGTATTAACAACCGTAGAAAACGAATTACATTTGCTGATTTAAAGACTTTAAAATTTGATACAAAGATTATTCAACAACTAAAAGAATTGTGGAAGAAAAAACTGACGGAGAAAAAAGAAATCGAACTAGATTGGGATGGCCTTCTAATCATTCGTGTTTTCGATAAACAATTACCCTCAAAAATCGATTGGGATGAGATTCTTTTAAAACCAAAAACGTGGTCCGTGCCTATTGGTTATACACGAAAGGGAAATACCGTATATCACGATTTTGATAAATCAAAACACCTCATTATCGCTGGAGCTACAGGGTACGGCAAAAGCGCCATTCTTAAATTAATTACCACTACACTCATCGAACAACAGCCCGACAATACAGAACTATCCTTAATCGATTTAAAAGGCGGTTCTGCCTTCCACAGATTTAGAAACTGCAAGCAAGTAAAATACTACTCTCGGGATCCAAAAAGCGCACAGGACGTGTTAGTAAAGGTTCAAAACGATATGCAAGAGTCGTTTGAAAAAGTAGTTGATAGCGGATATGAAGATGTAAAAGAAGCAAAAATTAAGAAACGTCATTTCATCATTATTGATGAAGCAGCTGATTTATCTGATTACCCATTTGCAATGGAAATTATCACAGATATAGCGCGTAGAGGACGTTCAGCAGGCTTTTATTTAATTTTCTGTACGCAATATCCAACAGCTCAAGTCATCCCTTCGCAGACAAAGAGGAACATTATTGCTCGTTTATGCTATGTGGTTGATACAGATACAGCTTCACGTGTAGTACTGGATGAAGGTGGAGCGGATAAGTTACCAGATATTCCGGGTAGAGGGATTTATAAGATTAATGTAAAGCGTTACGTGGTCCAGACACCCTATATAACAAACGAAACGATTCATAATATTATCCTTCCACACATTGCGAAGGAAGGTGAAAACATTGAAAACAAAGCCCCTCAATCAACGGCAAGAGAAGATTTTATTACTATTGAAGAAGTTTGATTTCATGACGCGTGACCAAATTAGAAATTACTTTAATCTCGGAAAAGTTGGCAATACCAATCGCGTATTAAGAAGTTTATCTGACTACCTAATGACAATCAGAGACGGTTATCAAACAATCTATTATCTAAGTAAGGAAGGACGCGAATATGTAGGGTGTAACAAAGTGCGTAAAAAAGGCGGTCATGTAACCCACATAATAATGCGTAATGATTTTTGGTTATTTTATAAATGTCCTAAGGACTGGAGAAATGAAATTAAAATATCGAATGGGAAGACTTCAATCGTTGTGGATGCAATGTTTAATAAAGATGGGTTTCAGTGTTTTCTTGAAGTAGACCACTTACAGTCGATGAAAGAAAATCACACAAAGATTAAGAGATACAAAGAGTTAATGCCAAGTTTAGCGTTAAAACTTGGTCATTATCCAACAATTATTTGGCTTACAACAACAGAATTGCGAAGAAAACAACTGCAACAAGCTTGTGATGGTCTTAAAGCAATTGTGTACACGATTAACGAGATTAAATGAACGGGGGAAATGAAGTGATTAATAACGATGAATATATGGTCGGATATTGGATTTTAGATAGATTAGAAGAAACGTTTGTATGGCTTATCGATTCAATCATTAAATGGAATTTCGGATTTATATTATCGACTTTGTGGGTGGTTATGCTGTTTTTAATGAAATCAACAAGAATCTATTCTTTTGGAGCAGTCGTGTTATGGCTTTTATTTCAAATCTAAGGAGGCGCAAACATGATTTGTTACGAGGATTTGAGAGAAGATTATAACGTACTGAAATTGAAACGGAAAGCCGCTGCCATGCCTTCCATAAATCAAAAAGTAATCAAGAAGGAATCGGAATTAAGTCACTTTGCACAAATGTTGGCTTTTAGTTCTGGTGTAGGACTCGGGTTTCTAGGAAAAAAAGAAACATACTCGCAAACAATGATTCCAGTAACAGCAACTGGGAATGAAGAAATCATGAACAGAATAACAACAGCGTTTGATCCGTTGATAGATTTGATAGTTGGTCTTTCACTCCCAATTGCCGGGGTAATGTTATCAGTGGGTGCACTCTTAATTATGATAGGTCAGAAAGAACACGGATATAAAATATTAATCAATTGTGGTTTAGGTTATGTACTGGTGAATATGACGCCGTTATTTATGGAAATTTTGAAATCTGTTGGAGATGCAATATAAAGGAGTGGAATCATGAAAGGTGCATTCAGTGAAAATTTTGTGCGTATTGATACCGATGTAATTTCGTTAAAAAGGCGTGATGAGAGTGTAATTGATTTTACTAATCTTGATAACTTGCTAAAAATCAAGACTAAGAATGAAGCGAAAGAAGTCGTTAGGTTGCTGCAGGAAAGTATGAAGTATCTTAAATAATTAGAAAGGAAGGTAATGTGAAACACCTAGAAGAACTCGATTCAATCGCCCACTTGATACCCGACTTTGTTTTAGAAGATGTTTATCAACGAATCATTGATTGGTTTGAACTTGGTGGAGAAGCTGATGATCCGTATGTAAAAAGACAAGTGAATTTCGCTAAAAAATTTATAAGAGAAGATAAAAAAGACCAGGTCGCAAATTGACCTGGTTGTTTCTATTTAATGCCGAAATACTCATCCATTTCATTTTCGTAATTCGCTTTTACCATTTCGAAATTATACCCATGTATCTCAAAAGCTTTTTCTATGATGTAATATTCGTTCGTGAAAGTTACTTCAAGTTTATCTAAGTCAAAGTAATCCATAAGATATTCGGTATACATTTCTTCTTGTTTATTAGGATCGTCTGGCCAAATTTCAGCTACTTCTTTTTTTATCCCTTCACTAACATCTTCTTGATAAAGAGTTTGTATAGTAGTTATATATTTCGGTTGTTCTACAGTAGGGTCTTTTTCGATTGCAGCATCAATGATTTTCTTTTCTTCCCTCAAAGCATCTTTTTTAGCTCTATCCGCAGCATAAGCTTTTTCGTAAGATTCTTCGTCTGTTGTTTCATTTTGTACTTTTGTAACTTCTTCAGTATTCTCTATTTCAACTGAAGAAACAGAATCATCGGTTTGTATGTCGTCTTCTATTATAACCTCTTCTTTATTACAGCCAGCAAGAAGTAATAAAAAAAACAATCCAACAAAAAATACTCTTCTCAATTTGCAATCGCCCCTTTTACATTATATGTATAATTTGTGGTTAATTATAGCAAATGAAAGCAAAAGAAAACAGACAACCGGAAATAGTTGTCTGTTATAAAATCCACCTACTTGCCACCGTAATTAATAGTTTTGGGTGGATACAAAAAAATATAAAATGATAGAAACAAATATTAAAGTCCTCATAAAACTAGTTATATCAAAGCTTTGTTAAATACAAATAAATATGTTACGATACACAGAACTATTGTGATGCTATATGAAGCATTTATGGCTGTGCTGAAAATGGATGATAAGAAATAATAAAATACATTCGTATTTTTAGACAGACTCGAATCGTGAGTCTGTCTTTTCATATATTTACCCGAGGAAGAACAATTGAATTATTATGATGAACGATTACAATGAGTAGATATGAAAGTCTTAAAATAGAAAGAAGTGAACTACCATGGCGCGAGGTGTCTATATCCATATCCCTTTCTGTCACCAAATTTGCAATTATTGTGATTTCAATAAAGTATTTTTTAAAAACCAACCTGTAGATGAATATATCGAAGCAATAGGAAAAGAAATTAGCTTCATTCAAAAACAACAACCAGAAGTTTTTGATCATATTGAAACCATTTATTTAGGCGGAGGAACACCAACAGCTTTATCTGCAAATCAAATCAGTAGACTATTGGAGATCATTCAATCGCAAATACCTACAGGTGAATTAGTTGAGTTTGCATCAGAAGCAAATCCTGATGAATTAACAGTAGATAAATTGAAAGCATTAAAAAATGGTGGCGTTAATCGAATTAGTTTAGGTGTACAGTCGTTTGATCAAACATTGTTAAAAAAGCTGGGTAGAACACATTCAAATGAACATGTCTACGAAACAATTGAGAATGCGAGACATGTTGGATTTAATAATATAAATATTGATTTAATGTATGGTTTACCTGGGCAGACTATGGAGCAATGGGAGGATACTTTAGAAAAAGCACTTGCATTAAACCTCCCTCACTACTCTGCATATTCTTTAATTGTTGAACCGAAAACAGTGTTTTATATTCAGTACGCAAAAGGTAAGTTAAATTTGCCAACAGAAGATTTAGAAGCAGAAATGTACGATGCATTAATGAAACAAATGGAACTTCACGACCTAAAGCAATATGAGATTAGCAATTTTGCGAAAAATGGTTATATCTCAACACATAACAAGATTTATTGGGATAATGATGAGTATGTTGGAGTAGGAGCAGGTGCCCATGGCTATACGCGAAATATTCGATACTCCAATATAGGGCCAATAAGAAAGTATTTGGATAGCATCTTAAATGGGGAAAGACCAATATTACATCAGCATGAAGTAACAATCGAAGAAAAGTGCGAAGAGCAAATGTTTTTAGGTCTACGTAAAAATGAAGGGGTATCATTTGAATCCTTCGAGAAGAAATTTGGTATTTCTATGTTGGAAAAATATGAAGACATCATCAATCAGCTTGTAGATGAACAGCTATTAATCGCTGATGAACGGGGAATTAGACTAAGTCGAAAAGGACGTTTTGTTGGGAATGAAATCTTTCAGCAATTTTTATTAGGGGACTAGGGCGATTCCGTTGACATAAAAAGCGACTTTTGATAATTTAATAATAGCATTAGCACTCTTTAGTTGTGAGTGCTAACAGAGGTGATGAATTTGTTAACAAATCGACAATTACAAATATTACAGGTAATCGTTGATGATTTTGTTAGTTCAGCTCAGCCGGTAGGCTCACGTCAAATTTCTAAAAAGGAATGGATTAATTTCAGCCCTGCTACAATTAGAAACGAGATGGCGGATCTAGAAGAGTTAGGTTTTTTAGAAAAAACTCATACTTCTTCTGGGAGAGTACCGTCAGAGAAGGGATATCGTTTTTATGTAGATCACCTGTTACAGCCAAAGGCTATGCCGATTAAAGATATAGGTTTAATTCAATCATTATTTAAAAGTCAAATGATAGAGATTGAACAACTAATTCGTGAATCTGCTAACATATTGTCTGATTTAACATCTTACACAACAATATTACTTGGACCGAATGTTGGCAAACATCGCGTGAAAAAGTTTCAAATAGTTCCGTTAACAGATCAGGCAGCTGTGGCTATCATTGTAACTGACAACGGTCATGTTGAAAATCGTACCATTACTTTACCGAAAGGCTTTGATGCATCGGACATTGAAAAGACTGTAAATATTTTAAATGAACGTTTAGCTGGTGTTCCTTTATTAGAACTTCAAACCAAGCTAGAATTTGAAGCACTTGAAGTTTTAAGACAGCATATAAAAACGGGAGATTCTTTTTATCAGTCACTTAACAAAATGTTATCGGTTGAAAAGGAAAGTGAAATATACTTTGCTGGTAAACTGAATATGTTGAATCAGCCTGAATTCCACGATTTAAACAAGGTTAGAATGTTGATGGACTTAATGGATAAGAAAAGTCAGGTGATATCTCTATTCCATCCAGAAGATAATGATATCCATATCCGAATCGGTTCTGAAAATAACCATTTAGCAATGGAAGGCTGTAGCGTTATTACAGCTACTTACTTAATAGGAAATGAACAGAAAGGGTCAATTGCCATTATCGGACCTACCCGGATGGATTACCAACGAGTAGTTTCTTTAATAGATGTCATGAGAAATGCCCTGACTAACACTCTTACGAGGAATTTGATGGATGGGCTATAAGGAGGATTTATTGTGTCTGAAGCGACAGAAAAGAAGGACCAAGAACTAGAAGAAGTGATCAATCAAGAAGAAAATCAAACGGATGCTCTAGAAACTATTGAAAATGATTCTGTTGAAGGTGCCGAGCAGGGAGCGCAAGCAGAACTTTCAGTTGAAGAGCAGTATGAAGCAAAAATTGCTGAACTAGAAGCAAAGCTAAAAGAAGAAGAAAATCGCTTTTTACGTTTAAGAGCTGATTTTGATAACATGCGCCGTCGTAATCAACTTGATCGTGAGGCGTCTGAAAAATATCGCTCTCAAAAATTACTAACAGATTTATTACCTGTCATTGATAACTTGGAGCGTGCTTTAGAAGTTGAAGTAACTTCTGAGGATGCGAAATCATTATACAAAGGGATAGAGATGGTATATCGCACATTAGTAGATGCAACAAACAAAGAAGGATTAGAGGCTATAGTAGCTGAAGGTGAACAATTCGATCCGAATGTACATCAAGCGGTTATGCAAGAATCTGATACTGAAAAAGAATCTGGTATTGTATTACGTGAGCTTCAAAAAGGTTATAAACTTAAAGATCGCGTATTAAGACCATCTATGGTATCTGTAAACGAATAATCTTTGAAGATTGTAAAATGCACTTTTATTGGTGTTTAAATATAGGAGGATAAATTTAAAATGAGCAAAATTATTGGTATTGACTTAGGAACAACAAACTCATGTGTAGCGGTTTTAGAAGGTGGCGAACCAAAAGTTATTCCAAATCCAGAGGGTAATAGAACAACTCCATCTGCGGTTTCATTTAAAAATGGTGAGCGTCAAGTTGGTGAAGTTGCAAAACGTCAATCAATTACAAACCCAAACACTATTCTTTCAATTAAATCAAAAATGGGTACTAACGAAAAAGTAAAAATTGAAGATAAAGAGTATACTCCTCAAGAAGTATCAGCAATGATTTTACAATATATAAAAGGTTACGCAGAAGAATACTTAGGTGAAACTGTTACAAAAGCTGTTATAACAGTACCTGCATATTTCAATGATGCTCAACGTCAAGCAACAAAAGATGCTGGTAAAATTGCAGGATTAGAAGTAGAACGTATTATTAACGAACCAACAGCAGCAGCACTTGCTTATGGTTTAGATAAACAAGATCAAGATCAAAAAATCCTTGTATTTGACCTTGGTGGTGGTACATTCGACGTATCAATCCTTGAATTAGGTGATGGCGTATTTGAAGTATTAGCAACAGCAGGTGACAACAAGCTTGGTGGAGATGACTTCGACCAAAAAGTTATTGATTATTTAGTAGAAGAATTCAAAAAAGAAAATGGCATCGATTTATCAAAAGATAAGATGGCAATGCAACGTTTAAAAGATGCAGCTGAAAAAGCGAAAAAAGATTTATCAGGTGTAACTTCTACTCAAATTTCATTACCATTCATTACAGCGGGAGCAGACGGCCCACTTCACTTAGAAGTTAACTTAACACGTGCGAAATTTGATGAAATTACTCGCGATTTAGTTGAACGTACAATCATTCCTGTGCGTCAAGCTTTAAAAGATGCTAATTTATCAGCTTCAGATTTAGATAAAGTTATTTTAGTTGGTGGTTCTACTCGTATTCCAGCTGTTCAAGAAGCTGTGAAAAAAGAAACTGGTCATGAACCACATAAAGGTGTAAATCCTGACGAAGTTGTAGCAATGGGTGCTGCAGTTCAAGGTGGGGTTATCACTGGTGATGTTAAGGATATCGTATTACTTGACGTTACACCACTTTCTTTAGGTATTGAAACAATGGGTGGTGTATTTACAAAATTAATCGAACGTAATACAACAATCCCAACGTCAAAATCACAAGTGTTCTCAACAGCAGCAGACAATCAACCAGCAGTAGACATTCATGTGTTACAAGGTGAACGTCCAATGGCTGCTGATAACAAAACATTAGGTCGCTTCCAATTAACAGATATTCCACCAGCTCCACGTGGTGTACCACAAATTGAAGTAACTTTTGATATTGATAAAAACGGTATTGTATCTGTTAAAGCAAAAGATTTAGGAACTCAAAAAGAGCAAACAATTGTAATTAAATCTGATTCAGGTCTTTCAGAAGAAGAAATTGAACGTATGGTTAAAGACGCTGAAGCAAATGCAGAGGCAGACGCTAAACGTAAAGAAGAAGCTGAACTTCGCAATGAAGCAGATCAATTAGTTTTCCAAGTCGATAAAACAATCACAGACCTTGGTGAACAAATTACTGAAGATGAGAAAAAATCAGTAGAAGATGCAAAAGAAGAACTGAAAAAAGCATTAGAAGCTGGTGAACTTGAAGGAATTAAAACTTCAAAAGAAAAATTAGAAGGCGTACTACAACCACTTGTGATGAAAGTGTACGAACAAGCTGCGGCTGCAGCTCAAGCGGCACAAGGTGAAGCAGGTGCTGATACAAACACTAAAAAAGATGACGGTGTAGTAGATGCTGACTTTGAAGAAGTAAAAGATGATAAATAAGAGGTAGTTTGCCCATAACTTTACAAAATACACGTTAAGAAAAACTAAAACTTCTTAGAAGTCAATTCTTTTAGGAGTCTCAGTTTCTAAAGAACAACTGACCTAAAAAACAGTACATCCTGTTAGACTTACACATAAAAGTACGTTGATTTTTCATCCGTACAGGATTGTATTCATTAGCTACCGGCATAGTTAGACATTATTGAAATTACTGAGATATTTATTTGAGTTGAAAAAGTCAAAGCCGAAAACGGACTTTGACTTTTTCATTGTAAGAAGAAAAGCGAAGCACGTTGGTTCTGCCGCGCGTCGACGAAAACGCCACATCCATGTGGCATCGTCGACGTGACTCACATCGTGTGAGCCTCAGCGCTCAGACACTCTAGCTGCGAAGGCGCTTTTTGCCTTCGTGGATAGAGTCGAAGCGACTCGAGCGGCAAACGTGCGGAGCTAGACAAAAGAAAAGCGAAGCACGTTGGTTCTGCCGCGCGTCGACGAAAACGCCACATCCATGTGGCATCGTCGACGTGACTCACATCGTGTGAGCCTCAGCGCTCAGACACTCTAGCTGCGAAGGTGCTTTTTGCCTTCGTGGATAGAGTCGAAGTGATTCCGAGCGGCAAACGTGCGGAGCTAGATTAGGAAAAGCAGAGTGTTTAAATAAATTCACAAAAGTTTTCAGCCAAAGTATGCTACAATAAACGTTATGTAAATAGAGCGGAGTGTGAACGATGAGTAAACGCGATTATTATGAAGTACTTGGAGTAAGTAAAAGCGCAACCAAAGATGAGATAAAAAAAGCATATCGCAAACTATCAAAACAATATCATCCTGATATTAACAAAGAGCCAGGTGCCGATGAAAAATTTAAAGAGATTGCTGAAGCATACGAGGTTTTAAGTGATGATAATAAACGTGCCCAATATGATCAATTCGGTCACGAAGGTCCTAGCGCTGGCTTTGGTGGGGGCGGTTTTTCTGGCTTTGGTGGTTTCGACGATATCTTTAGTTCGTTCTTCGGTGGAGGAAGTCGCCGATCTGATCCGAATGCACCTCGTAAAGGTGATGATCTTCAATATAGAATGAAAATATCATTTGAAGATGCAGTGTTTGGAAAACAAACTGAAATCGAAATCCCAACAGAAGAAACATGTCATACTTGTAGCGGATCAGGGGCAAAACCTGGCACTTCTCCAAAAACATGTACAAATTGTAATGGTGTAGGGGAAATCAATCAAGCAGTTGAGACACCATTTGGTCGTATGGTAAATAGAAGAACATGTAACACTTGTCGTGGTACTGGTAAAATTATTGTTGAAAAATGTGCTACTTGTCACGGATCAGGTAATGTTCAAAAACGTAAAAAAATCAAAGTTACAATTCCAGCAGGTGTAGACGATGGTCAACAGTTACGAGTATCAGGTCAAGGTGAACCTGGTAAAAATGGCGGACCAGCTGGCGATTTATATATTGTATTTATCGTAAGTGATCATGAGTATTTTGAACGAGATGGCGATGATATTTACTATGAACTAAAGCTAACATTCCCTCAGGCAGCGCTTGGCGATGAAATAGAAGTTCCAACTATTCATGGGAAAGTGAAGCTGAAAATACCAGCAGGAACACAATCGGGTGAAAAATTCCGAATGAAAGATAAAGGGGTTAAAAATGTTCACGGTTATGGCCAAGGTCATCAATACGTGATTGTAAAAGTCGTAACGCCAACGAAGCTAACGGAAAAACAAAAACAACTATTACGTGACTTTGCTGAAATAAGTGGAGATATACCTGAAGAACATGGTAGTTCTTTATTTGATAAAATAAGAAAAACATTTAAAGGTGATTAATTACAGTGAATAAGTGGTTAATCCTTCGTTAATATAGTATTGATTAATTATTGATTTGCTATGAATATTTAGAGGAGCTGAATGCAAGTGAAATGGACAGAAATTTCATTATTAACAACAAACGAAGCAGTTGAAGCTGTTTCGAATACTTTCCACGAAGCAGGGGCAAGTGGAGTTGTTATTGAAGATTCAACAGAAATACTAAAGGAAAGAAAAGATCAATTTGGTGAAATTTATCAACTAAATCCGAATGATTATCCAAAAAATGGAGTAGTTGTAAAAGCATATTTACCTGCATCTAGCTTTTTAGCAGAAACTGTTGAAGAAATAAAACTTGCTTTAGCAAATCTAAAAAACTTTGATATTAACATTGGCGATCAATTATTGAAAACAGCTGTTGTTGATGAAGAAGATTGGGCAACAGCATGGAAACAATATTATCATCCTGTTAAAATTTCCGAGCGTTTTACAATTGTACCAACATGGGAAGACTATACACCAGTTAATACTGATGAATTAATCATTGAACTTGATCCAGGTATGGCTTTCGGGACTGGTACGCATCCAACAACTGTCATGTGTTTACAGGCACTTGAAAAAGTGGTGAAAGCCAATGATGTAGTGATAGATGTGGGCACAGGCTCAGGTGTCCTATCTATAGGTGCTGCTCTTCTAGGTGCTCGCAAAGTTCATGCATTAGATTTAGATGAGGTTGCTGTGAAAGCGGCTCGTGAAAATGTTGAATTAAACAGAGTGCATGATAGAGTTGAAGTATTCCATGGTAACTTATTGGATACAGTAAGTGAACCAGCCGATATCGTTGTAGGAAATTTATTAGCCGAAATTATTCTATCCTTTACTGACGATGCATTTTCGATAGTAAAACCTGGTGGTAAATATATCACTTCTGGTATTATTGGATTTAAAAAGGATGAAGTAAAAGAAGCATTAGAAAAATCAGGATTTACCATTGATGAAGTGTTAATGATGGAAGATTGGGTTGCCATTATCGCTTCGCGTCCTTAAAAATGTACAGAGGCAGGTCCAAAGTTAATACTTGGGTCAGCCTCTTTCTATTAAAATATCTTATTTGAACTCGGAGGTACGAAATGCAACGTTATTTTGTACAAGACACTTTTGATGATAAAAAAGAATTAACCGTTACAGGAGAAAGTGCACGTCATATTACGAAGGTAATGCGTATGGAAGTTGGGGACAAAATTGTTGCTGTCGTATCTCAGGTTGCATACATATGTGAAATTGTTAATATTGGACTAGATGTAACGGTCCGAAGCACAGGAGTAATTGTTCCGTCTCCTGAAATGCCTATCCGTGTTGATATTGCATGTGGTCTTCCGAAGGGGGATAAATTAGAGTTTATTGCCCAAAAGGGGACAGAGCTAGGGATGAATGGTCTAATTCCCTTTAAAGCAGAACGGTCTATTGTTAAATGGGACGACAAAAAAGGGGAAAAGAAAACAGAACGGCTACAAAAAATTGCTCAGGAAGCAGCTGAACAATCACACCGAACTGTTATACCGAATATAGCTAATCCAATTTCTTTTAAAGAGTTATTATCGATTATTCAAAATTACGATGCAGTTTTTGTAGCCGATGAAGAAGATGCTAAGAGTGAAATACGCACAAGATTTGCGGATAAGCTAAAAAAAGTGTATGATAATGAATCGAAGTCTATTTTATTAGTATTTGGCCCTGAAGGTGGAATTTCTCGTATTGAAGCAGAAAGCCTTATTAAAGCTGGTGCGGAAACGATGTCACTTGGACCAAGAATATTACGAGCAGAAACAGCGCCCGTCTATGCGCTTTCTGCCATTTCATATGAATTTGAATGAAAGAGGTGTACAAGCCTTGGCAACAGTGGCTTTCCATACATTAGGTTGTAAAGTTAACCATTATGAAACAGAGGCGATTTGGCAGCTGTTTAAAGAACAAGGATATGAACGTACGGATTTTGAACATCAGGCAGATGTGTATGTCATTAACACATGTACAGTTACAAACACTGGTGATAAAAAATCACGTCAAGTTATTAGACGTGCAGTACGTCAAAACCCAGATGCTGTTATTTGTGTAACTGGTTGTTATGCTCAAACATCACCAGCAGAAATTATGGCAATTCCAGGTGTCGATATTGTCGTAGGTACACAAGATCGACAAAAAATGTTAGGTTTTATTGAACAATACAAACAAGAAAGACAACCGATTAACGCAGTACGCAATATCATGAAAAACCGTGTTTATGAAGAATTGGATGTGCCTTACTTTACTGATAGAACACGTGCGTCATTGAAAATTCAAGAAGGCTGTAACAACTTCTGTACCTTCTGTATTATTCCATGGGCACGAGGTCTTATGCGATCACGTGATCCACAGGAAGTAATCAAACAAGCACAACAGCTTGTTGATGCTGGCTATTTAGAAATCGTATTAACGGGTATCCATACAGGTGGATATGGGCAAGATTTCAAAGATTATAACCTAGCACAATTGCTTCGTGATATCGAATCAAAAGTAAAAGGTATTAAACGTCTTCGTATTTCATCTATCGAAGCTTCACAATTAACAGATGAAGTCATTGAAGTATTGAAAAATTCGAATATCGTTGTTCGTCATTTACACATACCAATCCAATCAGGTTCAGATACTGTATTAAAGAGAATGCGACGTAAATATACGATGGATTTCTTTGCAGAAAGACTACGTAAATTGAACGATGCATTACCTGATTTAGCAATAACATCGGATGTAATTGTTGGCTTCCCAGGTGAAACAGAAGAGGAATTCATGGAAACATATAATTTCATTGCAGCGCACAAATTTGCTGAGCTACACGTTTTCCCATTCTCAAAACGTACAGGTACACCTGCAGCACGTATGGAAGACCAAGTGGATGAAGAAGTGAAAAATGAACGTGTTCATCGCTTAATTACATTGAATGATCAATTAGCTAAAGAATATGCGTCTCGCTTCGAGGGTGAAGTATTAGAAGTTATTCCTGAGGAACACATAACTGAAAGCAATCAGGATAACTTAATAGCAGGATATACTGACAACTATTTAAGAGTAGTCTTTGAAGGTAGTGATGAGCTAATCGGTAAATTAGTAAAAGTAAAAATTACAAAAGCTGGTTATCCTCATAATGAAGGCCAATTTGTTAGAGTATTAGAAGAACAAGTGCAGTAATTACAAAAGTCGGTAAAATCCTTTAATGGTTTTACCGACTTTTTTTTTCATAAAGTTGTCTTAATATTTCATATTTTTCACTTCATTTTATATTAATGGTATTATTAGACGTACGTACAACTTAAAAATGAAAAAGGGGCAATCTATATGTCAACAAATTACGCAGCTTACATCGATCACACTTTACTAAAAGCAGATGCGACTCAAGAGCAAATTGAAAAAATTTGTGAAGAGGCATTACATTATCAATTTGCTTCAGTATGTGTCAATCCAACTTGGGTTAAACTTTGTGCAGATAAATTAGGAAACTCTGAAGTAAAGGTTTGTACTGTAATAGGATTTCCATTAGGTGCCACTACTTCAAGTGTAAAAGCATTTGAAACTAAAGACGCCATTGCAAATGGTGCTACTGAAATTGATATGGTCATTAATATTGGTGCATTAAAAAACAAAGATTATGAAACTGTTTTAAATGATATTAAAGAAGTGGTGAAAGCTGCTAATGGTACATTAGTAAAGGTTATTATCGAAACATGTTTACTTACAGAAGAAGAAAAAGTAAAAGCATGTGAATTATCAGTTCAAGCAGGTGCAGATTTTGTAAAAACTTCTACAGGGTTTTCAACAGGTGGAGCAACTGCTGAGGATATAGCATTAATGAGAAAAACTGTAGGACCAACAATTGGAGTTAAAGCTTCCGGCGGAGTTCGTAACTTAGAGGATATGAAAAAAATGATTGAAGCCGGAGCAACTAGAATTGGAGCAAGTTCTGGTGTTGCTATCATGAATGGTTTATCATCTGATTCAAATTATTGATTAAAAAAGTTTAGGATAAAAATGTAATTTCACACTTTCTATTGACTAGGCTTTTACATTACGATATAATTCTTTAGTACACAAACTGTGATTCATCCACAGATGTGTATTGACGTGTGTTCGGAGGGAGGGAAAGAGAGATGTCAAAAACTGTCGTTAGAAAAAACGAATCGCTTGAAGATGCTCTTCGCCGCTTCAAACGTACTGTATCAAAAAGTGGTACTATTCAAGAGGTAAGAAAACGCGAATTCTATGAAAAACCAAGCGTAAAACGCAAAAAGAAATCAGAAGCTGCACGTAAACGTAAGTGGTAATTTTTCCTGTCAATCCCTACGTTCATAACACGCAATTTTAGTTCTTCTAAATTTCGAAATGACATACCCTAGTGTTTGTTTTATACAAATACTAGGGTATTTTTCATTTTATTTTATTTTTTACAAACAGATGACTTTCATACATCATTAGGTAGTGTAAAATAAATTCATAGAAATATTTGAAACTTTTAGATACTCGTAACCGTATACATAATATAAGTAATGGGAAAGGAGGAGTGAAACAGACTATGAAGCGATTTAATTGGATTGTTTTATTATCATTTGCTTTGTTATTCATTTTCCCAACTGTTCAAGCTTTTGCAAATGAAAAGGTATACCATATTCCTTTAGAAAATCAAGTTGAAAAAGGATTATATTCTTTTTTAGATCGGGCCTTTGATGAAGCTACTGAAAATGGTGCTGAGGCCATAATACTGGAAATACATACACCAGGTGGTTACGTAGATGCTGCTTATGACATTGCAAGATTAATGGATGAAACAGAGCCAGATATTTTTGCTTTTATTAATTCACATGCGCTTTCTGCTGGGGCTTATTTAGCCTTACATGCTGATAAAATATATATGGTGCCAAATGGAACAATTGGTGCCGCACAAATAATCGATGGTGAAGGAAATGCAGCTGAAGCAAAAGCAGATAGTGCATGGAAAGCTCAAATGCAAGCAGCAGCAGAAAAATCCGAACGAGAACCAAAATTCGCACTTGCAATGGCAGATCCCTCGCAACATTTACCTGAATATCGGGCGCCAGAGGGAAGTCTACTAACTTTATCTGCCGAGGAAGCAAAAAAAGTAGGTTATTCAGAAGGTACGGTGCAAAACTTGGATGAGATTTTAGCTTTAGAAGGACTAACAAATAGTGAAATCGTAGAAGTAAAGCCTACTATTGCAGAAGAAGTTGCAAGATTTATCACTAATCCGGTTGTTGTCACTTTATTATTAACGATAGCAAGCTTAGGATTGGCAATAGAGTTGTTTTCACCTGGATTTGGGTTACCAGGCACAGTAGGTATCACATCTTTAGCATTATTCTTCTTTGGTCATACCGTGGCAGGATTTGCAGGATATGAGTCAATCATATTATTTATAATCGGTTTTGCATTGCTGCTAGCCGAGTTCTTTGTTCCTGGCGGTATTGTTGGTCTTATTGGTGGAGCTCTCGTCATTATCAGCTTATTGTTTGCTGGGGAAAGTGTTGTCCATATGGCATATTCAATTTTAATAGCAATAATTATTGCTGTGATAGGAATGGTGGTTATGATGAAGTTCCTTGGAAAAAGGTTACACTTCTTTAACAAGCTTGTTTTAAGAGATGCAACTACTACTGAAGAAGGCTATGTTTCAAATGAAAATCGACTAGATCTAATTGGGAAGGTAGGAGAAACTTTAACTCCATTACGACCTGCAGGAACCATTCTAGTTGATAATGAAAGAATCGATGCTGTTTCAGAGGGTAGTTACATCAATTTAAATAAGAAAGTAGAAATTATGAAGGTAGAAGGTTCACGCATTGTCGTGAGAGAAATAAAAGAGGAGATGAAATAAAATGGGAATTTTTGAAGATGGAGCATTAATCAGTTTTATTATTATAGCTGTTATTGCAATTATTATCTTATCAGTGTTCTTTACATTAGTTCCAGTTGCACTGTGGATTAGCGCCCTTGCTGCAGGGGTTAGGGTAAGTATTTTTACGTTAATTGGGATGAGATTACGTCGTGTTATTCCTTCAAGAATCGTTAATCCTTTAATTAAAGCACATAAAGCAGGGTTAGGTGTATCGATTAACCAATTAGAATCCCACTATTTAGCGGGAGGTAACGTAGACCGCGTTGTAAATGCATTAATTGCATCACAAAGAGCGAATATCGAATTATCCTTTGAAAGATGTGCAGCGATCGATTTAGCTGGTCGAGATGTATTAGAGGCTGTACAAATGTCTGTTAATCCAAAAGTGATTGAAACTCCGTTTATTGCTGGTGTAGCTATGAATGGTATTGAAGTGAAGGCGAAGGCGCGTATTACAGTTCGTGCTAACTTAGACCGTTTAGTCGGTGGTGCTGGTGAAGATACAATCATCGCTCGTGTAGGCGAAGGTATTGTATCAACTATCGGTTCAAGTGAAAGTCATTCGAAAGTATTAGAAAATCCGGATTTAATTTCTCAAACGGTATTAGCAAAAGGACTAGATTCAGGTACTGCCTTTGAAATCTTATCCATTGATATTGCGGATGTTGATATAGGTAAAAACATTGGTGCTGAATTACAAATTGAACAAGCGCAAGCTGACAAAAATATTGCCCAGGCTAAAGCTGAAGAGCGTCGTGCAATGGCCGTGGCACAAGAGCAAGAAATGGTTGCAAAAGTACAAGAAATGAAGGCGAAAGTAGTAGAAGCAGAAGCAGAGGTTCCAATGGCAATGGCTGAAGCATTACGTTCAGGAAATTTTGGAATTATGGATTATATGAATTATAAAAATATCCAAGCGGACACTTCTATGCGTGATTCAATCGCGAAAGTAACAAATGAAAAACCAGATACACCTGAAAAATAATGTGAGTTACACACCTTCTGAAGGGAGTGTTCGTACTGCATGGAAGGCATAATTTTAATGATAATATTTGCTGTCTTAGGTTCTTTGTTTTCAAATAAAAATAAAAACAAAAACGACAAGCAAATGCCACCTTTCAATAACAAACCAAACTCTTTACCAATGGAATTTGATGATTTTAATGACAAACGCTTTGAGGAGAAGAAGAAGCCTATTCCTACTGCTATGTCATTAGAAGATTTTGCAAGAGACATTTTTGATCAGCTTAATCATAAAAATGAACCTCAAAAAACAAATGGCAGAACGATTCAAACCTTTGAACAACCAAAGATACAACAGGTTCAACCAGAATCTAGGGACTTAGTAACTCCTACTCCAAATGTAAGAGAAAGTAGACCTAATCTGGATGTGACTAGATCCGCAAGAGGTAAAGAAACAGAATTAATTCAAATGAAAAAAGATCCAATAAAACAAACTGAAATTGGATCCTTTGTACCAAAGACAAGAAGGGCATTGGTTCAGGCCATTATTACGTCAGAAATTATCGGCCCTCCAAAAGCGAAACAAAGATAACTTTATGATTTAAATCATGTCCCCCTATCGTATTGCATATAATTTTGCGAAAGGGGGGCGTTTTTATTTGAAAAAATTATTCCAAACAGAACCTTTAATGGAAATATCAAATTGTGAACAATTAAAATTTATTGGAAAATATAAATTTTTAGAAGCCTCAGAACGCCACTGTGCTTTTATATATGAACAATTTTATATATATGTAAAAGCAGAAAAAGTACATATTGATGTGTTGAAAGTGGAAGAATTAATAATACATGTGGAAGAGTTGCTAAGTATTGAAATGAAGAAACAGGGGGATCATCATGAAACTTGATAGTCGTCCTGTTGAAATAAAAATTACGAAAAATGATAAAGTTCATTCTTTTATCTCACAACTTCACCAAAAAAATGTGAAGATAAAAAATTTAGTTATTACAAATACAGAGGTCAAGTTTGAGATTACAAGAAAAGATATTAAAATCTTACGTGCTGTGAGAAAAAAATATCGATTAAAGCTAAAAATTAGATACTTACAGTCATCGAGGATTTTTCAAAAGGAAATTTGGACTCTTGTTGGATTGTTACTATTAGTGATTATTCCAATCGTATCTTCCCAATTTGTTTGGGAAGTACAAGTAGATGCAGAAACACCAGAACTAAGGGTTGCAGTAGAAAATGTGATTAAAGAAAAACTGTCACTTGATAGTCCTGTACTCAAAAAAAGTATAGAGTCTGACTTTGAAATTAGACAAACAATTATGGAAGAAGTAAGAGATCTTTCGTGGGTGCATATTTTTAAAAAGGGTAGCAAGGTAACAATTGTACCGCAACTTGCACCAATTACTGATAATAAGGACGAAAAACCGGATCAACTAAATCATTTAGTAGCAACAAAAAGTGGTGTCATTACTCATTTCGTTTTATCCAGTGGAGAACGGCGAGTTTTACCTAATACGACGGTTTATGAAGGTGATACGTTAGTTTCAGGAGTGATTACTGTGGGGGATAAGTCCGTTGCCGTCGGAGCTGTTGGAGAAGTATATGCAGATTACTGGCTGGAAACGGAATTCACTATACCTAAAACAGTCCAATTCGTTTCTGCAACAGAAAGGAAATGGACAATCAATTTTAAAATAAATGATGAGAAGGAGCAGGAACAATCGTTTCGAGAAGTCAGTTTACCGGGATGGCTTTCAAGCTTTGTCGAAATCAAAGAGACTCAAGAGTTCATTACATCAACGCAAGAGATTTCAGAAGACCAAATCGAATCGTTTATTTTGCCACTCTTGCACGAAAAAATATTAAAATCTTTACCACCAAAAACAATCATAAAAAAAGAAAACATTTTGCACGTCACCTTCGATGGTGATAAAGTTAAAGGGAAAGTCCTATTTTTGGTAAATGAAAACATTGCAAAACCATACCCTATTCGTCAAGGAGATTGATTTAATGTCAGAACAATTATCAGTACTACAAGTGGAAAACCCAAATGAAGCAGTAATGCTACTTGGAATGAAAGACGCAAATATTAAATTAATTGAAGAAACATTTCAAGTTCAAATTATTACGCGCGGAGAAGTTATTCAAATTACAGGTGAACAAGAGCGAAAAAAATATGCTACGGAATTATTACAAGCACTTCTCAAAGTAATAAGAAAAGGGATTAATATTGATTCTCGTGATGTTGCGACGGCAATAGAAATGGTGAACAAAGGGACGATTGAATATTTTGCAGAACTATATGAAGAAGAAATCGCACGAAACTATAAAGGAACACCGATTCGAGCAAAAACAATTGGTCAACGGGAATATATAAAAGCCATTCGCCATCGAGACCTTGTTTTTGGAATTGGACCCGCTGGAACAGGGAAAACTTATTTAGCAGTCGTGATGGCTACTCAAAGTTTAAAAAATGGTCATGTAAAAAGAATCATTTTAACTCGACCAGCTGTTGAAGCAGGGGAGTCTTTAGGGTTTTTACCTGGAGATTTAAAAGAAAAAGTAGATCCTTATTTGCGTCCACTCTATGACGCTTTACATGATATATACGGGGCAGAACAAACTCAGCGTTTAATCGAACGTGGCACGATTGAAATTGCACCTCTAGCTTATATGAGAGGTCGTACATTAGATGATGCATTCGTCATTTTAGACGAAGCACAAAATACAACCCATGCCCAAATGAAAATGTTCTTAACACGTTTAGGCTTCGGTTCAAAAATGGTTATAACTGGGGATAAATCACAAATTGACCTACCCAAAAATACTGAATCAGGCTTAATTGTTGCTGAACGAACTTTAAAATATGTTAAAGACATACATTTTCAAGTGTTAGAGGCGGGCGATGTAGTCCGTCACCCATTAGTAGCAAAAATTATCCATGCTTATACAGAGCAGGAATTATAAAATTATTATGAAGTGACCTAAAGTGTGCTCTAATTAGAAGCTTATACTTCAGCTATAATAAGTGTATAAATATGGATTGTCTTACACAGATGTACATCAACTCGACCTAATTTAGGTCGAGTTGTACTTTTAAAGTTACAAATAAAATAAGTTTTATTACAAACAATGAAATTAATATGATATATTGGTAAACTAGTATATATATACTATTGGGGGTGCGTTAATATATGCACTATAAAAACAATCTCAAGTTTATAAACTTTAATATTTTTTTAATAATTGTCTTAATCATAACCGGTATATTACAATTTTTTCTGATGTTTGAAAATGTGCGTGGTGTTACATATGATATTGAAACCTTTGAGTTAGCACCAGATACGATTAGGTCTGCTAAAACTGTTGAAGATACGTTTAAAACAGAACAAGAGCGTAATGAAGCTGAAAAGGCTGTTGAACCTGTTTATTATTTTAATGAAGAAACTGCGGAGCATCGTGTTGAACTGGTTTCTTCTATATTTGAAATTGTTTTTGATGTAAGGGAAGAAATTGAAAAGAAAAGTCAAGTTATTGTTGAATCAGAGGAAGCAGAAAACCTAGTTCGAATTCCTTCTAAACAGGAACAAATTGAACAACTACGTGAAAAGTTAAATGAAATAACTGAAAGTCAGTCGCTATTAGCTTTTTCAGATGACCATTTATGGTCTTTGTTGACTGCGGAAAAATCAGATATTCAAAATGCAAATAATACAGTTCAATCGCTAGTAAAATCAAAGCTATCCAACCCAATAAGAAAAGAACAACTTAATACTGCAAGAAATGAACTGGAAAATGAGATACGAGAAAATACTCAAATTAATCATTCTATATTAAATGCAGTTATTATTATTGGACGAGCAGCAATTGTAGAAACGGAATTTCTAGATCAAGCAAAGACAGATGAACTAATTAAACAAGCTCGTGATTCTGTTGAACCAACTAGAATTTTGCAAGGTCAGATCATTGTTCAAGAAGGTAACTTAGTTGATCGAGAAGTGTATCGTCAACTTGAATTGCTTGGAATGTTGAATAACCATTCATCGATTAACCCGATTATTGGATTACTGATTTTGATTTCTACTCAAATGACCTTTTTATATATATTATTTGATCGTTTGAAAATGGAAGTAACAAAAAAACGAAACGCCGTTCTTGTTACAGCAATTGTTTACTCACTTTCCATTATATTAATGGAATTAATGAGTCTACTCGTTGATGAATTTGATGTGAAAATTGCATTCCTATATCCAACAGCATTAGCAACGATGCTTGTTCGACTTTTAACGGATGAAAGAGTGGCAAGCCTAGTAACGATCTTAATTGCAACATCAGCAGGGATTATATTCCATGAAGGATATGCTGCAGTTTTACAAATGGATATAGCGCTTTATATTATATTTGGTGGATTTGCAAGTATTTACTTTATGAGAAGTATTGAAAAAAGGTCTGATTTATTAAAAGCATGTGGTGTTGTTGCAATCATCAATGTTGCATTTATCGCCTTTTACTTATTAATGATTCAAACAGATTATGGATTATTGGAATTAGTGTTTTATGCCATAGCGGCAACAGTATCGGGTTTACTTTCTGGTGCATTAACAATGGGATTATTACCGTTCTTTGAATCAGCTTTTGGATTATTGTCGACAATGAAACTAATCGAATTATCTAATCCGAACCATCCGCTTTTGAAAAAAATATTAACGGAAACACCTGGTACTTATCATCATAGTGTTATGGTAGCTAATTTGGCAGAAGCAGCTTGTGAAGCCATAGACGCCGATGGATTGCTCGCTCGTGTTGGTTGTTATTACCATGATGTGGGGAAAACAAGGAGACCAGCATTCTTTATTGAAAATCAAATGTCAGGCATTAATCCTCATGATTCATTGCCACCTGAAAGAAGTGCTGAAATCATCCTTGCCCATACAACTGATGGTGCGGAATTGCTTAGACGACATAAAATGCCGAAGGAAATTATCGATATTGCCTTACAGCATCATGGGACAAGTACATTAAAATTCTTTGTTCATAAAGCGAAAGAAGAAGGAAAAGAAGTAGATGAGGCGTTATTTTCTTATCCTGGACCAAAGCCTCAAACGAAGGAAGCAGCGGTTATTAGTATCGCAGATAGTGTAGAAGCTGCTGTTCGTTCAATGAAAAGTCCAAATGCTGAGAAAGTTCGAAATCTTGTTCACTCAATTATTCAAAGCCGTGTACAAGAAAATCAATTTGACGAATGTGATGTATCAATCAAGGAACTAAAAATTATAGAGGAAGTATTGTGTGAAACATTAAATGGGATATTCCATTCTCGTATTGAATATCCAAAAGATGAATAATGCAATATTTGGAGGAAACCATGAGTATCAATATTGATTTTTTAGATGAAACAAACGAAGTAAAAGAAGAACATATTGATTTAGTTGAAAAGTTACTTCAACATACAGCAAAAGTAGAAAATGTTCAAGAAGGTACAGAAGTATCGATTACATTTGTTACTAACGAAGCAATTCATGAAATAAACCGTAATTATCGTGATAAAGATCAACCAACAGACGTCATTTCTTTCGCTTTGGAAGAATTAGGTGAAGGGGAAGTTGAAATAGTAGGGGAAGATATTCCGCGTGTATTAGGTGATATTATCATCTCCGTAGACCGAACGAAGGAACAGGCTGAAGAATATGGCCATTCATTTGAAAGGGAATTAGGCTTTTTAGCAGTTCACGGTTTTCTTCATCTGTTAGGTTATGACCATATGACTACAGAAGATGAGAAAGTAATGTTTGGTAAACAAGATGAGATATTATCTTCATTCGGTCTAGGTCGTGATTAAATGGATTTTTACAAATTGATTAAATCATTTGGGTATGCGTTTCAAGGAATATTCAGTGCCCTAAAACAACAAAATATGAAAATTCATGTGGGTACTATGTTGATCGTAATTATAGCCGCATTACTAACGGGACTGTCCTTACTTGAATGGTTAATCATTATAATTGTAATTTCGTTAGTTATTGGTGCAGAAATGATTAATAGTGCTATTGAGAGCGTAGTTGATCTTGCATCACCCAAAATACATCCTTTAGCAAAACAGGCAAAGGATATTGCTGCTGGAGCAGTTCTCGTTTTTGCTATAACAAGTGTTATTGTAGGACTGCTCATATTTGTACCAAAATGGTTTAATGGATAAATTTAATAGAGAATTAGAGGGGAGAGTTGATTCCAAATGACAGTGGATATGAACACATTAATAGAACAATCGAAAATTGCGCGAGAAAAAGCTTACGTTCCTTATTCAAAGTTTGCGGTAGGGGCTGCACTATTAGCGGAAGATGGCAAAGTATATTTAGGATGTAATATTGAAAACGCTGGCTATAGTATGACGAACTGTGCAGAGCGAACAGCCTTTTTCAAAGCAGTATCGGAAGGTGTAACAAAATTTAAAGCAATCGCAGTTGTAGCTGATACAGATGGCCCATGTGCTCCATGCGGCGCGTGTAGACAAGTAATGAGTGAATTTTGTGATGCGAACATGCCAGTATACTTAACAAATCTTAAGGGAGATATACAACAAACAACAGTAGGCGAAATTATACCATTTGCCTTTTCACCGGAGGACATAGATTATGCAACAGGAAAATCAAAGCTTTAAGTCAGGATTTATTTCAATCATAGGACGACCAAATGTAGGGAAATCTACTTTTTTAAACCGTGTAATTGGTCAAAAAATCGCTATTATGTCAGATAAGCCACAAACAACACGTAATAAAATTCAAGGTGTTTTAACAAGAGATTCAAGCCAAATGGTATTTATCGATACACCAGGTGTTCATAAACCAAAACACAAGCTAGGCGAATTTATGTTCAAAGTAACAAAAAATACGTTGCGTGAAGTAGATATTGTGATGTTTATGGTTAACGCTGAAGAAGAACTAGGAAAAGGTGATGAATTTATTCTTGAGATGCTCGAAGGAAATTCAACACCAGTGTTTTTAGTCATTAATAAAATTGATCAAGTACATCCAGATGAGCTATTAGTTTTTATTAATTCCTTTAAAGATAAATTTCCATTTAAAGAAATTATCCCTATTTCAGCTCTAGAAGGAAATAATGTTGAAACACTTTTAGAAATGATCGAGAAATATTTACCTGAGGGACCTCAATATTATCCAGCCGATCAAGTAACGGATCATCCAGAGCGCTTTATTATTTCTGAGTTGATTCGTGAAAAAATTCTGCATTTAACACGTGAGGAGATACCGCATTCAATAGCTGTTGTTATTGATAAAATCAAACGTGATGAAGAAAATGAAAATATGATTCGCGTACAAGCAACGATTATGGTGGAACGAGACTCCCAAAAAGGAATTGTCATTGGGAAACGTGGAGTATTATTAAAAGAGGTTGGTACACTAGCGCGGAAAGATATCGAAATGCTTTTAGGTTCAAAAGTTTTCTTAGAACTCTGGGTTAAAGTACAAAAGGATTGGCGAAATAAGCAAACACAGCTACGTGATTTCGGTTATCGAGAAGATGAGTATTAAAAGAAATACATTTAAATGCACCCGTTTTAGGGTGCATTTTTAATTGAAATGATATTTGGTGAAAATAATTCAATAGTACCATTTATTTGGTAATTAATTATTTCTATATAACTTAAGATTTGGTTGATAGAAAATAAATAGAGATTTAAATACTATTTAAAAACAAAAATATTTTATAATTGAATAACAAAATTATTATTTCGAACCAAAAGTTAAAAAAGAATTTGTGGATAACAAAGGCCCGATTTGTTTAGTTTGATTTTAAAATAAACAACATTCTAAACATAAGTTGATACAAATCAAGGTCAATATTAAAAGTTGTTCTTTAAACGCTTTAAAAGTAAAGTTATTTTATTATAATTGAATATAATATTAAAATAGTTTAAATAAAAATTGAAAGTAAAGCTTCAAAAGACTAATGTCGTGATATTTAACTAGTATTTATTAAACAATGAATAATCTAAAATTGATATCATTTTATATTTTCCCTTGAAAAAAATAATTTTTTCTAATATCTTTGTATTTATCATAAGAAAGGAGGTAAAGCATGGTATCATCTAAAGATGTTGCAAAATTAGCAAATGTTAGCCAAACAACTGTATCAAGAGTATTGAATTCTCCCGAATTAGTGCGACCAAAGACGGTTGAAAAAGTAATGAAGGCGATTAAAGAATTAAACTATCACCCAGACCCTGTTGCCAGATCTCTTGTAAGTAAGCAAACGAAAACGATCGCTTTAATTTCAGGTCCTCTTTATAATCCATTTTTTGTGGATACAACTAGTGCTATTGTTGATTATGCGAATGAAAAGGATTACCAGGTAATTGTTCATTTCTCCAATGATAATAAAGAAGAGATAACAAATCGCTATATTTTTAAAAACAAGGTGGACGGCATTATCATGTCATCGATATTAATGGATGATCCAATCTATGAAGAGATGAAAAGTTTGGGCATTCCGATAATTTTCTTCAACCGACGTCATAGTAAAGATTGTAATTTTGTTGAAATAGATAATGAAATGGCTGGCTTTTTACTAAC